>JBIOZE010000131.1:0-116456 GCA_044870745.1 Nitrososphaeraceae archaeon | reverse complement strand
ACAAGACTAGGTAGCTCCCATTTGTAGAATTGTGTTCGACAAGAGTGCAGTTAGATATCCAAAAACTTTTTGGAACCCTCCTATTGACAGGCAGACAATTAAGTTCTCAAGTAAAAAAGAAGTGACTCGCATGATTTCATAACACTTTATATAGTATGAGATAAGTTATTTCTTATTGGTCCCAAATGAACCATTAACATATGCCCATATTTTGATTGGAAAGGTTGCATCCGGCTGGATAGCTATCGACGCGTCTGAGGATGATTTATTGATTGATTAAGATTCAGCTAGAATGATATGGATAAGGTGACTAGCAGCGTGTTCGGCTCTATCATTTCCGTTTTTGTTGTCCTTTTTGGGCTTACTTACAAGTGGCTGGAACAGAATGTAATTAACTCCTTTCTAAACTTTGTCAAGGGCTTTGAACAAGCATTGGTGCTGGTTACTGTGGTTGCTTTCTTGCTAATTACCATTTACATTGTAGTAAAACACGTAAGGCGTATGCCAAAATCATATGTTATAGAAATTGTTGACGTGTTCGGGGACAGGGTCATTCTTGATGGTTTGAGACGTATCTTTTCTACATATGATGTAGCAAAAAGCTATTCGGACTTTTATGCCAGCTTGTACGGAAAACAGTTCAAATTTAGAGTATTTGGTCGCAATCGAATTGTGGATCCCCCAGAAAGGATTAGTAGTAGTTCTAAATAACGAGCTAATCAAGAGCGATCGGGCAATTGCTCGATGCTAACTTATCGAACAGGATAGTTATTCCAAACCTGGCCATAATTACTGACATCCAAGGATTCCATAAAATATGCCTGTATCTCATTAAGTCTTTCCATAGAGCCTTCGTAAGTCCTAAGATCAGAAAAGGATGAATCATTTCGTATTAATTGCAAAAAGGAACAAACTTCCTTGTTGGTTACACCATGTTTAATATCGTATTCGATTCTGCGACATACTTTTCCTATTCGTCCGTACTTCTTGTGATTCCTTTTTTCCCACCGCGTTGCATTTTCCGTCAGACCCTTAACAAATTTTACAAGAGTTTCCTCCATGTGCTTAACATGCCATTCCCTCATCGGAAAGCTATTCTGCTCCAAATAACTCAAAATATTGTAATAGTATGCGTTATATAATTTACTGCCTTGAAAGTTCATTTATTTCGAACATTAATTCACGTTACACTTCTGTACTCAAGATACCCTTTTACTATACCATATTTGAATATGTTCATTTGATATGAAGCCAATTAATCTTATTTGGAAACTTTTGAAATAACGATGGTTGATTAATATTTGTAAAGATAATTAATCCCGGCAAGAAACTGAGTCGTCATTGATTAGAATCGCGTTAATACAACCATCAAGTTATAAATCAAAGCTACAATCGTTGTACTATTTCGAAAAAGTCTTGAAACGTTTCAAAGGTGTCAATTTTGATGTTATTTGTTTACCAGAATTGTGGTACACAGGCATCGTAAATGATTTTGAGGATGAATTTTCGAAGATTCTTGAACTCGCCAAAGAAAAAAAAAGCACAATTGTGAGTGGAGCCTTTCTTGAACGAATTAATGGTGACCATTACATCTCGTGTCCTATTATATCGAGAAATGGAAAGATTGTAGGTAGACAACTAAAGATCCATCCATTTAGAGCTCAAATGCGGGAAGTAAAGGCAGGACATCAAGCCGAGGTATTCAATTTTCGAGATTTCAAATTTGGTGTAGTTATTTGCTATGACTCCGTCTTTCCAGAGGTGTCAAGAGCACTTACCTTAAAAGGAGCAGATATTCTGTTCATTCCATCAAAAATTAGAACAGTGGGTATCAAACCTTGGCAGATATATCTTCAAGCAAGAGCACTAGAAAACAGAATCCCAGTAGTTGCCCCTAATATTTGTGGCAAGAAGTATGGAGGTAAAAGTACTATCATCGATTTAAATTATGATAAAACCAATGACATAGCCTTGCCTACAGTGAATGTCCTATCTTCGCGTCCTGAAGTTCGTGTAGTAACAATTGACATAAAGAAATATCGAGATATTCGTAGACAAAGGTTCAAGGATTTTAAACCACGTATCTACGATTTACTCTAGAAGACAAATATTGAATACTTCTCAAGTTCAATGAACTTTCTTCAGTTATCACTCTATTTTATGGACAGTGTGTAACATCATTAGTGTTACTTTTGCCTCTACCCTTCTCTCGTTAGCGCGTGTGTAATTTGAAATCTGTTAATCCAAAAAAGAGCGCCTGCCATAATTATGAAATCTGTCACATAAAAAAGATCCCAAAACCATAGATGATGAAAGTTATTACCTACGAAGTCACGTACATATCCGTCATCTGCTATAGCATTGATTAATAAGGAAAAAGAGGATAAAATCCATGGTATGGACTGTGTATAATCCTTCCTGAAATTTATGAGTATTAATATTGAGGGAATTATCAAAGACAAATCCAGAATCGGATAGATAATAGTTAAAATGTAAGCTGCCAAATATTCCTCGCTTTGAAAAGCTTTAGGCGTTAATGTAAATATGTTATTAATAATAAGTAAAGCCGTACCAACTGATGGTATAACAATGATTCTGAAATTGATTTTATTTTCCAAGAGTTTGATTGTCATGACCAGATGTAAACACAAAAAAAAGTATCCAGCTATCCAAAAAAAATCTGTAAGAGAAACTAGCTTTTGCTCTTTTATTCCATATGTATAATAAAAGTACCCAAGAGTTATGTCCGCCGACAACCACATGATAAGCCCTGCGGTAAGGAAGAAGTACGATTTTCCATGAATTCCATGAATCCCATGCCGACAAATTGCGACAATCCCTAAACCAGAAGCAATAGCACCCGTCACAATTAAATTCAAAATGATAACGGCATATCTTTCACTTTCAGGTGCAAGGATTATTAAGGCACTAGCTACAAAAGCTGATACTGCAATGCACAAAATCATGCACTTGAATGTCCTCCTATGTTCTAAGTTCCAATGGACAGACAGATGATTTTGGACAGGAACATTGCTTAAAGATTTTTCTACACTTATGGTTCGAATAATATATCTACCGAACTATTCACTTTTTACAGGATATCCAAGCCCAAATATCAGCTTGAAGTCCGGATATAGGGTAATAACATACTCTTATTATGATGAAACGGGTGAAGCACATGTATTATTTTGCTATTGATATAAAATTACAAATGTTCAACAAGTATTTGGAATCAGAGTATTGACATTATATAACTAGACCCTATTGATTTCACTTTACCACGAGAACTGCACAATGAGCATATGTTACTACACCTTCTGCCACACTTCCAAGTAACAGCTTTTTAACTTTCGAATGACCTCTAGTTCCAACTATGATTAAATCAGTCTTTTCATTTTCTGCGTACTCCAAAATTGCATGTATCACGGATCCAGAATCCTCAATGATCTGGATTTTTACCTCTACCGAGCTCTCTTCACCTAGTTTTAGAATTTCGTCTAGAAATTTTTGCATCTCTTCCTTTTTCCGTTCCATATCCTCCGTTCCATACGTTGGAGCAGTAAGGAATGAGGAAAATGTCTTCTTAAGAGAACGTAGATTATCTACATTTAACACAATCAATTTAGCATTGTACTTCTCTGCAAGTGATATGCCATAATATGCCGCATTCTTGGAGGGTCCTGATCCATCAACTGGGACCAATATTCTAGAATATGATTTGCTTGTGACATTTACATTTATCATAATATTACGACTGAGGATGTTTCAAAAAAACATTCCTGATACTCATGTTATTTAGAAATTTATTAGTATCCCAGAATGGACTATTGAAAAGACTTACTCTTTTCTCTAAAGGCACATATTGATTCCTTGAATTTGGAGTATACCAAAGAGTTAATTGGTCTGATCAATATTGGCAAAGTAATAATGAAGAGTAAATATGTTGTAATTGCTATCATTCTTGTCATTATTTTCATCATACTCTCTGCTATAGTCTCACCTAAACTCAACTTAGCTAACCACCATAACATGTTGTCTCTCATCATTAAGTATGACAAAAGTTTGGCTAACGATATGGTCAAATCTCACATCCAATGGCTTAACCAATACATGATCTTTATGACTCAATACGGTAGAGAGGCAGTTTTACCCATATTCATAGTTTTAATAGCCGTTTTTGGAGGGCGCGAAGGAAGAAAGACTGCGGTTGTGATGTCCTTATCTATTCTTGTATTGATACCAATTTCCATGATTGTTAAAGACATTGTCGCTAGACCTAGACCAGATCAACAAATATCTTTTTTACTACCTTCTGACAATGAATATTCTTTTCCTTCTGGGCATGCCACAATTGTATCAGCCGCCGCGGCCACTGCTTTGGTACTATTTAGAACAAAGAATAGAATACTAATTTCAATCGCCTTAGCTGCAGAGGCAGCATTAGTTTGTGTGTCCAGAGTATATCTTGGACATCATTTCCCTTTGGATGTAGTGGGAGGGGTTATTTTGGGTGTGGGAGTTTCATTCATGTTCGTTGGCATATCTGATAAGATTGAAAAAACTATGTTGATGTTGACTAGGAAGCTTTCAATAAAACCCTGATAGGTTTTTTGGAAACTCCAAAGAGGAATGCGAACGCGTGATCCAAAAAAATGAAAATTCAATACTAGTTTGCGTCCAAAGCACTAATATGTCTAATGAGAAAATTATTATCAAGAGAATGTTCAAAGCAAAATGTGGTCACATAGTTGAAAGAGTTTATGCAGAAGCCCATAATGGCTTGTGTAGAAGATGTGATTCTAATTTTTCGTTTCTGATAGGTTTAGAATCAATCGCTGGAGAAGATGCCTTGATTCAATATTGGTACGCAATGATCCTTACTCACATATCCTCCGATGACAAGAAGGAAGCAGATTGCCTCATCGGACATTTGACCGATTTTTACCAAAGAAAATTAGGCTTAGTTCCCTCTAAGGAGAGGTATATTAATAAGATGCTTTACATGTTGAATTCATTGTCTCAGCCCTTTGATCTAAATTCTCTAAAATAGCTGTACAATTTAGGAAGACAGAGTAAGCTTATGAAAATGCGTAAGTTTTGAAAAGCTATTTACTTTTTTCCACTATGCGCCTTTTCATTATGTCTCTTCAGCTTTTCTTTATCACCAAAAGTAGTGCCACAATGTTTGCATTTAAATGATACCTCATGCTCCTTCTGTTCTCTATTGCGCTTCCAGTGAAACAGATCCAGTTTCAATTGCTATATAATAGAAACCTACTAATTCATTAAAGTTGTTATTGTTAAGAATTAATCGAATTAGTCGATATTTGCAATTAATAGACCTAACGCTTGAATATAAGTAGTAAGAATAATGAGAGACTAACGACTAACTGCGAAGTACCTCAAGGTAATTGTCGTGCAGCTAATGTATAGAGAGTTTTTGCTTTCCGAATTATGATTTGACCTATGGGCGATATATGTAGTAGACGATCACACCATTGATAATCAAAGTGATATTATTATGAAGTAAACCAGAAGCGATTCCTACAATGCTGAATACTATCGAGATTATCGCAATTATTACTTTGATTAACCATGCCCATCCCTACGAATAAATAAACCCCTAGCAACGACTAGCTATACGGAGGGCAATTATGACAGAGCTGATAACTACCAATCCCGCCTCGAATATACCAAATTCTGGATCGTTAGCAAGTACAGACAAAGCGATTCCTCCAATGAGACCAAGTGACCCGCCTACAAGGGATTTGATTTAGCTAATAATCATTAAGATAGCTACAATCGTAATACCACCAGGACGGTTTTTCTGCTATTTATCTACGAAATCGGCTATCCATTCTTGATAGTTGCTTTTGCTGATCAACTAATGTTTATTCGATAATTATGCAAAGTTGATGAGAACTCATCTAGGTATCTTTACTCTACCGAAGTATGCCTTTACCGTAGGTCTATACAAGTAGTATAATATGAGGCCACTAATTATTATGCTGATAATATTCACAAAACCTCCACCCCCAACAGCCATGAGACCAAAGACAATAGAAATGATCGCGAGAATTACAGTAACTACCCAACTCCAACCTTTCGCCATGAACAAGCCCCATGACAATAGAAAACATGCAATACCTATTGCAATACCAATGGCAGCAGTAATCATTGCTATAGTTATTATCGTATCAGTTAAAGAAGCAACAATCTGCGGAGATATTTCATTACCGTCTGTCAAATTAAGACCGAAACTAACAGTCATATTCCTAGTAAGGGTACCTGTGATTTGATCTACAAGTATTGGCACAAAATAAATCGTAAAAACAGCTCCAGCTATGAGTATAATTCCATTAATTATCATCAGGATTGCTACTATAGTAACGCCATGTGGGCGATTCGTCCTTTTCTCCAACTTTTCTTCCTGCTCGAAGATGTCTGTTGTTATTGTATAAAGCCTTTACTCAAGTAAAAAATATTTTCAAATTCAATTCATGTAATTACTCATTACTCATTAACCTACTTCAAATTTATCCAGTATTATTGTAATATGATCTGGTTTGGACTCCTGATTAATTATCATCAAAAGAAATATGCTCATCATATTGGGGGTCAAAACCTTTAAACTCAGATATTGTAATTGTTAGTTGTTACTATAAAAAGAGAGTGTTAGCAAAAATAGATAACTTGTCCTGTCTCAGAACAAATAAGGGGATTATTTAATCTTGATCATTTTAGTTTCTGGATGGCAATTAATTCTTGCTGCTTGTTCATTTGCATTAATTTAGATTTATATCTAGAGTTGCGCGGTCTTGTTCTCAATCGATATCCACAGCAAGGACAAAAAAATCCTTCCCACTTTATGAATATTTCGCATACTTGACAGCGTTTATGACCAAGAACATAACGTCCGGTTCCTACTGGCTTATGTGCCTTATGACGAATACATATACCCTTACATACCACTTTCTATCTATCACTGAACTCTGATGTCCATAAAATTAGCATCTAGTGAAAGGGATATGCGCTTCACCTATTTAAATGGCTAATAAGTACAATCTACGTGAAAGACATTTTTTAGGTGAAATTAGTTTACTCATTGTCATTTAGACGCATTGAACTAGATTCTTTACAGATATGAAAGGGAGATCATGTATTTGTCTCTCACCAGAGAGCTTGTCAATCAATAATTCTGGGCTTTACAACTTGGTAAGATGAACTTTTATTTAGCTGAACTTCGTGTATTCAAGTGGTTCAAAGAAAAAATATAAAGTTAAATGTCGAAATTGAAGTTATGGTACCTAGAGACATAACGGAAGATGAGAAAAGATTGAAGTTAATCGAAGATGGTATTTTGAAGGTTATCTCTAAGTCAATGTACGAGGAAGGACTTGCGTTCAAAATAATAAGAGCTAAATTCGATTCCGGTTAAATGGCCAAATTTGGTGCGGGACGAAGTAAGCGATCATCGACAATCTAGCAAGTCAGATTGAATATGAATATTCACAATGTGTTCTTAAACATTCATTCATTTGATAACAATCAAGCATATAAAAACAATTTTCAGCTTCGCTAGTGAAGAAGTCTTTATCTATAAATTCTACCTTCTGTAGAGTATATTGATCCTTGTCTAGCAATAATTTCCGACTGTTGTGTAGCAGTGTGCTTTCCCTCAACGCAAATATTCGGTTTGCTGGCGTAATCACAAGGATGGGTAGACTAATCGCAGGTGGAATGAGGGATGGTCTAGAATCTATGGAAGACGAAAACGACTCATTGAAACTTTATGTTCAATTCGCATTAAGAAGTCAAATAGGTAAGGATTATGATAATGCTTTTGGCAAAGCGATATATAGCTTTACAGAAAGGGAAAAAATTAAGCTTGCATCATTCCCCTTGGATGAGAATCATATCTTGAGAGTTTCCATAATGAAAGATGAAAAAAACCACCTACAGATAATTCAAAATATACTAGATATTATTCAAGAGGTTGAGTCGCGTTCTTGAAACACTTCAATCTCATATATAGCCAAATTACCGTGAAATAATGCTCAATTCATCATTGTAGAACTATGATATCTGAGCCCATAAGACGAATTCTATTTTTTCAGAGATTCTTGCGATGATCCTCTTAATACAAAATAAACACCTAAATGAAGTAATTCCTCTGCTGATAACTAGCATACAAATTTACTGTTGTGGAATTAGAAACAAGTTAAGACAAAATGAATAAACCTATTATTCGAAAACGAGTCTCAAAGGAGTTTAAGTAATCTGATCTCAATCAAGTTTGTGCAGCACCAAAATGACAGTGGGTCATTTCCGCGACATAAGATGATGTTCTCCCGCTGTGACATATGTGAGAAAGCATACGAAGCCCCTGAGACTGAAATATATAGTCCTACCAGTGCAGTTCCTGAAGAAGAATTGGAGCAGCGGGAGCCATTACTAGTCATATGTGATTCATGTAGACAAAAGCTAGAATTATATCCATTTAGGAGATAGATCTCTCTTGAGAAATCAATATGTTATCCATAGTATTATCTTGTCATAAAATCTTGGATTCCTAACACATATTTTGGCACATTTAGCACTTGTTCACTTTTACTCATAGACAGATGTGGCTGTCAAATAATATCAACACCAACACCAATACCAACACTTATACTATATAGAATGAATCAATAGTTAGAGTAATACCATTTTTTCGATTGATCACTGTCTCACACCCCACTGGAATCGGACTTACATTCGTATTGGGCACCAGCGAACAATCATGATGGAGGCATAATTTAAGGATTGCAGGACGGGTTATGTTGGACTAGCTAAAGTGGACTAAGTATCGCCGGAGGCTCTGATATATTTTCATTCTCCTGAACTTCGGTCGTGGAGCTTAAATCAAGAGACTTAATCATATTGATAACCGTTGGCAGGTATTTTTGATATTGTTGGTCTTCAGCCACGTATTCAACAACATACAAGATACCCTCTTTGACAATAAGCACCGTGAGATCTTTATAGAATGCATTAGTTCCATAAGGGATGAACCCCACTATTTCCAAGTGCGCTGGTTGATTTCCGAGCCTAATGGGTTTAGCTTCAATCATAGTATAGTTGGGGTTTGAACTATAATATCTGAAATGGTCAGCGGCAAAGTCCTCTACCGTGCGATTATCTGATAGATATGTTGTAATATAGACCGACGGTGCTGAGACACTCTTTGCCTTTAACGGTGAACTAAGTTGAATTGACGTTTCGTTCTCAATTATGGACCAATCATCCGGATAGACTAATTTACGTATCCCAAAAAATTGATTTTCGTATGATATCAACCCTGGTCCATATGGTGTACTTAGCCCCTGAAATTCCGTTGCAGTCCCTTCAATGCTAGGTACACTCTCTTCTAGAGCGCTATCCGATCCTTGTACTTCAGTTTCACCTATTTCTTCTTCTGTTATTCCTGCCGTTTCAGTCATCTTAAAAGACTCTGCCATCTCGTTAAAAATAGGAAAATAATCCGAATACGAATTTTCTTCAGCCGTATATCTGATGTAAAAAGCGTTACCATTTATTATAGTTGCCCTCTCGGTAATTTTCACATTTATGGGAGGGTCACTCTCGCGATCGGTATAGGTCACCGTGTAAGCTGGCAATCCCGAAAGAGCAGCATCAGTGCTAGATGATACAAGATAAAAGTTTTCACTCTCCTTGTAAAGTTCTATGGCTTCATTCAAGTATCCATCAATATCCATTTCATTAGGGATTTTGTCGTATCCAATCAAAACATAATCCCGCCATCTGTCATCATCATTTTCAAGCGGAGAATAGAATGTAACAAGATTGGTATACCTGTTGTTACCCTCAGCGTAATTCTTGGTATCTACTTCCCAGTCTGTAGGATACTGTATTTCAAATCCCCACGTCTCGTTTACAAATCGATTGTAATCTATCAATTGAGCGTATGAATTTGATGAAGTCATAAGCATCAAAGTACAGAATGTTAAAATACATCCTAACATGCAGACAACTTCACTATGCCGTTTCACAATATCTCTCTCAGGATGTAACTATTTTATATCCTTTCTCTCGATTTCATTTTCATTTCTCAGATAAAGTGTTAGTCTTGAAAAGCAGCAATGCTTATTAAATACTCGGAGCCTGAACAAGAAACATGAATCAGAACAAATCATGCTTGTTCTTTTTTTTGATTTCTAATTCTTTACTCTTGTTTGGAATTCTGGTTCTTCTATCTCCTATGTCAGTCAAAGCCTTTCAATCTAATGTTACGTCAGAGCTAGGGAATCAGAGCAATTACTCTCTGACTGAATTATATAAAAAACTAGAAAAATCCGTTGTCCAGATAGATGTGTACGATAGTAAACTTGGACCCTTGAGTTTAGGTTCTGGCTTTATATTCGATAGTAACGGACACATAGTTACAAATCAGCATGTGGCAGAACCGGACAGTGTTGGTACTTTGAGCTATGACGTGTTATTCCCTAACGGTCGCGTTTATAGCGCTAAATTAATTGGTGCCGATCCTTTTTCTGATCTAGCCGTAATTAGAATTGAGAATGCTTCAGATCTGGAGATAACCCCTTTACAATTAGGAAATTCCAGTTTAGTTAAGCCTGGGGAACAAATAGCAATATTGGGGAGTGCAAGAGGATTAATCGGTACGTTCACGACTGGAATTGTAAGTGCCGTAGGAAGATATGGATTTACTGGTATGCTAAGTACTGGCGAAAATATTCTAGCTGGAATGTCAAGCCTGGGAGTAACCTTTGACCAACCTGAATTTATTCAAACTGATGCTGCCGTTAATCACGGCAATTCCGGTGGACCTGCGGTAAATATGAGAGGTGAAGTTATCGGAATAAGCGACTTAGGACTAGGTGACTTTGGTGCAGAGAATTTGAATTTTCTGATACCTTCTGATACCGTTAATAGGATAATTCCTTCCCTTATTTCAACCGGGTCTTATCAGCATCCATGGCTAGGTCTTGAAGGAGTAGACATGACATCTTCGATTGCAAAGGTCTTGAACCTTCAAGAGCCTAAAGGATTTCTTGTCGTTAATGTTGACGATAGCGGACCAGCTTCTAAGGCTGGCTTATTAGGTGGCGACAGGGTAGTAAGTTTGCCGCGCGAAGGACGATCGATTTCAGTTGGTGGAGATATAATTGCTGGTATAGATGGTAATGACATAAGAAGCAAGCATGATTTGCTCTTATATCTTACAAGCAAAAAAGTAGGTGATTCAGTAGAACTATCTCTTATTAGGAACGGGAATCCAGAAAAACTTACAGTGATTCTAGGTGAGAGACCCGGTTATGATTTCTCATAAAGGCATTTGGTTCGCGTCCATAATTACGTGTCTATCCGAATCATAGCTTTTTGAATTTACCATCCTTCATAGAAATTACTCCTGTGGCAATTAGCGGTTTATCGGCTAGAGCTTTTTCAATGGCATTATTGCTTAACTCAATAGCTTGCTCAACACTCATATTATCTCTGTACTCACGTTGTATGATTTCGAGAGCTATTTCTGATGATTGGCCTATTACAAATGCAGACCCTCTAAAATAGGTTCCACTAGGATCTACCTGGTAAAGATGAATCCCAGTTTGATCCTTACCTGCAATTAGTATAGATGCAGCTTGAGGTCTCACAGAATAAATTGTAAATGCATGCAGGTAAGAACTGATATGTCTTGCCAAAGATCCTATTTCTATTGGGGTCTCAAACGTTATGCTATGCTTTTGCGCATACAATCTAATTTCATCAATCAATTGCAATATGTCTCCTATATATCCTGAACCAGTAGCTCCGACATGATCATCTATTGAGTATATTTTTTCGGAGGGTTCAACGAGTGGTCTTGTTGGTTTTATTTGGCTAGATATTATTGCAAAGTCAGGTGTCTTTATTCCTATCGTGGTTGATCCTTTGTTTACTGCTTCTATTGCACTATCTACAAATACTAACCTTCCTCCAGGCCCATAGTATGAAGGATACCTGTTATTTCCTGAAATTCCCATATTTGTAAAGTTGTTGTCAGACACTTCTAAATCACTTTCTCCTATCCAAAGTCAACGTTACCAAATGCGGTATTACCAATACGTCAATCCCATTGCCAGATCCAGGATCTCGCTCCATCGCCGCTGCAACAGCCTTAGTTGCAATTTCTTTCGCTTGTTCATTAGTCATATTCTTATTGTATGCACTTTCAAGTACTCCGTAAGCGATCGGAGATCCGGAACCAGAGGAAGTGAAATCTTCATTCGTAATGGCTCCACTCATATCTGCTGCGTATATGTGTCCCCCATTCTCATCTACACCGGCTACTACCAATTCTACAAAGTACGGCTGATAGTTCTTAAGACCAGAGTAAGCTAGATTAGCAATTAATCTAGTAGACTCCTTTACAGACAACGGAAATCCACGACGTAACTCCATAAGTTTTCGTTCTGCTTTGGCAACTCTGATCAAGTACTCAGCATCTGATAATTGTCCAGCAATTGCTATTGCAAGAGTATCGTCCACTCTCGCTATCTTTTGGGTTATTTTAGATCCAATGAAAAATCCCTTGCTAGCTCTTCTGTCTGAACCTAGCACTACTCCTTCTTTTGTCTTGATACCAACTATAGTGGTCATTTTAATCATCAATATATACAGAACAGTAGGATAAAATGACCATGTTTTAATACATTAGTCACGCAGCTAAGTAGCAAGTATGTGACATGTCAGTACCCACGACCCTAATTCATTTGCTGTGCCAAACCGATATGATTATTGCCAATAGGACTTATCATGAAATCGTATAATCTTCGTTGGACAATTCTCGTGATTTCTTTAATTAGCCTTGAAGCACCAAGCATTGCGTCTAGCTTAAGCTCCTCCGAGGCAGCATTTGTATCTATTATGCAATAATTTCCTACTATGGTTAAAATAAGCTCAAACGAGCCGTCTTCATTTAACCATCTGAGCACGTATCCATTGCTGATACTCTTGGACCCTATAAATCGATATTTGTCAAACCATTTTCCACGTAAACCTATTAGAATCTTTTGTATATCAATTCTGACTGGAATACGGGCATGGAGAAGGAGCGAGGTAACATTTCGTGGACATATGGAAGTTACCGAATTAATACTATCGGCAAGCATTTCGGTGATTTCACCTTTCTTATTTAATTTGTAGCCTGCCGAGGATTTCTCAATGAAACCAAGATCTTCGAGTCTAGCCAGAGCTCTTGTAAGACTTTGCTGATGAACATTCAATTTTCTCTTCATTCCAGTAAATGAATAATGAGATGTATCCTCTCTACTTAATAACGACAAAATTTTCTTGTCATTCCCATGAAGTTCCTTTGTTAACATTGGAGATTCGCTCAGGTGGGATTGCTTTGAAATCAGAATTTGCATAACCTTTTTTACATCACCTACAGAATTTTTGTTCGTATTCAAATTAACGTCCTTACTTTCCTCATCAGGCTTGGTAGCTAAAGTGTTGTTTCCGTGTTCAACTCCATTTGAACTAGTACTTGTTTTTGTTACTTCTATGAAAATTTCGCTCTCCTCTATTTATAATTGTCTAACCAAATATAAACTGAAAAGTAAACTCAATAGCAATTAGTTAGATAATTACTACTAAGTAATTTCTACATTATCTGAGGTGCATGTGACCAAGTCTCATGTCTATAGTCACAGTGAACATAACAGACGAAGATATGTGTATTTTACAATATACTAAAACACTGACTTTTTTTACTCTTCAAGCTAAAAGTCAGCTTAGCCGATTATATATGTTAAATACAGAGCTACAGATATTGATAATTATTAGGACATTGATATAACACTTACTTAATGTGACTCAATAAAGGAATGCATGTCTGAATGCTTGCTTGTTGTGTTACATCTAACCATTTATTGTCATATATTATGTGGCCGCTTTGAAAAGGAATTATGAGCTTATGCAATCAATCAAACTAAATTCTGTATTCAACGGGATAAAGGATATATTAGTAAATTTATTTGCGAATGACTTCATTAAAATAATAGGAAGGCCAATTTACAATATTGGCAAGTGCTGATAATTTCGCCGTAGAACAGGGAATGGGAGAAGAGGCAGTAGATTGGATGAATTCATTTTCAGCGAAAAGTAACATGAAATTTGAGTGTATGCTTAATGGATACTCAATTGCGACGACTCATTTCGGAACTTTTGAAATTCTATCCTGGAAAGGTGAGTGGTCTGATGCAAGAAAAATTATAGTAAAGGCGAGCCACAAACTAAGTATGAAGGTATTAGAAAGCGGTTATCATCAAAAAGATAATATCTTAATGTCATTAATTGGAGCAAGTAAAGAATATGCCAAAGTTTATCGAAAGGGCAGTTTCATAGGGACAGTAGTTTTGGGGAAAAGATCCGGACGCTGGACAATAGTATTTGAAAAGCAAGGATAAGTCCAATGCTTCTTATATAGACAAAAAGTGGAACACTCTATTTTTTGCGTTCATATAAACATCATCAGGCAAATTCATTCCTGCTGGGATGTCTTTCTATTAATGTATATTTTCTAATTCCTTTAACGAGATTTCGGATCGTGACTTCTGTGACGCCTCCCGCTTGAGCAAATACAAATTGTGTCCTATATTCTCCCTGGGCTAAACAAGATAGATACAGAACTGTAGCCGCTAAGCCCATTGGATTCTTGCCATTTGATTCCCGACTTTGAGTAACAATAGACATTAAATTCATAGCACGGCGTCTTGTCTTTTCACTGACGCCAATTTTGTTTGCGACCCTACTTATGCAATTCATTGGATCTATCAATGGGATTTTTAGATCGAGACCTAATACAAGGATACCGTAGTTTCGTCTAAGTTCTCTATGGGTAACGTTTATTGCTCTGGCAACATCTTTCATAGTTCTAGGGTTTCCGATTTCCCTGCAGGCTATATAAACAGCTGCGCCCAAGACTCCAGAGATTGTCCTCCCTCGAACTAGTTTTCTTTCATGTGCCTTCCTATAAATATACGCTACTTTCTCTACAACGCTATCAGATAATCCAAGTTTATGTCTCAATCTGTCAAGCTGGCTGAATGCCTCCCTGAGATTCCTCGTAGAAGCATCTAATTGAGTCCGGCTATCCAAATTTCTTAATCTGCGAACAGAAGGAAAGTGATAATTATCGATCTCGTTACTAATATCCTTAACACTATTGCCAATTACTGTATACAATCCTTTATCATGACGTGCAAGAGAAAGAGGCGCCCCAGTTTGCCAATTATTATTTTCGGTAAAGTTTGATGAACGCCATTCGGGTCCTCTTTGTTCAGCTCTATCAACTGTGACTAGTCCACATATACTGCAAAAGATTTCACCACATTCTACATCTGATATCAAAATGTTTTTGCATATGGGACAGAGTAGTGATTTATCCATTCAAGAGAAGACATTTCTGTAAAGAATTTTATTACTTATATATGTACCATAGATGAGACACCTACTCAAATCATGCCGTCCTTAATCAAGTTCTCTAAAATAGGTGTCAGGAAAATTAGAATTTCTTTTGTTCCCAGCGTGAACTCCAGACCTAAGGACAATACAATGCTGAGCATCTGCCTATCCTCCCTTGCTGTATATGCCAGACATTTTGACATTTTGTACCTCTCTTTATTAGAAAGGTACCAATTCTTCCATTCTTCTGCTCTTTTGATGTTGAATGAAAGCTGGTTAATGATATTATCCAAATTTTGACCCTCTTCAACATCCAAAATATTCAATTTTAGCATTGGCAACAAGAGACGACCACCAAAGACAGTTGTGTGGGAGTCAACTAATTTCAATATTAGACTATCATCGTCTAGTTCTGAATCGCTTAATGGATAACTAGGAAAAAAATAGCCTGTTAGGTCATTATTCTTATCATATATCTTGTAAACTGAGTCATCATATTCTATCTTCCAGTGTGGAGCACTACCTCTTCTTAACAAATCTGTATCTTGATAGGTAAACAACCATTATTAGTATGCAAGAGTCAAATTCACATAAAGAGGTTTTCCGACATAGGTTAATACCTTTGAATCTAAATGAGCTTACGGTATAGGATTAGCCTATTAAGACACATTTCATTTACACATACCGCTAATTCAATTCTACTACTTCTTTGAATCATAGAAACTTGCCTACCTACAAACTCAATTCATCGAAGATCAAAATCATGTGCAATGAAAAGTAACAATTCAACTAGTACGAATTAGACTTCTCAGTTTCTCCTTGAATTCTGGAGTAATTTCTGAAGGTTTCATACCATGGTCCTTCATTGCATGTTCTCCACCATTCTTGAATATCTCTTCGTCCGTTTCGCCTTTGACTACATAGTCACAGTCAAATCCCGCCTCGCGGCACGATAATGTTTTCATAAATGATGAATGTATGAATGCGTATAATTATGTTACCTTTGAGGAACTGTTATCGCAAATCAAGTCCAACCTAATTAAATTATTGGCTACGCATACCTTAAATGTAAAATTTTGATAAAATGAATAAACTTTATTGCATGTCTAATTGACAAAATTTTGTTGACTTTCATAAAGATATGTTAAATAATATGAATCTTCAAGTATCATTACTACTAATAATTCTAGAGGATTCCTGTCATCATAATACATATTAAATGCTTTGGCAAAATTACACCTATTGACAAAAAGCATCTTGAACAAGCTATTGATAGTATCGGTTTTAACAGCAATTTTTAGTATTAGTCCAGTAATTTCAAATGCACAGTTGGGCGAGGTCGACAATCAAGAACCAATAAATGGTGTTGCTATGAAGGGCGCTAATGTTAGTGTAAAGCAAAATAATTATGACGTACCTTCGCCTCCGCCTAATTACATAGACGATAGTTTTAGACTAATTTCTGAGGCAGGCTTGAACCATGTTAGATTTTTGATCTATTGGGAAGCCTATGAGATGAACCCTGAGGCTTTCATGAAAGAAATACAGTCAGTGGCTGCTGCTGGAGACAAATGGGGGGTAAAAATTATTTACGACAACCATCAGTGGCACACATCCTCATGGCTTGAGAGAAAAGGTACAGGATTCCCAACAACTGTATTCGAAAACAATTCGAAATATGTTAAAGGTGGGGGCGGCAACACTCCTGATCCAGCAGCAAAACTATTCTGGACTGATTGGTGGAATAGATCAGTAAAGGATAGTCAAGGAAGAGATGGATGGATATTGATGGCTGATTTTCTGAAGAAAATAGTAACCGAAGTTGATAATCGCTCAAGCACTTTGGGTTACGAAATCCTCAGTGAACCACATGTTAATAATGTGAATGATTGGCCTAAAATAGGAGAGTTCAACACATTCATAGTTGGAGAGTTAAGAAATATTACTCAAAAAACAATTGCTTATAGTATGAACGTACCTGTAGACCTCAAGAGCCCAATAAATATTACACCTGAAAATCTGGCCAAGATGGCTCCAGCGGACAAACAGAATGTAGTTTTTAAGATAAGTGTTTATGGAGTTCCTGACAGAGATGCGTACCAAAAGCAAAGATTTGATACATTTTTAAAAACACGAGATCTAACTGGAATTCCGATATATATTGGAGAATGGAATAATGTAGTAAGAACTCCTGGAGAAGGAGGTGTTTTCAAACTTAATCCAGCTTTGAGTGATTTGACAGAAGACAACGCAGACAAGATACTTCAAGCTTTTAAGGATGCTGGGGTATGGGGAACTGCGTTTTGGAAGTGGGATTATAGAGCCGCTGATACTGCTAGTTTTAATCTTGTATTAAATAATAATGGAACCTTGGTACCCACCAAATATTATGACATCCTCAAGAATGCGGTAGCAACTGTATATGCTAATGCCACCAATAATACCTCTACAAGTTGACTGAGTTACAAATCCCCGTATAGCAGGATTATTGACTAAAGAACACTCATCTACACGCAAAGGAACTTTGGGGCACATTAATAACAGGATTTTGAAGCCATAATTTTTGGCCAAATTTTATTAATAGAATTCTGTCCTATTCTGAATCATCCAAATAATTACCAAATTACTGAGTGTCTGTCTGCAGTTTGTAATTATTTTCCGACTCTACTTTTCAATAGCGCATAAAGCCTGATACAGTAATAGTTACTACATTTGTATGCATTCTCCTAGTCCAGTAATGATATTACTATAAATAATGGCGTGATAAAATAACGTAACATACCTAGAAAGACAATCTATGGGAAATGCCCAAAATGTAAGACTAAGAGTCAACTTGAGGTCTTGTCTGGAATACCAGGTAAAGAAAAATTCAAATGCAATATGTGTTACCATATATTTACACTAGATGATCTCTAGATACCTTGTTATGGTCTATCTCTTGAAGTTATTAAAATCACTAACCACAGTTAATCTAAATCTAGTAAAGATTTCAAAATACATTAATACTATTGATAAGGGACTCAACCTGGGGCCAGGCCAATCCATCGCCATTCCACTTTATGATTTCGCCATCTTGCGCGAGAGATCAGTTTTGCATAAATAGGAGTCGTACACCAGTCTAGATGAAAGAATGTACATTATTCATAAAAGAAATTAAGGTAACTTTAAGTTTCTTCGTATCGGTATTTCAATTACATAATTCTAAGGGAAACTCAGCTAGTCTCTTGGAGAATCAGAAATTTTGCCACTGTTTGTTATGATGATTGCCATGACACTGTTCGGAGCAAAAGTAATCATCGCACATATAGCAGTATAATGGGTAATCTTGAATCTTTTTACCACAACTGCAACATGACACAGACATATCCAATTTTTTATCCCCTTATAATATCCAAAAATCATTATTATAGGTTTATCATACCTTTCATATTAGAAATCCCGTTCAGGCAACCTTGTATGCAATTTGACAAACTGGTTTGTTTTATAAGTAGCCATTAGACTATTGCCGGAATCACACGTAACAACTGAAATACCAGATCATATTATTCTAGATAGATGAAGATCGGAATAATTGGAGCTGGAGACATAGGAAGCACTTTAGGGAAAGCTTGGGCTAAAAGAGGTCATAATGTAGTTTTTGGAGTCAGGAATATTCAGAGTCCAAAGGCAAAAAAGCTTCTCAATTCTGCAGATTCAAATCTACATGTTGATGAAATACATGAAGCTGTTCATTTTGGAGATATAATTGTACTTGCCGTACCGTGGGAGGCTGCTCAAGAAACAATCAGAAGCGTAGACGATATTTCTGGAAAAATAATAATTGATCCTAGTAATCCAATAGGATCGGATCTCGAGGGAGTAGTTGTCCCTTCATCCACATCAGCTGCTGAAGAGATTTCAAAACTGGCTAAGGGTGCTAGAGTCGTAAAGGCATTTAATGCCATAGGTGCGAAGACTCTAAACAATTTGCAATTTGGCTCTCACAAGGCTGATGCTTTCATTTGTGGAGATGACTTGGCTGCAAAATCAGAAGTGAAAAAACTGGCCATGGAAATAGGTTTCAATGTTGTTGACGCGGGACCACTTTCCAATGCCAGGCTATTGGAAAATCTTGCATTGCTTTGGATTGAATTGGCGTTTAGGCAAAGAATGGGACCAAATATTGCTTTCAAATTACTGACTAGGACCAGTGGGACATGAGAGTTAACCCCACAGTCTAGAGTCTCAATGGTCCTACTATTGATTCAGACAAGATCTAATTGAGCTGGTTAAGCTGAAATGATTGTGATTTATTTACTTGTTGCAGAATAAAAAAATGATGAAGTCGATCCAATTACGGTTCCTAATTCTGTTAATATCATTTGTTTGAATGAATCTTAATTCCATAAACTCAAAAGAATCAATTCAATTCATTAGAATAATTACTAATATTATGTTTAGGATATTGATACCTACAGTAAGAATTGTTTCAATGTAGGGTCTAGATTTCGATTCAATTCACTGCTATTTCTTATTATCCATTGCAGGATTTGCAATTCTTCACTTTCACTATTTTTAAATTGTAGTTATCAAATAAAGCCTATGATGTGAAATACAAAAAGTTTGAACAAAACATAAGAATTTTATTGTCAGACAATCATACTGTTCTGGTTTTGGCTGTCGCATGATGTAAATTGATATCCCAGATTAAACCTAATACGATATATCAAGAAAATTGCGTTAATTTTATGCGTCGAGCATTGAGAGAGAAATTCCTAGTCGATGTAATTGTTACTTCTCCGCCATACAATATTAACAAAGGATACAGCCTATACAATGATGGTATCAGTAGAGAAGAGTATCTATTGTGGATGAATACTGTTGCAAGTAAAAGTGTAAAGATATTAAGAGATAACGGATCTTTCTTTCTCAATATTGGTGGGACTCTAATGGATCCGCTTATACCGTTTGAGGTATTGCGTGAATTTTTAAGGGCCGGATACAAATTACAAAACACAATACATTGGATAAAATCTATTTCGTTCGAAAAGGATGATCTTGGTAGGAATTCACGATTATGTGATAACCTTTCAGTAGGTCATTTCAAACCAATAACAAGTAATCGTTTCTTGACTGATGCTCATGAATTCATCTTTCATCTAACGAAGAACCGTAGGACTTTCTTAGATAAATTAGCGATTGGCGTACCATATCAAGATAAAACCAATATAGGGCGTTGGAAATCTGCTAATCGGGACAGTAGAGATAGGGGAAATGTATGGTTCATCCCCTATCGGACCATACAGAAAAAGAGACCACATCCCGCAGTATTTCCAGAGAAGTTGCCGAAACTTTGCTTGTTATTGCATGGTGTAAGACCTGATTTGATAGTTTATGATCCTTTCATCGGTATTGGAACCACCGCTTTAGCCTGCCTGTCTCTTGATGTGAAATTCATAGGTACTGAAATGGATAAGCATTATATCAAAATCGCAAAAGAAAACTTGATTTCTCGAGAACAAGCTATCAAGCAAGAAAAACGAAAACGAAAAAATACCCACTAAACGTCTAAAATCATGATGTCTTTGGATCAGTTTTTCTGTTTCTATCTGCCATCATCACTCCGTATTTCCAATTATTTTGTTCCATTTCCTGTATAAAAGATACTATTGCATTCACCACAATCTTCAGGAGTTCGGTTCCCTTATAAATCGAAGCATGGCGAGGAGATCCTGTAATGCTCGTCTTAGTTAACTCATCAAAATTCCAGTAAATCCTTATGTCAGATGGTATTCTAGGAATTACATTATCTGATGCAAGGTCCATATCCACCAACTCAGGATGTACTGCCAACATACCAGACGTTTCTGCTTCTCCCCCATGACCCAGCCCATTCCATACGTCGAATAAATCGTGCCGTATTGTTCCTACTAATGTCCACCAAGACTCCAGGCAAGCTACAACGGCTTCTGGGTACGCGTCTTTCACTGATCTAGCTGCTATCTCTATGGGACCAATGTTTCCATCATGACCATTTATTATAACTATATGCTTTATGTTATTGTCAATTAGACTCTTTATGATATCAAAGATTATTCTTATTAGAGTGTCAGATTGAAGCGTGACAGTCATTTTGAATCCTTTATGATGTGTGCTAACTCCGTAAGGAACGACTGGTAAAACTACAATATTATCAATTCTCTTTGCTACCTTCTTTGCGACTTCTAGAGGAAAAATGAAATCAGATCCAAATGGCATATGATCACCGTGATTCTCACAGGCGCCAAAGACAAGCAGAGCAACAGTTTTATCATTTACCCTTGTTCGAATCTGAGCTGCATTCATTTGCTCTAGAAGTTTATCAGAATTTTCTTCCATGCTGAGATTGTGCATGTCAAAATAATAAATTTGACTGAAAGGATTCTTTACTCTTCAGTCATATTCCCTCATATGCATTATTCAACAGCACTCTTCTCTGAATATTTATGTGAATAATAATTTGGTTTTAACTTAATTATGCAAAAATACGATTGGAATGGTTAATTGATTTAGTATTTCAGTCAGTGGCGATTGGCGATATGAATATCTTCTTGGATATCACTTCGCTGTCCATGCCACTTTTCATAGTGGATAACATCTTGCAGAGACATCCTCTCCAGCCACCCTGCCTTCTCAAGGTCCGGATTTGATGAAAATTGACTAACATATCCAGCACAAAGGTATGCAACAGGTACTACATGATCCGGTAAAGAGAGAATTCTCCTCAAATCAGAAATGGAAATGATACTAACCCATCCAATTCCTATACCTTCAACTCTTGCGGCTAACCATAAATTTTGAATAGCACAACAAACACTATAAATGCCAGCGTCCGATATTGACGTTCTTCCCAGGACAAAGGGTCCAAACCTTGTGGGGTCGTAAGTTACACAAATGTTGATTGCAGACTCCAAAATCCCCTCAAGTTTAAGACGAATATACAGTTTCTGTCTCTCGGTATGTTCTTTCAATAAAGAAATTGATTTGGCTCGTTCCCTAATGAATGATTTTTTAACTAACGTTCGAGTAGCATAATCCTTAATCAAAATGAAGTCCCATGGTTGAGAATAGCCGACTGATGGTGCATGGTGAGCTGCCCTGAGAATTCTGTCTAGTACGTAGCCTGGTATTTCACGAGTATCAAATTGAGAACGAACATCACGCCTCAAAAAAATAGCCTTATAAAGTCCAGCTTTTTCACAATCCAAAAATGAATTATCATTAGGAGTAATTCCAGACATTGACCTACAATAACAAATCCTCTATATTAGTTCTATTCGTTTTAATCAAATCGGAGAATTTTGAGTTGTAATGAATGCAGAACCTAGTCTCCGATAAAAGAATTGATGTTGCCAATTTTCGGCTTTCAATTAACTTGTCAAACGAATGATTAGCATCTTGAATTTATTTAGACTAAACTGCTACAATGGAGCCGATCTCATCAACCTTTTTTCAAAAACAGGTTGGAATTAATATTGCATTTTCTTCCTTCAGGATATTGTGTTCCCATTTTCTCTAATATTGGAGAACTCATTGCTTTATACTGCTTATATTATATTTAAAAAGTCGATGAAGGCAAATTCTCCTGCAGACATTATAGAAGCGATCGCAGACAACAGATCCCTGGATCTTTTTGATTCAATAGCAAAAGGCATAAGCGAAAGTGAACAATTAAAGGACTCAAAGGGACTTACAAGAAAGCAGTATTATTCACGAACCGGACGATTATTGCGAGTTGGACTGATTAAGAGAAGCAAAGGCAAATTTTCTCTAACTACTTTGGGTACAGTAGTTTACCATGCTCAGATTGAGATAGAGAAGGCAGTAAAGAATTATTGGAAGCTTAAAGCAATTGATTCTATTCAGTCTTCCACTGATATTGGCGAACAAGAACGAGTAAAGCTCATTAAGACAATATTAGACGATTCAACGATAGAAAATGTGTTAGTCAAAAACAGGTAATTTATAGCAGGGAATTTTTGGCTCAAAGATTGAGCCTGGTAGTCATATATTGTAGTTAGTTGATGGGCCGCTCAATTATTTCATATTGACTGCAAGAGTAGTCTTATCTTGCTAACAACGATTCATTTTCTCCCTAACAGGAGTAAGAAATAATGATGTAAGACAATCACGAAACTTTTATCCAAAATCAGCCAAAATCAGCGCCAAAGACAATAAAAAGGATATTTCAAGCTCAGCGGTATGGCTCAAGTCATTGAACACTCTCTTCAAAGAGAGTTCCATAAACCTGATTTTGTCCAAACTCTTAAGGGAATCGCAGTATCGCAATTACTGTTACTAAACTATAGAAAGAGATGGGGTCTGATATACTCTTTCGCAACTTTGGCAGCAATCCTTTGCATGCCAGGCATAATTTTTGGTGCAGAGGAAAATTCTGGGTATTTTTTTAGTTTGGCAACGATAATAATTTCACTCCCCCTAGGTTCTTTCATGATCATAGTTGGAATGTATGTCTTGAATGATCTTATTGATTCAGACTTGGATCGTACAAATGGAAAAGGCAGACCCATACCTACAGGATTGGTAACAAAAGGCCAAGCGTGGATTTTTGTTTTCTTAACAAATATTTTTGGAGTATCTTTATGTTTTATTGGAAACGATATGACAGGAGCTATGATTTCACTAGGTTTAGTAGCGATTGGGATAATGTACTCTGTCCCAAAGCTTTGTCTAAAAGATCGTTTTGTAGTCAAAACTCTCGCGATTGCAGTTGCCATGATGTTGTGCGTAATTTTGGGTAGTTCGTCTTCATGGACAGCAACGAATGTGGAGATTAGAATGTCCTATGATCAAATAGTCCTTACAATTTACATCGCAATCATGCTAGGATGTATGGTTTTCATCACTTCACCCTTTAACGATGTTGCAGACATGAAAGGTGATTTGGCTGCAGGAAGGAAGACTATCCCGATAGTTATTGGTGCACAAAATACAGTAAGGTTGGGGATTTTTATTGCGGCGAGTATGATTGTTGCTTCTTGGCTAATGTTCTCATTGACGCCTACAGGCTGGATCATGCCATTACTTGTTAGTGCAGTCTCCGGCTTGACGATGGTGATAATGTACAAGACTCTGAGGAGGCTGGGCGATCGTGACTATGCGAGGAAACAACATAAGAAATCCATGCCTCTTCATTTGATGATGCAATTAGCTCTAGTCGTTGGAGCATTAGCTTTTTGGCTGTAGGATTATTAGGGTATTTCAAGCAATACCTTCGGTAAAAGTCTTCAACGTGTAGAAAAGAAGATGAGGGTTTTCACAGATTGTAAATAACTATCCAAATTCCAACTGCATTTTAATGCTGAAAGCGGCTCCAATACATACCATGAATTACATTCAAGAATTTTTGACTCTTTTTGGTATATTGTTGAATTTTTATACCAGTCGCACTATTTACTATAAAAATGCGGCTTTTCCCTAAATTAGAAATTAAATCGAAAGGCAAGCTTATTCAATTTCTGAATCATCAACCTGTAGGAAGGATAGCATCTATAGATAAACAAGGATTTCCCCAAATAATACCGATGAATTTTGTTTATGTAACAAACGAGCAGATAAGCTCAAGTTATGGCTTATCAAAAAATAATGATGCCAGTAACCTAGATTCAGGGGCAATCTACATGCATTCTCATCCCTCAGGAGAAAAAATTGAAAATGTAAAAAGGAATTCAAAAGTGGGGTTTGAAGTTGACCAACCTCTCTGTTTCCTTCCGTCATATTACTTTCATCCTACGGACGCATCTCAGGCAGACACTTTGTATATTAGCGTGGTGATAAAGGGTAATGCTTTTCTCATTAACGACCTTGTTGAGAAGACGCTAGCACTTAATGCTCTGATGAGTAAGTATCAAAGCGAAGGAGGATATGAACCTGTAAGTGCAAATATGGCATCAGTTAGAGAGGTTGTAGTTTTAAAGATCATTCCAGAAGGGATAAGAGGCAAGTACAAGATTGGACAGCAATGGTCTAGAGATTACAGAACAAAAATAGCGACTCAGATAACAACTAGAGAAGGCTTTGACAAAGCAAAGAACATTTTAGAAACAATGGGGATGGAAATATTGGACGATGGTAGTCTTCATATATTGACTGACCCCTACATGTAAAATAATCACTATTAGCAACAATTTCCATTCTATATAGATATCCATATGACAATCTACTTTAAAGCTGTTTAGGCAAGTTGAATTATAAACATATCAGACAACGTCTTTAGAATCGTAAGAAATACGTTCTGACCTAGCATCTGCCTTCGGCGACATAAAAAAGACTGCCTAGAATCAACTGAACACGTAAACCATGTGCTCAGCGCTGAATTAGTAATTATCTATTACAAATTCAAAGATAGACTAATTATTTGAAATGAGGTAATTGACTACTAAATAATCAGAATGTATTGATTCTACACGCAGATTGAAAATGAAATCGCACATGTCGGTAACTATATATCCAAAAAAATACAACATGAATGTCATTGCGCCCTATTGAAAATGAAGACCCCTTTGTCAAAATTGCTGCGTTGATCGGTGGAGAAGAGTATTATAAAGTAGCTCGAGCGCTACTGAATACGGAAGATGCGACGGATGAAGAAATTGCTAGCGCCACCGGCATGCGAATCAATATCATTAGAAAGGTGCTTTATGATATGTTTGGTAAGGCGTTGATAACTGGCATTAGAGTCAAGGACGAAAAAAAGGGATGGTTCGTTTACAGGTGGCGAGCAAAAAGGGATCAGGCCGAGAACTTTATCGACAATCAGAAAAAAAAGATTTTGGACAGATTACAGAAACGCCTGGAATATGAAGAGTCGTCGGAATTCTATCACTGTGGAAACAGCCCTTGTCCGCGTATAAAATTTGATGTTGCAGTCGAATTATTTTTCAAATGTTCTAATTGCAAAGCTCCTCTCGGCATGGTGGACAACAGCAAAATTAAGGACGCCTTGAGGTTTAAGATCGACGAAATCATGATGGATATAACTTCGAAAGACCAAATTCAGGCCGAGCGGTAATATAGAACAAGCTCATCTGGACCTTGTCTTTCGAATTTTATCAGCTTTAATTTGCGTGTGTCAGATATTTTCGTATAGCCGCATCCTTCGACTAAAGTTACTGCATTTCTGCCTCCTATAATCATGGAGGAGAGGGTAACGATTATTTCATCGATCAATCCTGAGTTCAATAATGACCAATTTGTCTCACCACCACCTTCTACTAAAATGCGAGTGCACCCTATTTGGTCTAGATATGTGAATAAAGCTGAAATATCGACTCTGTCGTTTCCAGCCACTAGTACATGTGCGCCAGTATTTTCGATACATCGGATTCTTCTCGATGAAGCTTTTCGAGTCACAGCCACAATAGTAGTGATATCGTGAGCAGTCTTTAAAATTCTTGAAGAGAGAGGTATCTTGGCCTTAGAGTCCAGTATTACTCTCAAAGGTAATTTCGTATTACCTTTCGCGTATCTTACATTTAACATGGGGTCATCCCTAATGACCGTCAGAATTCCCACCATAATCGCATCCACGGAGCCGCGCAATTTGTGAACTCTCTCCAGATCTTGAGTTGAAGAAATATTCGATTCTCCACTATTTGTTGCAATTTTGCCATCTAGTGACATGGCTGCACTGATAATAACGTACAACTAGATATCGTCCCCATCAATTAATTTGCCATCGATCATGATGTTACTGATTGAATTCATGTCAGCTCTATGCACGATAGCTGCATAAGGATCATGCATTGGCGCCAGATCGATATGATCCTTCATGAAGAAGATTATATCAGCACACATGTTGGGTGCAATAGATCCAGAATTTATCCTTAATATTTTTCCGCCATTGACAGTTCCCATTTTGAGAATATCCCTTGCTGACAGGAACTCGTTGCCCATTAATCTAGACATCTTCCACAAGAATTCCATTTCCCTAAACATGTCAGGTGAATTAGTCATGGTGTTGTCAGTTCCAATTCCTACACAGCAACCTAGTCGTAACATTTTAGATACATTGGGAAAGCCGGTTCGGAGTAAAGCATTTGAGCTAGGACATACAACTATCCCGATCCCCTGTTTTGTAACTTTAGAGATCTCATCATCTGAAGCGTTAGTCATGTGAACAATGAAGTCAGGCTTAAGGTTCAAGAGAATCCTTTGTACTTCAGTTCTATGCATGGTAGAATTAGAAAAATCTATAGCCTTCTTTGATTCTGCAGCATGAATAGCCAGTATAACATTCCTTTTGGATTTTCTAGCAGCTTGGACCAATTTCCTAAAAGTGTTCAATGATTCGTCTGAATTTTCATTAGCTCCACTTAATCCAAACCCATCACACAATTCTAATACACTGGCGGCTCTTTTCGAAAAATCAGCTGGTAATGTATGCTCCTTTCTTGCACCTCGAGAGGTTATTCTAGAATCATGTGGCTGCATTTGTTGATTTTGCAATTGGTCTGAATTGAAATAGTATTCAGGTCGACCTAATCTAACGCATTTTATAGACAAGTCCAGTAAGGCTTCATCAAGTAGCTTGATTCCTTCAATCTCGCCTTCTCTGAAGTCCGCAAATGCAACAATGCCTCTCTTCATCATGCCAAGAGCAGATGCTCTCATGAATATTTTCAGATGACTCCTTTCACTATTCTTCAAGATTCTTTTTTTTAATCCATTTTGGGGGTGAATTCTTTGGTCCAACTCCAAATCGAGATCTATCCCTATGTCCTTTCCAATTGAATCGCCAATATGAGTATGGGCATTAATGAAACCAGGACAGGCAAGGAGTCCCTCACCATCAAAGATCAAGTCCCTCTGGCTTATATCGTAATTGTTGTTGTTTGTTCCTGCATATTTTATTAAACCATTTTTTCCTATGACAATACGCCCTTGGTTTATGAATTTAAGATCGTTACCTAACAGTATACTGATGTTCTTAATGATTAGAGACAATTGATCTCATAAATATTTTGAATTTTACCTTGATCTCTTAACTTACGAATAGTATCCAGAGCCTCTGTTGCGGCTCCGACAGCCCTCCTTGCCGAGAAAGCTAGCCCTATGCCGCAGTTTAGATTTATGTTCATTTGCTGACAAATATTACTTATAATTAATTTTGATTCTGTTAGTGTCTCAGGATTTGATACAACCATAAAATTATCTCCCCCTAGATAAAAGGTTAGATTCTTTATATTTACGAATTCATCTGCCAACCTTGAAAAAATTTTGACTATAAACACACTAACCTCATAGGGTGAAATTGCGTTAGTCATTCTTGTAGAATCATCCAGATCTAAATGTAGTATTTGTACCATCATATCTGCAGGTACCGATCCTGATGCTGGGATCTTATTAGAGTTACCATATAGTTGAACATTATTGTTAACACTCAATTTATCTCTTCTACAGTGGTAGGCATTAATGCTAGCATCTAGAGGTGTCTGACCTATCCCCACTGCCATTGACAAGGCGATCTCTCTGTGCAATTCGGAAATGTATGAATAGATATTACAATGCTCATATATAGAAAGCCCGTTGGTAATAGCAACTAATTCATCTAGTCTATTTTGATATACTATGCAATCCTTCTCAGAGAACAATTTTTGCAAGTCGTAATAGAGTCTTGACTGCAACATCTGCAATTGAGATTCCCTGTCACTTCCAAGCCCTAATGTCCAAGCCCCATATCCTTCTATCTTGATATGAGTTAGCTGTATAATCAATCTATAATACTCGCCGTTTCTCTTTCAAGATTTTCCTTGAGGTTTTTCAGTCTTCTCAATCTCTCAACCATGTCAATAGCTGTGTCTACCGCCCTCCTAGAAACAGCAGTGATCCTATCTCTCGCCTGAGTAATTGTCATACCAGGACCAGCAATACCAAGAGATACTGGCTTTCGGTGTTTGACTGACAATTCAGCAATGAACCTTGCAGCAGTATTTGCAACCACTTTGTCGTGAGCAGTTTCGCCTTTAATTACTGAGCCTAGTGTTACGATAGCGTCGATATCCTTTTTCTTTATTAACTGGTCAATCAGCAGTGGCATATCGAAGGTGCCTGGTACAAAACATATGTATCTTATCTGTGCCTTCCGGGCATTAGCACGGCCCTTTGCCACTTCTAGCATCTTCATAGTAATAGCTCGGTTAAATTCAGCTACAACAATGCCAAGTTTTGTCTGTTTCAACTACCGTTCAAGACCATTTATCTGTTTTATTTGATTTGCTTCAAGAACTGGTATATTGTAACTCCTTGAAATTTCCAATGCTTTATCTAAGGTTAGCGCCCGAAATGTCGTTGAATCTAACATTTCACAGATTACTGCAGATGGAATGAGATTTGCCAACTTCATTGAATGAACAGCCAACTCAGTATGTCCTAACCTCTCTTCTAACAGCCCTCTCGCTTCGATCAGTATTGGAACATGACCAGGAGTTCGAAAGTTTCTAACAAACTGGTCCTTTCCTCCATTGTCTATTTGCGAACATATCTTTGACATTTCACTAACTGTGAGAGCTCTATCAAGGTCAGTTATCCCAGTATAAGTATCTATATGATTAATTGAAATTGAGAATGAAGGTCGGTCACCATAAGGTGCGTTCCCTAAAATCATTTTGGAAAGAGTAGTATCGTTGGTCGAAGTCTTATCCAATATTTCATGCATATACATCAGTCCTAATTTTCTTGCTACGTCATTAGATATGGCCAAACATATCATCCCACCAGCCATATTTCTTAGCTGGGAAATATCTCTTGGACGCACATGTTGGGCAGCAATTACAAGATCAACTTCATTTTCTCTTGATTTATCATCGTGAATCATGATGAATTTTCCAGCTGCTAGCGCAGATAGTGCATCAATTAGTTTTGACAGTAAATTTATTGCATCGAAGATTAATTATATACCTTACTATTTTTTGAGTAACTACCTCTTTTGTGGTAGAAGGCTTGCCACATATTTGCCAAGAATGTCGAATTCTATGTTAACAAAGTCTCCCTTTACTTTACTAGCTATAGAAGTTTTTAACACTGTATGGGGTACCAAGGCTATAGAAAATTTATTTTTTTGGACATCTACTACGGTAAGGCTTATTCCATCAAGTGTAATGGATCCTTTGGGAACGATAAACTTCATCATTTCAGCATTTGTTATTTTGATCCAAATTATTGTGCCGTTAGAAAGATTGATAATCTCCAAAATCTTGCCAATATGATCAATATGACCCAAAACAATATGCCCCTCAAGTCTATCTTTAAGCATTAAACTTCTTTCTAAGTTCACTTTATCTCCACGTTTCATTAACCCAAAAGTCGTCTTATCTATCGTTTCTTTTACAAGTTCAAAAGAGGCAACCCTTTTCTTCAGTCGGGTTACAGTCAGGCAAGCACCATTTATGCATATGCTATCTCCAATTTTCAACCCTTGTGCGCATGACCCTAACTCAATTGTCACACGACTATAGAAATTGCCAGTTGCAAATCTAGAAACAGACTTTATTTTGCCTGTTCCCTTCACGATTCCTGTAAACATTAACTACTTCTAATGATTTAATTATAGCCTCTAAAAATATACCGGATGATCAATCTAATACCTTTTATCTTTAACTTCGTATCCAAGAAAATTCAGAACTTGCCCATATAAGCAATTTTGAAGACCAACTGATCTCATAGATTCATATTTTTGAAAAGGAGCACCGATAAAGGGCCGTACAAATTAATTTTTTACTTTGGTTGTTCAGTCATGTCGAGTACTGACCTGGCTTGTTTGTAATGTACGGCGTCTATCATTTTACCATCAAGTTTAACAGCCCCTGCTCCAGTTCCCCTTTCCATTGATTGTCTTAATGCGTCAATAACTTTCTTAGCCCATTCAACCTGTGAGGGTGTCGGCAAGAATACTTCATGAACTGGTTTAATATGGGAGGGATGAATCAGAGTTTTTCCAGAGAAGCCCAATCTCTTAGCCGCTGTTGCATCAGATATTAAGCCTTGAATGTCATTGACGTCCTGCCATATCCCATCTAATGACGATATTCCAGCTGCCTTAGCATCAACAGCTATTTTCGAACGGGCATATGAATAGCTATTCGCATCCACTATGTCCTCGATGTCCATATCGTGGAGGAAGTCAAAAACTCCAAAGACAATAGCCACAACTCGCTCATCTGCCCGGGCAATCGAATAAGTGTTCACCACACCCCTAGCAGTTTCGATAGATGGTATGAGTGCTATTTGTCCAGGGTCTAGCTTTCTTTCTTTCTCAAGCTGTTCTATTATTTTTATTACTTGCAATAAGTCTATAGCGTCATTAATTTTGGGTAGCACTATTCCATTTATGCCCTCCTGTATTACTTCTGAAAGGTCTGTCTTAACTAAACCTGAACTTATTGAATTCACTCTAACAAAAATTGAAGATTCATGATTCCCACCCAACGCCTGTGCACATTTAGTTCTGATTAGACTACGGGCTAAAGCCTTTTCATTTAGCGGAACAGAGTCTTCCAAATCATAACACAAGATATCTGAATCAAGGGTGAAAGATTTCTTTACAAATCTTTCATTATTACCAGGAATAAAAAGTAATGTTCTAAACAACAACTCAAATTATAAACAAAAATGGGAGGTTAGAGTTTTTGAGGAGTAGTAACGATCTTTCCTATTTGATCAGCGTTGGCCATCATTACATGACCCTTAACCATCTCTGAAAAAGGAAGTATCTCTCCAATCAGAGGTTTGATTTTTCCTTTGGAGGTCCAGTGAATAACTTGCATTAATTCGGCCTTGGTGCCTTGGGTAGAGCCAAGCAAATTAGTTCCTTTAAAGAATAGATATCTTAAATCAATGGTAGAATCATAGCCAGTGGTTGCACCTGTTGCAACCAAAGTGCCCCCCATCTTGAGCAGACCTACCTCCTGTGCAAACGTCGACTTACCTATATGCTCAAATATAACATCAACTCCTTGCTTATTTGTAATTTCTCTCACCTTCTTGTACCAGTCTGATTCTCTATGGTTCACAACGTGATCAGCGCCTAACTCCAAACACTTTTTCATTTTCTCATCGTTTCCCGCTGTGGCTATTACTGTGCATTCGTATAATTTGGCAATTTGTAGTCCTACCATTCCTACTCCACTCGTACCGCCCATGATCAATACCGTTTGGCCAGGTTTGATTTTTGCACGGCCAACAAGCATGTGCCATGCTGTCATTCCAACCATTGAAACAGCAGCGGCATCGTTGAATGAGACGTTGTCTGGAATTTTGGCAACGTTTACTTCAGGAAGTTGAGTAAATTGACCGAACCCTCCCCATAACGGTCCTGTTTGAAACCCCCAGATTAGCCTCTCATTACAATCATACTCTCTTCCAGATGTACACATGTCGCAAACTCTACAACTCATATTAGAATGTGAAACTACTCGGTCTCCTGTCTTTATCTTTCTAACATCTGAACCAGTCTCAACTACGACACCAGCAGCATCACTGCCAGAAATATGAGGAAGTGGCACCTTAACAGGGTCGCCCCATATTGCCCAAAGATCGTTGTAATTATAAGCGGCTGATTCAACTTTAATCATTACCTCGTTGGGTTTGAGTTTCGGGTCATCGATTTCTTCTATCTTGACAACCTTTGTAGGATCTTTATTGTATTCTTTAAATACTGCTGCCTTCATGAATCTGTCAGTAGCAGGTATACTTAATATAGTTAACTAGGTTTTGATCCATCCAAAACTGAAATATTACTCTTCTACGTTTATTCGGAGTTAGAGAAGTCTAAATTCTGTTTATTCTAAAATCTTTTTTTGGCTGTTGTAGATTTATCAGAAGCCTTTTTAGCTCTTCGTCCGTAAGAGCTCTACTTAATCTGCCTGTGGAGGCAGCCGAAATTAGATAATTTTCTACAGCAGCGGCAAGATCTGGTTTAACGATTCTGATATTCATGAGTCTCTGTCTAGCATTCGGATCTAGAAGTACCATGAGAGCCTTCTGTCTCATTGCGGCTTCGGCTTCCCGCCTTCTTGCATCCTCGTCATTGTTTTGTGGCTGAGGCGATGACATTTTCTCTTATATAGAACAGAAATAGTATTCAGGCATACCGCTTTAACTCGGGAATTGATGAAACAATTTCTTTATAAATCTCTGTAGCTACCCTGTCCATTCGCTTCATACCTTCGTCAGAGATAAGTCTTCCTTTACCCTTTTTAACAATATACCCACCATTTTCCAGCTGCTGCAATGCTCTTCTTATAATACTGCCTCCTGCACGTTTGTGATGACCAAGACTATATCCTATCTGCTTTTTGCCACCATATTCTCTACGAAGATCAGACACGCCTAAGGGTCCATGCGTATAAATTTTCCTTAAAAGCGAAGCACATCGCAAATACCACCAATCCTTGTTTTGTGGTATTTTCTCGACATGGCACCCAGTCTTGACGAATAAAGACCAATTGGGAGCTTCTATTTTTTTGTCTTTTTTCAATTGGTCAGCAAATCGAAGGATCATATAATTAGCAGGAACATCATAGACCTTAGCCATAAAGCTTGACAGATTTGCGCTAATTCCCTTATAAATCCTTATACCCAAAATAATCTATATTGACCGTAATTTGTGGAATGCCAGCTTTGCCTTCTGGTTATTGATATTATGCTCAAATTTTATAATCAAAGGCTAATATCTTCGAATTCACGAAATAGCAACTATCTGCTTCCAGTATACACTTACATCTTTTCATTTCCTTATTTGGTATAGAGTGCGGCGTAAAGTCTAAGCTATGTCTGGTTATGCTAATTTTTTTCTATACGTGTGCATGCACTTTAAACATGTAATTCGAATAGCCTTCATTCGAGAACGCCCAATTCGTATCCTAGAAGTTTTTCCAGGTGTAATAAATTGCTTACAATTCCTGCAAAAAAGCTGTCGTAAGAAATAAGGAGTCTTTATCTTACTGCGAGTAACTATTTTCAAAGCGAGTCTTGACTGTTTTTCTGCATAACCATGACAGCCTCCTAACTCACGCAGTATAACACCTTGTAAAATTTGAACTCTTTCAGTTGCAATACTAATACTGTTGCTTTTTTTCAAGTTATGGAAATGTACATCTAATTCTAACATAAAAACATAAAATCATATTCAGATCTCAATGAAGATAGTGTTCATTAGATAAACGGACTGGGTATTAAATTAGTAAAACCGTTATTATCCTTTAATTAAATATCAGTACTTTAATTATTTAATTCAATTGTTTTCACTGATCATTGCTGAAGCGGGTATAGAGTTAGTACCACCTGCAATGTGGGATCACCCATCAGTAAAGAACAATGCCATGAAGGTCGGGAAACGACCAAACGAGGTACTTCTCGAAACCAGTTATCATTATAGAGCAATGATAGAACGGAACCTTAGTTACTGGTGGAAACGTGGAAGACCAGACATCACTCATTTCTCCCTTTTGGCAGCCCTTTCAACCCCTCTCTTCATGCAGAGGAAATTGAATGTTTACGTATCGACATTGAATAATAAGTTGATCTTGATAAATGATAATTTGAGACTTCCAAAATCTTATTCAAGATTTGAAGGCTTGATCCTGAAGCTATTCAGAGACAAAGCGATAATCGATCCAAATAAATCAAGAAATCTGATGGAGTTAATGGATGATATTACATTTGAAGGCGTAATAAATGAGATTGTTAAACCAGATAAATTGATTGGATTCTCAACAAGAGGCGTTAAGTGCAGCTTTAGCCAGATCCTAGTAGATAACGCCAAGGAAAGTGGCAAAAACTATTGCTTTGTAATAGGGGGCTTTCAACGAGGACATTTTCAGAAAAACGTCCTAAGTGCTCTTGACAACATTTACTCGATAAGTGATTTTGGATTGGAATCGCATGTAGTAATTTCACGAATTCTGTACGAATGTGAAAAAGCATTTCAATGAAATGCGGCATCAACCACGAAAGCAATAAATATTGCAGCCAGGTATGGGCTTGAAAATTTAAAAACGATCCATGATACTCTTTCACTAGGTCTTAACATAAGCCATATTGATAATAATAGCATAGCTGCCCCGAGCAAAGAAGCTGTGGTTAAGTATATCAAGCCAAATTGGTTCGTAAAAAAAGGAACTATGCTAAATAGTACCATTAGAAGTGTAGTAATAGCGATAATGCGGACTGATTTTCTCTCGCTGGAAACTACAGGCATCATTGGGACTCCCGCTTTTGTATAGTCTTCCTTTACATGCAATGCAAGACTCCATATATGAGTAGGTATCCATAAAAAAACAAGTGCTGCCATAGCTATCCCAATCTCAATATGCTGCATGGTAACAGCCACGTAACCAATTAACGCAGGGGCCCCCCCTGAGAATCCCCCAAGGATAATGTTGGTCTGGCTTCTACGTTTGAGCCATTTGCTATATACAATGATATTGTCAAAGAGACCAAATGCCATGAGCCCAAATGCCAAATAGTTAATCAGCCAAGCACAAATCAAAGATATTCCTGTTAATACAAGACCGAAAATCAGTGCATTCCTAGGGGAAATTCTTCCGGACGGTATTGGTCGATTTTTAGTCCTATCCATAATAGCGTCCAGATCCCGATCGTTATAACCAGTGATTGTGTCTGCCGCTGCCGATCCAGCAGCAACACCAACGAGGAGCAGAATCCATTGCCAAGGCGCCACATTAATATTGAAAAGAAGCGAAGCAGTAAGCGCCGCAGTAAAAGCTGTAAAAACCAGTAAGTACCATATTTTTGGCTTGGTGAGCTCATAATAATTTTTGAATCTATTTCTAACGGTCAAAGTACGAATCAAATCATAAGTGGCCTCTTACTCTTCTTCAGACGCATAGATCGATGTTGATTTTTATGCCCAGTTTTTGGACTTGACCCATATTCCATAAGAAGGATTTATTTTATTTGACTACATATAATATAAAAGTTGCAATTCGTCTTCTAGCTTAGAATCATGCGAGCCAAATTCAATAAAATGCATAGTATTTATTTAGATTTGGTCGTTGGAAATAGGATTTCACGTACAGTTTTCCTCATTTCAATAAACGTTTCTGTCTTCTGGATACCTTCAATCCGTCCAATTCGTTCAGAGATTAGGTGATGCATTCCGTCAAGTGACTGTGAATTCATTGTCACTAGTATATCGAATCTTCCTGTCACTTCAGAAATTTCCCTAACTTCAGGTATTTTGAATAGCTCATTAAGTACATTGTCCCGCAATTTGGAATCCATATTAATTCCAGTAAGTGCTTTAACGCTAAAACCTAAAGCTTCATCATTTATTACGATTGTAAATTTCTTAATAAACCCTTTTCGAATTAACCTTTTGATTCTACTGTAAACAACAGATGCATTGATGTTGATTTTTTTTGACAGTTTAGGGACTGAAACTGCAGCGTCATTTGATAGTTCGCTCAAGATCTTCAAATCCAAATCATCAATTTTACTCAAATAAATCACCAATTATATTCTAAATTCAGGGATTAATAAACCTATTAATTTCAAATTTAGTTCAGTTTTTTATAATAATATATACTCAAATGATTTTCTTAGACCGAAGTAATTCAGCGAGCAATACTGCTCCCCTGGCGGAACCCATCTTTTCGTTATGAGATAAGAGTAAATACTTTATGCCATTGTCGAATGCTGTATCTTTTCTTAATCTGCCAACTACAGTAGTCATTCCATCGTTAATCTCCCTATCTATTCTTGGCTGTGGCCTTGTAGGATCATCATGAACTATTATGTAATCTTTGGGTGCTGAAGGCAAGTCTCTTATCGTTACTAATTTGGAGAACTCAAGCATTACTTTTTTTATTTCTTCAGGGGTGACTGGCTCATTGGTTTCGATGAATACCGATTCTGTATGTCCATCAAGTACAGGTACCCTTGTGCATGTACAGCTGACTTTTATATCTGATGCCACAATCGCATCTTGGTTAATTTTGCCAAGTATTTTTTTCGTTTCCACCTGTACTTTTTCTTCTTCTTTCGGAATGTATGGAATTATGTTATCCATAATATCTAATGCTGCAACACCAGGCGATCTTCCTGCTCCTGACAACGCCTGCATTGAAGTCATAAATACTTTCTGAACATTGTATTGATCCATAATCGGTTTTAGTGTGATTGCCATCCCAGTAGTAGTACAATTGGGTAATGGCGCAATGAAACCACTCCAATTTCTATTCTTTTTCTGAATAGCCAACAAGGAACTGTGATCGTCATTTATTCCGGGAATCAGTATAGGAACGTCATTTTCGTATCTGAATGCTGCGGCAGTACTTATAACGGGAGTTTCTTTAGCCAGTTGTGGTTCAATAGTCCTCGCATCTTCGGACTCAAGTGCAGTAAAAATTAGATCATATTTTGCAGGATCTAACTCTTTGATAGTGCTTACCAACATGTTCTTAACATACTCGGGTACTTCCTCACTATTATGCCACCGAATTAGACCCGAATTAGGATCTCTCAGGGCATCAATGTATTTCTTACCAGCGGACCTCTCCGAGGACACAATAAGGCCTAGTTCAAACCAAGGGTGTTCATCGAGTGAAATAACAAATTCTTGGCCGACAGCTCCCGTGGCACCTACAACAGCAACTCGTAGCATATATGGTGGCGTTATTTTGAATGGAATTAATAATCGTTTTCAGTCTTAGGATTCCAATGAAGCAACCAGAGCTAGTTGATTCTAAATATATATTACTTAATAATCAATCTCCATGAAGTGGATAGATGGGATTGCTCTCACGGGGGTATCTATTCAGCAAGATCCTATGATGTCAGGATCGATTTTAGTTCCAATGTAAATCCTTTGGGAATTTCGAGAGCGGTCTTTATAGAGCTCAAGAAAGGGCTGGGTAGAATATCATCAATTTATCCAGATCCAGAATGCATCGACCTTAAGAAAAGTTTAGTCCGTTACCTTGATAATACAGTCTCCATCGACCAAATTAATGTTGGGAATGGGGCGACCGAACTAATTGACAATTTCGTCAGGACCTTCGGGAAGAACGAAGTTGTGGTACCGTCACCTACATTTTGTGAATACGAGCTAGCTTCAAGAAGGGCGGGGGCGAAAGTAAGGCTCCTACCACTGTCAAACTGGGAGATCGACCCTGATTCAATAATCGAAAGTTCAAGGAAGGCGAATGTTATATTCTTGTGCAATCCAAATAATCCAACTGGGATACTATCCAACAAGTCCATTAGGAAAATTCTAGAATCAGCCAGCGATAAAACCAAAATTCTACTGGACGAAAGTTTTATCGAATTGACTGACGATCCTAATGCACACTTAGCTTCAATCGAAGACTTGAATGAATATCCAAACTTGGTAGTTCTGAGATCTCTAACAAAGTCACATGGCCTTGCAGGTTTAAGGATCGGCTACAGTGTTTCCCATCCAAAATTAGCAAAGAAAATGTCTGCTCGCAAGATCACTTGGAACGTGAATGGACTGGCGCAGTTGGCTGGAGTCATTGCCCTGAATGATAATATGCACCTTAGCAGGGCAAGAAAGGTAATAAAAAGAGAGCGAAAATTTATGTTCAGTGAGATCTTCAGAAGATTGAAGACGTTTTCTACAGTTCGTTCTGACGTTAACTTTTATTTGTTGAATTTGCATGGTCGTAACTCCACCCGCCTAAGAGACTATCTGCTTAAAATGAACAGAGTGCTGGTAAGAGATTGCAGTACATTTAGAGGCCTTGGCAAGAATTTCATTCGGGTTGCGATAAAGAATCGCAAACAGAACCTTGAACTATTAAGAATACTGGAACTAATAGATTGAAGGCTAAGCTACTCATGATTCAAGGAACATCGTCAGGTGCTGGCAAGAGTACTCTGGTCACTGCTTTCTGTAGAATATTTTCTGATATGGGATACAGCGTATCTCCATTTAAGGCCCAAAATATGACATCTAATTTTTACCCCATCTTAAATTCAAAACGAGTGGCAGCAATACAAGCAATTCAAGCGTTTGCTTCTAGAAGGGAGCCAGACACACGCATGAATCCTATATTGCTCGAACCTGTGGGGGAGTATCGTAGTAATATCTTCTTAGACGGTATCTTCTTCGGTCAAATGACAGCGGAAGAGTATTATCAAAGTTTTGTACTCGAAGAAGGATTCTACAATGTTCTGAAGAGTTTAGACGCCCTCAGACAGGAAAATGATATTGTTGTAATTGAGGGGGCTGGCTCACCAGCAGAAATCAATATTGCTGAATTTGATATAGCCAATATGGTTTTGGCTGAAAAGGTATGTGCTCCCGTAATTCTGACGGCAGACATAGAACGAGGTGGCTGTTTTGCAAGTATTGTTGGAACAATAGAACTTCTGAAGCCTCATCACCAGGAGCTAGTAAAGGGTATTGTAATCAACAAATTCAGGGGGGACAAAAAGCTCTTGTTGAGAGCTATCCGATCTGTAGAGCAAATAACAAAGAAGGAAGTTCTTGGAGTAATTCCAAGGATAAAATTTGCTCTGCCTCCTGAAGACTCCTTAGATGATGTTAAGGCCTACCCTCTGCTGCAAATGACTGAATCACTTGATGAGCAGGTGAACATTTTGGCCGCGGGTCTTAAGGAGAATATTGATGTGAAAGGAATTGTTTCTAGATTGCTTAAGATTGAGCAGAATTGAATGCGAGCTACCTTTTTCTTCCATTAATCATAGGGGTTGCACTATGTTTCATGATTGGTGATCCTTCGAATAAATTTCATCCCGTAGCCTGGCTCGGAAGGATTATCGGGACCTTGGTTGAAAAATTAAGGAAACAAAATAGATCTGAAATACAAAAGTTCACCGGTACAATATTCACCATATTTTTGACTTCCGGAATATGCATAATAAGTCAAGTATTTTCAGAGTATGTTTACTCATTTTTTGGTGCTGTTGGCTTTATTCTCTATGCAATCATCGTCGTCAAGTCAACCGTGGCGATATTGACAATGGAGAAACACGCATTTAACATAATCTTAGCATTGCAAGAAAATGATATAGTTAGAGCCAGAGAAAGCCTTTCTTACATAGTTAGTCGGAACACTAGTAATTTAGATAGTCAGCACATATTGTCAGGGACGATAGAATCAGTTGGTGAAAGTATCGTTGATGGTATTGTCTCACCGTTGTTCTATTATTGCTTTTTTGGACCTGCTGGCGCAATTGCATATCGTATAGTAAATACGATGGATTCAATGGTAGGATACAAAGATAAGTACAATATTGATTTAGGATGGATGAGCGCAAAGGCGGACACTATTTTGAATTTTATTCCAGCTAGGCTGTCCGCAATTTTGATGATTTTGGCAGCAGGTATAATAGGAGCAGATTGGAGAAATTCTAGCCATGTCTTGAGCACGGATCACTCCAATACCTCAAGTGTAAATGCAGGTTATCCAATGTCTACGATGGCCGGAGCGTTAAGGGTGAAACTCGAAAAAATTGGCGAATACACCCTAGGCAAAGAGCTAGAGCAAATTAATATCGACAAATGCAAGACTGCAATCAGAATCATGCAGATGACTGCTTTAATATTTTGCGTACTGATACCCTTGCCTATCATTACTTCTTTATCATTGATTGGATGGTGGAATCTTATTTTTGGATTCTAACACAATACTTTCACCAATGTCATTCCTGACAATTATTCCGGTACCAAGGTCTATCAATTCCGACTTGAGCATTGTCGCAAAGAATATGCATTTGTTTCCAATAATTGGTGCGCTGATTGGAACAGTAGTGGGCATATTTGCATATGTAACATCATTTTATTTGACTGGTTACTTGGTCGGGTTTCTAGTAACCGCGGTTACATTACTAATCACTGGAATGCATCATGCTGATGCACTCGCAGACTTTGCGGACGGACTAATGGCGAAAGGAGGCCGAGAAGTAAAGAGAAGGATCATGTCAGAACCCGCATTAGGTACGGCAGGTACCTTATCTCTAATTCTTTACGTAATAGGATTGATTATTACCATTGCTACTTTTAACTCTGCTCTAAAGCTCTTTTTTAGTATAATTACTGCAGAAATAATAGCAAAGTATGTGATGGTGATAGAAGCAGGAAAAAGCACATCAGCTTGGGAAGGATTCAGCTCACCGTTCACGAAAGCAATGAAAGACAAAAGGAAAATAGCATACGCTAGCATCTTTACAGTCGCAAGTATCGTAATTTTGAGTGGATTTATAGGATTGATCGCTCTTGGGGTCGGTCTAATAATAGCCACGATCGTTATCATTGTTTCATCCAGGACTTTTGGGGGAATTACTGGCGATGCGTTCGGTGCTTCTAATGAGATTACTCGACTATCCTCTTTACTAGTACTATCTCAATTGATATTATGAAGGACTTTCAATGATTGCATTAATAATGTGTGGGGGTAAGGGCTCTAGAATGAAGTATCCGTGTGATATTGAGAAGCCTCTACTCTTGATTAGAGGCGTACCTATGATAGAATATGTCCTCAATGCAGTAGTTGGGTCAAGAAAATTTAGCTCCGTATTGGCAGTAACTAGTCGATACACACCCACAACGGCACTGTATTTGAAAAATCACAAGTACTATCTGAGTAGGCTAATTGATGCCACGAATACTTCAGGTGTCGATTATAGTACCGACCTTGGTCAGCTTATTGAATTGTTGAAGCCATCAAGGTTATTTGTTGCTCCGTCCGATATGCCATTATTGAATATAGGTACAATACACGAAATTCTGAAACTTTGGACACCGGCTATTCCCTATTTTTCTGTTATTATAAGGAAAGATTTTGTAGAGAAATTAGGGATCAAACCAAGCATCATCATTCACGACCGAGGACTAGAGTATTGTTATTCAGGAATTTCAATTATTGATACTTCTAAAGTAACAGTTGGATCTATAACAAAGGAAACGTACATAATACTAAATAGAAAGGAAATCGCATTCAACATAAATACTAAAGATGACCTCGCGGCTATAAATACTGAAATTAACTAGTCGAGTGTAGTCAGGAACTTACCTAGTATTTTGGCCTTTCCTCCACGCCTAGTTGCAATCACTGAATTGCACGATTTACATACTATATCTGTAGCCGTATGAGAAAAAATGATAATTTTTTCTTGACATTGAGAACACTGGATAGACATGAATTTACTCTTTGGTTTTGGAATCAAAATATTCTCCTTTCGCATATCAATCACTCAAGTTATGGTTGTATTTCCAACTTCCGCATTCGCATTCCCTCTTTCATAGTCTTTCTTTGGCAATTCTTACAAGTATATCTTAGAGTTATCTTTTTGGTAGTTTTTGCAGTCCTTTTTAGCTCTGGAAACTTCTGTCCCCCATAACCTTTTTTGTCTTCGGCATGCCTACGAGCACCAAGAGCTGTTTTTCTGTCCTTACCCTTTTTATAAATTGCAACCGACTGTGTAGTATGTGTCTTACACTTCGGACAGAACTTGCGATACTGCTTCTGCATCTTCATAATGAAGTTAAATCTTAAATCCCGTAATTTAAGGACATCGTAGTTGTCATGACAAAGTTCATCAGCTGGCACATTTTCATCTCCCGAAGCCCCCTACCCTTACATTAACTATCCAATATAGAGCTTTTTTGAGGTGTTCTTGAGAAAATCTAATATACTAAGTACATTTATACCATGACTAATAATGTTCGATAGCCTGATACAGCAGATATACGTAAGTATGGAAAGCTTCGGAGTTTGGATACCACTAGCCTTCGGGTTGACTGTAGGACTAGTATATGCGATTATTTCAGGTGCAAGACGGCACAGATAGTCGGGTAGCGACCCTTCCTTTCTTTTTGTATAAATATAATATTCAATAGCCCTAAGAAAACTCTAAAAGCACTACTTTGAACAAAAACCTATGGAAGATGGCTTTATCGTAGGGGCTGAAAAAAAAAGACAAGTAAGGGTTAGTTCTACACAAACAACGAGTTTCCTGTGGGAAGGGGAAAATGTATTTTCTACTCCTTCCATGATTGCTGAGATGGAAGAAACATGTAGACTTTTGTTAAAAGAACAATTTATCCCGGAAGCAGATTCTGATTCTGTAGGAACCCTTGTTAATGTTAGACATCTTGCAGCTACTCCAGTTGGTGCGATAGTTCTACTAACGGCAAAAATAATTGGGTCTAAAAACCGGAAAGTTACCTTTGAGGTCGAAGCGTCGGATAAACTAGAAAAGATAGGAGAAGGGATACATGAGAGAGTTGTCATAAACATACCTAGATTCAAGGCCAAATTTAATGAAAAGCTAGTACGGCTATCGCCTTAGGAAATTTGGTGGTTAGTTAACAACTAACTATTGTTTTCTACTATGATTGATTATTGGATTAGCAATTATCAATTTAGATATTTTTGAAAAACTATAAAAGAGGCAATCGAAAAAACTCTACCATTCTTCTAGGTGATATGTGAGATATGGAATCAATGCAAACAACTGCTGGTGGAATGCCAGTTATAATATTAAGGGAAGGGACAAAAGAATCTAAAGGAAAAGAAGCTCAACGGAACAACTTTACGGCTGCCAAACTGATTGCAGATTTGGTGAAATCGTGTTTAGGGCCGCGAGGCATGGATAAAATGCTTGTGGATACTCTCGGAGATGTAACAATAACCAACGATGGTGCAACAATTTTGAAAGAAATGGATGTTCAACATCCGGCAGCAAAAATGATGGTCGAGGTAGCTAAATCTGTAGATAATGAGGTTGGTGATGGCACAACATCTTCTGTAATATTTGCAGGCTCCTTGTTAGAAAAGGCAGAAGAACTTGTGAACAAGGACGTACATCCTTCTGTAGTCGTAGATGGTTATACAGCCGCCGCAGAACAAGCGCTTAAACTTTTGCAGAAGATAGCTGTAAAAGTTGATACTGGAGACAAAGATGTCCTCAACAAAATTGCCAGGACTAGTATGTACTCAAAACTCGTTTCAGAAGATAGTCCTATGTTAGCTCAGATAGTTGTAGATGCTGCTAAACAGATAAGTGAAGTTGGTGACGGAAAAAACATCAAGGTTGACTTGGACAATATCAAAGTAGAAAAAAAGGCTGGAGGTTCTATTCACGATACGAAACTCATTAAGGGTATAGTTCTTGACAAAGAAGTTGTGCATTCAGGGATGCCAAAGAAAGTTGAAGGTGCCAAGATAGCTTTGATAAATTCTGCTCTTGAAATAGAGAAGACGGAAATGAGTGCAGAGATTAGAATTAATGATCCTCAACAGATGCAAATGTTTTTGGAGGAGGAAAATAGAATGCTGAAATCCATGGTTGCAATACTGAAAAACGTCGGGGCGAACGTTGTTTTGTGTCAGAAAGGTATCGACGATTTGGCTCAACATTACATGGCAAAGGATGGTATAATGGCTGTCAGGCGAGTGAAGGAAAGTGACATGCTCAAGCTGTCTAAAGCAACTAGTGCCCGTATGGTGAATAACCTTGATGATCTATCTTCTAAAGACTTAGGGTCAGCAAACCTTGTAGAGGAACGTAAGGTCGAAACTGACAAGTGGGTTTTCATCGAGGGCTGCAAAAATCCAAAAGCAGTAACTATTCTTGTACGAGGGGGCTCTCAAAGAGTCGTAGATGAGGCAGACCGTTCTGTTCACGATGCTTTAATGGTTATAAAAGATGTTTTGGAAAAACCTTCCGTCGTAGCAGGTGGTGGGGCGCCAGAAGCTTATGTAGCAAATGAACTTAGACAGTGGTCAAGTAATTTGGAGGGACGAGCTCAACTAGCAGTCCACAAGTTCGCTGACGCTCTTGACGCGATACCTTTGGCACTTGCCGTGAATGCAGGTATGGATCCAATTGATACTATGACAACTTTAAGAGCAAAGCAAAGTAAGGGATCAAAATGGACCGGAGTTGATGTTAGAAACGCAGTCGTGGCTGATATGTTTAAGCAAGACGTTTTGGAACCTCTTGTAGTAAAAGAGCAAATAATCAAATCAGCAACAGAAGCAGCTAACATGATATTGAGAATAGATGATGTAATTGCTTCCAGCAAGTCAAAGATGCCAGCAGGACCTCCAGGTGGCGGCATGGGCGGCATGGGCGGCATGGGCGGCATGGGCGGCATGGGCGGCATGGGCGGCATGGACATGGAGTAGTAGTCGTAAAGGAATTCTACGATCTATTACTTTTTTATTTCACAAAACAGGATAACATAATTCACCCGTATAGCAAAGGATCGGCACATAGTCCTTTAGTACCAGTGAGTGTGTGCTTATGGTTCAGATCTGGTCCCATTGGCATAAAAATAGTCGTAGATTGACTAGCTAACATGTTCAGGTAGTACAATTCTGCCGCGATCATTTCTGTCACACAAGAACAGAACAAGAAAACATATAGCTGAGTGTGTACCGTTGCAATGTGTTCGAACGGTTAACCCATTTTAGTGTTGATAATTCAATTGTCGTCCTCCCAGATTTCTTCATGGATAGAATTGTAAGGTTTGACTCAGAGAACAAACTAATAGACATATTAAATAGTAAGAAAACATTTGGTGGTGGCAGCATAAGGGGCATTCAAACCTTTGATATCAAAGGTGGAAACGCGGTAAATGTAGCATATTGTCTGGCAAAGTTAGGATTTTGTGTAACACTATTTACTGTAGCTAATAAACTCGGAGCCGCAGTACTGCAAAGTGTCTTTTCAAAATTTGGAAAGAAGGTGGATCTTAACATAACTGATGGAAAACATGGAACAACGACTTCTCTTGAGTTTGAAGATCAGAAATCTGCTGTAAATATTATGATGAGTGACGTAGGAGATTTAGAGACTTACGGAGCTGACAGGATAAGCAGACAACAAGATCTGAAAAAAATTCAATCTGCTAGCTGTGTAATATTGACAAATTGGGCAAGCAACCAAATGGGGACCGAGCTTGCATCTTATGTCTTTAGTAATTCAAGCAAAGCCCTTCATTTTATCGATCCTGCAGACATTGAAACTCGAAGAGATGAATTTCGAGATACCTTAAAAGATATGGGAAATATCATTGATGTTCTCAGCATTAACGAGAATGAATGCAACTCGCTTACACATTCACTAGGATTAGGTAGTATGCTGTCAAAGGATCCATCAAACAAAGACTTGATAAAAAAAGTTGCAAAAATTATTTCTGAAAAGTTCGACATTGAGGTCGACTTGCATACTAGAATCGGTTCTGCTTGGTCCAATGGGAAAGAAATGGATTTTGAGTCTGCCTTTGATGTTGAAATTCGAACCCTTACAGGATCAGGTGATTGTTGGGATGCTGCTGATGTAATTGGTTATCTTGCAAAAATCCCACCAAACGAACGACTCCTTTTTTCAAATGCCTGTTCTGCACTTTACATACAGAATGAATCATTCGAAACCCCCAGCATGAATGAAATATTAGAATTTCTATATAATCATGTAAGCATGGACTAGAAAAAATAACGACTCCCTGTGACTTTATCTAATTCCTCAAATGTCATTAGGTAGGTATTATTGAGGTTCTATTGTTGCTGGAGGTTTGCTTGAAATTGCATAAGTTACCCATGTCACACCTTCAACTTCATTAGTTATTCTATTGCTAATAGTCTGGAGCAGCTCGTGCGGAAGTCTACTCCAATCTGCAGTCATTGCATCATTTGACTCCACAACTTTTACGGTAACAATATGTCCATAGAGGCGTTTGTCTCCTAACACCCCTACTGCACGGTCCTCGCCAACAGCCGCATAGGCTTGCCAAACTCGGTCATACCATCCTTCATTTTTTAGCTCTTCTTCTACAATGCTACTTGCATGTCTTGCGATAGCGATCTTGTCATCAGTAACCTTCCCAATTATGCGTACCGCCAAGCCGGGGCCAGGGAAAGGATGCCTTTTTAGAAATTGATCTGGAACACCAAGAAGACTTGCAACTTTCCTAACCTCATCTTTGTATAAAGACCTGAAGGGTTCCAAGAGTTTCAATTTTAACCACTTTGGAAGACCTCCAACATTATGATGAGTCTTAATGACAGATGCAGGTCCCTTTGAAACACCACTCTCTATTACATCTGGATACAAGGTACCTTGTGCCAGCCATTGAAACGGACCTTGACTCTTGTTAAATTCCAGGAATACTTTAGCAAATTCCTCACCAACTATTCTTCGCTTCTTTTCAGGATCTTCAATACCCCTTAATTTGCTAAGAAATTGCTCTCGACGATCTAAAGAGATCAGATTAAGACCCAGTTTATCTCCCAATACCGCTGGAACAAATAGATTTTCATCTTTTCTGAGTAATCCGTTATCGACAAAGACGCATGTTAAATTCTCGCTTATAGCTTTATTAAGCAAAACCGCAAGAGTAGTAGAATCTACCCCTCCGCTAACAGCACATAACACCATTTCATTTTTTACGTGCTCCTTAATTTCAGTAATTGAATTACTGACAAAGTTTTCCATATTCCATTCAGGCTTTGCCTTGCTAATATAGTGAGAAAAGTTTTTCAATATTCTCCCACCATATTCAGTATGGGTCACTTCAGGGTGAAACTGAATTCCATAGAAGCCCTCCTGTTTATTAGCGATTGCAGCTGAACTGGATGACTCCGTATGTGCTAGAACCTTAAATCCTTCAGGTATGTCCTCAGCAGCATCTGCGTGGCTCATCCAGCATTTAAGCTTGCTTCCAATCCCCTTAAAAAGATCAGAGGAATCATCTATGAAAAGATCTGCATACCCATATTCTCTGCGAGAGGCTCTCTTAATTTTGCCGTCAAACTCATTTACCAATAGCTGGTGACCATAACAAATTCCTAAAATTGGTACACCCGATTTGAATACTGCCTTATCAGGTTTTGGCGATCCTTTGGAATATACACTTGAAGGACCTCCAGAAAGTATTATGCCCTTGGGATTTAGTTTCTTAATATCTGCTATGGGGGAGTTGTAAGGTAAAAGTTCACAAAAGACATTTTCCTCCCTTATCCGTCTACAAATAAGATGGCTGTATTGCGATCCAAAATCTAAAACAACTATACTATCCATGCTTTTGTTGACTACCTTTTTCTACCATTTTTGATAAGACCCAAGTTACGGTGCTTAGTATATCCTGAAGACGCTCTTTTTCCCTGTAATTGGCTATGGTAACAGATTTGATAATACCTTGTAGATCGTTATCTACTTGATAATTAAGAACCTCATAATCCCTTATCTCTCCACTTCGATTCTTTTCCTCATCTTTCGTCTTCATTCCGTCAAGTATTCTGCTCAAAAAGAACGATCTGAAGGGCGGTGTATTGACGTTTACTAACAAATCCTCAGATGGCGTGATTTTTATATTCATTGGACCAATCTCAGCACTAGCTAAAAGCAAACTGTCATTGGTACGCCGTAGTTCTTTGAATTCAGGTTCCGTATTTTCAGGGGAACTATCTTTCATGTGACCTCCAGAGTCTGTAATTACTCTTCCTGTGCTCAGTTCTTCCTGTCTATGATCCTTCTGGTTGACTTCCGTCCGATTCGAAGAATCCTTTTGAAATTTATCATCATCATACTGTTTCTTGGAAATTGTCGAAGCCGGTTTAAAGCTACTGCGCTTTAATATTGCATCTACTAGATTCAACATATCTCCAAGTCGATCTAACTCTTCCTTCTTATCTGATATTTGCTTGATCAGCAAATCCCTTATCTCAGCTGCACGTTGAACATCATTTTCAGAAAAGTTAGACATCTACAAAGCAGGTTTTACCTAAAGGTATTATAATGGTTTTTCAGCGCTTGATTGAAGAATAAAGAAAACTATTTGGCAAGTACTAGAACATACACTGCCTCGATAATTGAATACAATCTGAGTGAAAAGTTAGTCCAATGACAGGCACACATTCCGATAATTTAGGTATGCAAGCAATAATAATTTTGTCAAATAACCTGTCGTCTAATCATTTCTTTGTATGTTTGGTATCAAGTCTAGAGAACCCCCTAATCGAATTACTCGATTTATTGAATAGCGAACACTTGGATTTCTTGGATAGCATTTCAAGTAATTGCCTAGCCCTTTTGAGCTTTTTTCCTTTCAAATCCTGATTATCAACTTTTCCTGCGGAGTATTTGGTTGTCTGTTCGGTCAAGTCCATTCCGACCAATACAATCGTTCTTGCTCCCATTTCATCAGCCATGAAAACACTACGGTCGCCGTCCGTAAACCCTCCAAAGTTATGGACATTCTCAATAGGCATCACTTGGGTTGAACCTATCACATTCTTGAATCTTGGTACGAGGTTTTCAATGGCATCTTCGTTATCTCCATGAGCATGAACTACCATAATTGCACCTAATTTCTCTGCCTTTTTCAAAAAGGTTGGATTTCCGTCGAGATCTGATACAACTATATCCGGTGTAATCTTATTGGTGATTAGCGCTTCAACCGCACCATCGGCCACTATCTTTACGTATTTCCTATTCTTTTTAATAAAATCAATATTGTCGACTAGACTTGGACCAGCTCCAATTACCAAAACATCTTTGCCTGCAATTTTCTTCCTCAATTTTTTCAGGTCCATCGATTTTTTCCTTATCATTTTACTTAATAGGTTGGCGGCATTCTGATCTTTTTCTGTACTATATCCAAATTCCTCACGAATTTGCTGATAATATGGGAACCAGTCTATGAATTGCACGAATAAAATGCAGAGTGGTTCTTAATAGATTATTTGTTTATCTTATTCTCAAATAGCAAATCAGGGACTTTTTACACTGGTTGAAATGAATTCAAAACCAATGAAGAATAAGCAAATCTCGTTGAGCAACTTTATATTAATGGTAAAGCGTATTTCTCTGTGCTTTCACAAATATCTCATTCTTCCATTATCGGCTCAGTAACTACGATTGAATTGTGGAGGATGGGGGGTGTGGGGGAAAATTGTATTTTGATCCCCGCTTTAAGAGGCTTTTGTGGTACCTCATAGCGAGTACCAAGGGGGGTGTAAGTAGAGCGAAAATTGTAGACTTGCTCAATTCCAGACCCTCAAATACAAATCAAATTGCTTCTGAACTCAAGCTGGACTACAAAACTGTCGCACATCATCTTAATGTGTTGTCAAGAAATGGTCTGGTTGTTACAGACAACGTCGCAACATATGGCGCAACGTATTTCTTATCTCCCATAATGGAGAAGAATTACGATGCATTCAAGGAGATATTGGCGAAAATTAGAGTAGCATGATACAATCTAAAGCTAATCATAACTTGTCTGTATGTGAAGTTAACGAATCAAATGACCTATAGAAACTTAGCTGACAATCGTTCGAAAGTTGTCCAGTTTGAAGTTGTTCTGAAAAATATATGAATTTCATATAAATCAGTTGATCAAGATAATCTCAGGCAATTGAGTCTAGATCTAGGTTATCTTGCTACTACGATAGGCATAGGTGGAGGAGTTGGTTTTCTTCTAGGATATGCTATAAAAAAAGTAATCAAGATTGTGATTGTACTTGCGGGCCTCTCTATTGCTGCCTTATCATTCTTGCAAATTCAAGGGGTAATCGCAGTAAATTGGGATAAGTTAGATGGCTTAGCCAGGGGGACAATGTCAGGATTAGGAAATACAACAGGACACTTCCCAACTCTGCTACCGGGATTTGGAGATCATATTCTTACAGCCATATCAAATTCTGGTATTCCTATAACTAGCGGTCTAGCAGCTGGATTTGCCTTCGGTCTTAGCAGGGGTTAATAAAGTTCTTACTCTAGATCTGATTTTTGGCGTATGCTATATGGATTATCGTATATAATGCAGTTTGCACAGATCTCATATGAAACAATTATAACTTTATCTCTAAGGTGAATAATAGATGAAGAAAAAAACCCAACTCGATGCTGTGTTTCCTGGAGATGTAATAGCAGAAATTGAAGAATTTGAAGGTGGCAAAAACACGTTCGTATATGATGGCTCTATCAGATCAAGTGCCATGGGGGACAAACAATACGATATTAAACGACGAATAGTAAAAATCGATCAAAAAAAGTCTCTTATCTTGCCAAAAATAGGTGACGTAGTAATTGGCCATATTGAAATGTTGTTTGGGCCGATGATTTCAGTAAAGTTACTCTATCTTAATGGTAAAGCATTCTCTGGAGGTTTTTCGGCAATCGCATCGACTCGAACAAATAGTAGAGGATGGAGTCGAGACAGAGGCGATAGACGAGGCAGAGTTACCTTCAGAGTTGGCGACATCGTCCGTGGAAGGGTTATGAGTCTGCTAAATTCGACGATCCATATTACAATAGATGAAAAGGAATACGGTGTCCTGTACGCATTGTGCTATTTATGTGGAGGTGACACGGTGCGCGTAAATAATGCTTTAAAATGTATTGAATGCGGCAATTATGAAGAAAGAAAGCCAACCAATGATTACGGAAAGGATGCGTTTAATGTAATATACAAGTCTGGTAAAAATTGACTTTCCCAGGTTTTTCTTGTTTAATTGTCTAGAATTTTTTAGGGTTTGTTTGATATTGAAATTGGAATTGAAAGACTAGTCCTACTTACCTTTGTGGTAAACACTCCTCATTTCTTCAAACCAACTATTTTTTAATTCATAGATTTGTTTTTTAGGTTTCTTATCACACTCTGACAGTGCAAAGGAGCATAGAATCGGGAAATAAACAGAAGAATCGCCGTAAACTATAACGTTCCCCTTATGAGATGTTCTAATTTTGCCCCAGCTTTTACCTTCCTGAAGAGTCGCTCCAGACAAACCACCTGTATCTGATCGAGCATCAGTAATCTGAATGATGTAGTCTTGACCTCCTTCCTTCATTTTTAGAATTTGATAAAGCGCAGGCCCTGTCTGTTGGAAGAAGTTCTTGGGAACTCCGCCGCCTAACTCTAATCCGCCTGATTTCTTGCTCTTCCAAAGAATTGCAGCAGATTCAGCAACATCAAGAATGACATTTGGTAAATGATTCATTTTATTTTTCAGAAGTAATGGCAGCATGTTTAATCCTATGGAAGAGTCAGCTATTGCAGGCATATACACAGGTACTTTATGCCTGTAAGCAGCCACCAAAAAAGATTTTTCCGGAAAAGGTGCCTTTTCTAATGCTGCCTTACCCAATACATAAGAAATGTCAGCAGTAGAAGCATTAGCTGGCAAATCTATTTGTTGATTTTCAAGATGTTTTTGCACTATGATATCTTGAGCCTGAAGTGTCCCTACTTCCTTGATATAAGTATCATAAATCCGTACAATTTGTTTGGAATACAAAATGTCATCATCGACTTGAAAATGTCCTTGTCTGACAGGGAGATCATACGCGAAATGAAGATCATGATACACATTTGCACCAGTAGTAACGATCCAATCTAGAAAACCATATTCGATCATTGTAGATATTGACCTTCCCAAGCCAATAGGGGTCATTGCGCCAGCCAATGTTAAACAGATTGTCGTATCATTTTCAATCATTTCCTTCATGGTTTCTGCAGCTTCTGCTAACCGGCGTGCATTATATCCTGTATTACCAAAGAACTCGATCATATCAGAGATAGACATATCAGGTGAAATGATTGGTGGGTCTATCCTTTTTCCTGTAAAGCTATGGGCTTTATCCACAGGTGAATGATAATTTTCGCATTAAAAATACTATACTATCGACTTACTAAGTTAGTCACGAACACACGAAATATAGAAATCAACTCAGTTCGAAATCAACATAGAATAGGAAGGCATCTGCACACCTTTCCATAGGAAATTCCTATTTGGAAAAGGGATATTGTTCGCCTATTCCATAACGTTCCATGCTGAAACCCTAATTAGGGATCAAATAATGGGTTAAGCTCGTATATAATCATAGCTGAAGTTGTATTAGACCCATACCTCAATATTTTTTGACAGATGAAAACCCGACTTGTGCTCATATAAGCCCATTTCAGAAAGTCTGGTACGAAATCGCATTGGACTCCCTAATGTTCTGCTGCAATAGACGGTCCAAATCAAGTCTTCCTAAGTCAAACTGCTTGTTATTCGCAATGGAGTAAACAAATTTGAGATCAGAAACCGAACATGCGAGCAGCATAAATGCGAAATACTTAAGTAACAAGCTAGGCAAGAGCAGTAAAAATAGATATGTTCAATTATCAAACGCTAAAGATTGGAAAATGGAACCTAACAGATCTAGTCCCAAGTTCCACCGCCAAGCAAGTTGTAGAGCTTATTTCTGACATTAAATCAAAAGTAGTTTCTCTTGAAAATATGAGGAGCCTCCTCAGAAACGATATTGCTATTGAAGACTTTTTGGGCATGCTGCATATTATTGAAGAGATATCGGAAAAGCTTACCATCTTAGGAGGTTTTGCAAACTTGCAATATTATGCCAATACTATGTCTAATGATTCCTCTGCCTTCGTTACTAGGATAGAAAAATTTGGTTCTGAAATTGAAAACAGAACAGTATTTTTTGATCTATGGTTCAAGCAAGAGTTAGATCAAATAAACGCTGAAAGGTTGATTGCGGAGGTTCCGTTTGATTACAAAGAATATCTTAAGCACAAAAGGTTGGCTGCCAAGTATTCTCTGGCCGAATCTGAGGAAAAAATAATTAGTACACTTGAGGTGAGTGGAACGAGCGCATTAGTAAAGATCTATGACCGTATGACAACCGGTTTCGAGTTTGCAATTCCAATGAAGGAGAGAAAAAAGACTGCAATGAAAAAAATCCTCAATAAGGAAAAGCTCCTGTCTATGGTAAGAAGTCATCTTCCAAAGGAAAGAGAGAACGCATACAAGGCCTTATGGAAAGTGTATGAGAAGAATGCAGGCATACTAGGCGAGATTTATAGTAACGTAGTATTAGGATGGCACGATGAGAACTTATCAATTAGAGGGTTCAACTCCCCGATATCAGTGAGGAACCTGTATAATAATATAGATGATACCACTGTTGACACACTCCTTAAGATGTGCAAAAAAAATTCAGGTATATTTCAGGAATTTTTTGTAGAGAAGGCAAAGATTCTAGGTGTAAAGAATCTAAGAAGATATGATCTTTACGCACCGATTTCAAAGAAAGCGTCAAGCATAAGAAAATATCGGTATAGCAAGGCAGCAGAATTAGTTCTGGAAACATTCAGGAAATTTGATCCTAGGTTTTTTGAATTTGCACGCAGACTCTTTTTAGAAGATCACGTAGATTCAAAAATTCGGAAAGGTAAACTGAGTGGAGCATTTTGTTATACCATTTCACCAAAAAGAACACCATATGTGCTTTTAAATTACGATTCTAAAACAAGGGACGTTTCAACCATGGCACATGAGTTTGGACATGCGATTCACAGCATGGCTGCCTCAGATAAATCCATCCTTGTATCCCACGCACCACTCCCATTAGCAGAGACTGCATCAGTATTTGCCGAGATGCTTCTTACAGACACTCTCTTAACGAAACTCTCAAGACAAGAGAGGCGCATACTGCTGGCAGAACAGGTCGATGATATGTATGCCACTATCATGAGACAAGGTTACTTTACTTTATTCGAGATCGCAGCTCATGATGCAATTGTCAAAGAGAATGAAACAATTGACAAGGTAGCAGAAAGATATTTGGACAATGTCACCGATCAATTTGGAACTTCGGTTATAGTGTCTCCAGATTTCAAATGGGAATGGCTTTATATTCCACATTTTTATCACACGCCCTTTTACTGCTATGCCTACTCGTTTGGAAACCTACTTGTGCTATCACTTTACCAACAATATATTGAAGAAGGTAAATCATTCGTTCCGAAATATCTTCAATTACTAAGTGCAGGCGGTTCACAAAAACCTGAAGAATTGCTAAAAGGTATTGGAATGGATATTACTAAGGATTCATTTTGGCAGCATGGTTTTGATTTCATAAATAGGAAGATGACGGAGCTAAAAGAGGCTGAAGCAAATTAATTTCTCAGATTACTAATATCAAGTTCAAAGTGAATATCTGTACAGCTAAGATCATAGTCTTTGATTGATTCTAATTTTTCTGGCCCTAATACTGTATTAGCTTAATTCTGTCTCTAGCTTTCGCAAGCTAGTAACATTGAAAGTAAGGTATCTATTTGAAACTAAAAATAAAAGTAATAAGTTAGCTACTTTATCTAATATGAATGGGAATCGGTCTTATGATTCTTGAGATCCTTAAATGTAGCAAACATACTGCTACATTTGTCACATTTCCATCGGCTTAGACTCGCCTGACTGTAGCTCCTGTAAGAGGTATCTTTATCCTCGAACATCTTGGTTTTAAAATTGTATGTAATTTCATTAAAACATCTATTGCTTCTAGTCTTGCTAGTTATTTGCACAAGATTGTTCTTCTTAATCGGCTATTAAAACACGTTGCTACTTATTTTAGTTAGTTTTTTTAGTGAGCACAAGCACTTTAACTTATACAATTAATCTAAGATTAGTTCTCTAAGATTTCATCATTACTATTTGTGCTATTCACAAGCCTCATCTTCACACTAGGATTTCTTTTAGATTATTGGGAAGGTTTGGAAAATTGTCCTTTCAGTATTGTTTTCTGGTGCACTCCAAAGTCATTGGATATCTCACAAATTCTTAAAAGGGGCTTTTGTCCAATCAAAGGATGTGAAGCGCCACTGCAGAATTTGTAGGATGGAACTAAAATCCGAAAAGTACATGCTTTGTGAGCAATGTCATAAAGAAACGATTCTTAGTGAAAGTGAAAGCCTATACATAGAGTTTTCACGCTTGCACTATTAGCGGCGGCCAAATCAAAAGTATTAAACTAGAGGAAAATGCATTTACTGTAAGACCAGATAACTACAAGCCACCTTGTAGTTATTCCAATTATCCAGTTCTAGATTGACCCAAATTGAGGGGGACCTCAAGGGCATTCGATAAAGCCACTGTCTTTGCGAAATTCGTAAATGTAGCTACTGCTGTAATATTATTTATAGTAGAATTTTGGATGTTTGTTAGGAGTTGTCTGGATCCTGTATTGTTGAGAATAAATCCATCAGGATACGAAGTAGTTTTTAACAATGTTCCGTTTTGAGAGTACACTTTCATAACGGCATTTATCTTTTGTCCTACCAATGACGTATTTGATATTGTGTAATCTGTAACAACTTTGACTTGATGATTCCCGTTTCCAGATGGAGAGCTAAAATATGCAGAATTAAGTTTGATAACGACCCCTTGGCCTTGCTGAGCAAAAGCAGATAGTTGGATTCCTAGAATGATTAATGAACCAGCGATCAATAAAACTACTACTACGATTCCATAGAATCTCTCATGATTATATTCAATTGCCATTCCAATGTTCCACTCGATTTAATCTAATATCAAACTATCCTTATTTATGCCTATTATGCAACGTTCTCGTATATTGTATAAACATTATAATTATGTCAATTAGACATTAAATGCAACGTGGATGAAAAATCGAACCAAGTCATCAACTGAACTAGATTTTGTGAAGCGCAAAGGAGTTATTCCCGTAATAGTCCAGGACATAAAGACAAAAGATGTTTTGATGCTTGCTTATGCAAATAAAGATGCAGTTCAGCATACTATGGAAACAGGTAACGCATGGTTTTGGAGGACATCAGGCGACAGACTGTGGATGAAAGGAGAGGAATCAGGAAACGTGCAGCCGGTCAAGGAGATTCTCGTAGATTGTGATTCAGACGCATTGGTTTATCTTGTTGACTCCACAAGGCCAGCTTGTCATACGGGAGAGCGATCATGCTTTCATAACAAGTTGGTGATATAATATTTCATGATTCGAAATCGAATTATTAAATAATTTTAATCTCGTAGTCTAATGTAATATTTTTACCATACATTTATTATTTAGTATCATAAATTTTCTAACCACTAAAAGTTAAGTATTACTTAACTTCCTATTAGTGAGTCTTATCTAGTAGGGTGAGTGACTGCTGCTTGTAAATTATGGGAGTAATAAAATCGCTAAAGTGTAGGGAATGTGCTGCTTGCTACGAGCCGCAATTCAAGTATATATGCGAAGAATGTTTTGGACCGCTAGATGTCGAATATGATTTTCCAATTGATTTCAATAAAACAACTCTATCATCTAGACAAGAGAAGACGTATTGGCGCTATTTCGAGCTCTTGCCCATCTCTAACAGGAGTAATATTATCAATCTTCATGCAGGTTTCACTCCTTTACAAAAGGCAGATGAACTTGGGGACAAGATCGGCGGATTGAAGAGTCTATTCATTAAGAACGATTCGGTCAATCCAACATTTTCTTTTAAGGATAGACCAGCTGGCGTTGCTGTTTCTAGGGCTAAAGAAACAAGACTGAAGGCCGTTGGGTGTGCGTCCACTGGTAACTTGGCTTCTGCAACTGCAGCTCATGCTGCTAAGGGTCAACTACCTTGTTATATTTTTGCTCCTTCTGATATAGAGAATGCCAAGATAGCACAAGCTCTATCCTACGGTGCTGAATTCGTCGCAGTGCAAGGGACTTATGATGACGCAAACAGGGTAGCTTCAATAATTGGAGATTCCAAAGGCATTGGGGTAGTAAATATCAATATGAGACCATACTATGTAGAAGGTTCAAAGACTCTAGCTTATGAGGTGGCAGAACAATTGAACTGGCAAGTCCCTGATCATTTAATAATCCCAGTAGGAAGCGGAGCTATGTTGAACGCTATTTGTAAGGGATTTGAGGAACTACAACAAATTGGTCTGCTAAAAGATATATCCAATTTGCGCATTACGGCTGCACAGCCCCACGGATGTGCTCCAATAGTTAACGCTTTTAAGAAAAATGATTCGAATATTATGCCTGTCGAAAGACCTGAGACTATAGCAAAAAGCTTGGCAATAGGTGACCCAGGAGATGGTATGTATGTTTTGAGAAGACTCAAGCAGTACAAAGGTTTGGCTGAAGAGGCGACGGACGGGGAAATAATTGATGGTATTTTGATGCTTGCCAAGACTGAGGGGATCTTTACAGAGCCAGCAGGAGGCGTGTCAGTCGCAGTGCTCAAGAAGTTAGTGGAAAAAGGACTTATTCAAAGAGATGAAAAGGTAGTATGCTATATTACAGGTAACGGATTAAAGAGTACGGAAGCGATAATAGGTGCACTTCCAAAATTAAACGTAGTGAAGCCAGATATTCAGACTGTGTCGGCAATGATTAGATAATCCTTCATATCTAGATCCATAGTGATTACAAAATTTGGCAAAAATTGAATTTGTAGTTCCTTCTGTCCTCACAAAGGGAGAAGGAGAGAAAAAGATTCACTTAGACGCCACAAACCTTCAGGATGCATTCACAAAGCTCTCAGAACAGATGGGTGAGGATTTTAGGCGAAGAGTACTAGATCTGAATGGAAAACCTCGGTCTCTGATCAATATTTACATTAATGGTAAGAATATGCGATTTAGCGATGACGGTATGGCAACAGCCTTGAATGAAGGCGATTCGGTTTACATTTTACCTGCAGTAGCAGGGGGCTCAGATCTCAAGACTGAAGATTTACAGCGTTATTCTAGACAAATAATGCTTGAAGAAATTGGCTTTATGGGGATGGAAAAGATTCGTAAAGCCAAAATTTGTGTAGTTGGTGTCGGTGGAATTGGTAATCCTGTTGTCACGCAGCTCGTCGCCATGGGCATTGGAAAAATTAAAATAGTTGACAGGGACGTGATTGAAATTTCCAATCTTCATCGTCAGCATATTTTTACTGAAAACGATGTTGGACGTGTAAAGGTTGAGGCAGCAAGAGATCGCCTAGAACAGATTAATCCTAGTGTAGAGATAGAAGCGCTACCCATTTCGGTTACCAAATTTACAGCTGAGAAAATAATTGAAAACTACGATATCGTGGTAGACGCGTTAGATAGTATAGATGCTAGGTATGCTCTAAATGATGCATGTATCAAACTCAATATTCCTCTCATCTATGCAGGGGCTCTAGGGATGCTGGGATCTGTTTGCACGATAATGCCAAATGAGTCAGCATGTTTGAGATGCATGTTTCCTGCATTGGCAGAAGATGACATGCCTACTTGTAGCACAGAAGGGGTACATCCATCAATATTGTATCTGGTAGCGGGCATTCAAGTCTCTGAAGTGGTAAAGATAATCACTGGGGAAAAGCCAACGCTGGTGAACAAGCTGATGTACATTGATTTGAATGAACTTACCTTTGATAAAGTTCAGATGTTCAGGTATGATCAATGTCCGTCTTGTGGCCCGAATAGAAAGTTGACAGATCATATCCCTACCCATCAGATACAAGAACTTATAATCGAGGAATTGTGTGGTAGAGATAGAGGTAAGAGAACTTACACAGTTACTCCTGCAGACGTCACTTCTCCACTCAGTTTGTTGGGAATAGAAAAAAATGCTGAACAGCTGGGATATAAGGTAATGAGCCGGGGGAAGTTAGGTTTAACCGCAATCAGTAACACCATCGAACGAGAACAGTTATCTGTGAGCTTTATGACGAGTGGAGCGGCAACGATAGTTGGTGCGAAAAGTGAAGAAGATGCCCTATCTATTTACAAAAAATTTGTAAGCGGATAATCCCGAAAATTACACATCTATTCCTCATCGGATTGAAACTTGTCGTCATACTTCCTGATCAGTGGCACTATTTTATTCATAATAAGTTCATCATAGTTTTTTTCTTCTGGATCAAAAGTTAAAAGTAAATAGTAGTAATGGTTTATTGGAATCGTAACTCTACTTATCTTTTCATATCTGCCAAAAGCATAATTTAACTTTCCGATTTTGGTCTGAAATTTGATTCGGGTCGTATATCTTTTTACAGCGTTGGCAGCATACTCTTCATTTTCCTCTTCAGTCATAAATGGCTTCAAATTATCCCGATGCTCCACCGAGAGCAATACTCCATATCTATTTGCTATACCAACCCATCTTAGGGATTTCTGGAAATTAAGAAGTTGTTCTCCAAAGGAGTAAAGAAATTCATAATCAACAGGCATTAACAATTCCCCCCAATAATAGTAGATATGTACTAGGTATATCTAGTTTACACTACGCATCTTTGTTTGTTTTATATTCTGAAGATAGGTTATCATGTCATTACGCTTGTTGAGAAGGGAGACTAGGATAGGCTAGGAAAGAAATAAAATATTTGACAGTTAACCCCATTATATTGTATCGATGACGTCGTGATGATAATCTAAAACTGTAACTGATACACCATCGTTGTTGGGAGCATAGTTCTTAACAATACTTTTCATGAACGGATCTGCTACTATTGTAATTTTTTTGAAATCATTCGATTGAAAAAACTTAATGAATGACTCAACGAATGTAGAAAAGTCTTCAGTAGAGTAAATGGTTGTATTGATTTTAGGTACTACCTTATGAGCTGCAGGAAATATATCAGATACTTCTGCGGGAATTATTCCAAGATATGGATTGTATGTACATATCTGATCATTTGGAAATTTCTTTGTCAGCTTGTGAAATGCCAGTGAAGTATAGAAAGGGGCAATTTGACCTTCTGGAAAAATTATTAAATTTTCTTTTTTCCGGGTCTTAAATCGTAAAGTCATATTTCTAAATCGACGAGCCTCTGGTCTATACTGGTCTAGTGGTTCGTAAAAATAAATTGCCTTTTTCTTGAACATAGGTGTTCCTGTTTCAAGAAACTCATAGTTTGGAAAGTTCATAATCGCTTCTCTGAGTTTTGGATGAGCTTTCGACTTTTGAGTAACATATTCCCATAATCTGCCATCTCTAATTGCCTGTTTTACAGCCAAAACTTCAGCCCTTAGGATATACAGATTGTGTTTTGCTAACTCATTAACTCGAGTTTCTTCGTCAGTGTTTTGTAACTCTTTCACAGTAAATCTCGAGCAGACGGGACATTGACATGAAAAATAATTCAAATCCTCTAATCTGGAAGTGCCATTTTGATGCATATACCTACTATCCCTTGCATACAAAATGTAGGATGCCGAATCAAAAGTGTCACATCCCAAGGCTACTGCAAGTGGGATGGTAAGAGGATGACCTGCTCCAAAAAGATGAATGGGCTTGACTGGTATCGCACGCTTAAGTGCAGATATGATATCTGCCAAAATTGCAAATTCATATGCTTCCATCAATTGAACAGGGCTACCTAGTGCAAACATCCGGAAGTGCATCTTATCAAGGGCCTCTGCCGATTTTTTCACTAGATCTAGGTGTTCTGCGCCCTGTACTGGGCCAACCCAGAGTGGGCCGGCGGAATTACTGGATTCACCAATAATGCTTAGAGTGTTTTGAGCGTTCAAGAGCGTCTCTTCCACGTATTTGTTCGCAAGATCATGCTTGAGACCGTATCCCGTAGGCTTGTCAAGTGGTATACAAATATCACTTCGAATGTCTCGCTCAAATTTCGCAATAGTTGAAGGAGCAAGATCAATTGAACCATATTCAAGCACCTGATATCCACCTGAATCAGTCATTACAACACCATCAAAATCAATAATATTGTGTATGCCTTTTAGTATGGCTTCCTCTCCGTAATGTCCTAGCGCGATATATGCATTTGTTATTACTGCTTCGAAACCTAAACTTTTCAAGAAGTGTGGGCTTATGGACTGCTTTACAGGGTGAACAACGGGGATAAAGGCAGGCGTTTCAATAATGCCGCTTGGAGTTGATAATTTTCCTATTCGACCGGCCAAGTCAGAGTACTTGATTTCAAAGGACAATGTTGATTCCTACAATCAAATAAGCTCCAGTATCTGTAAACAAACTACCGTCGGTAGAGTAGAGAAAATATTCCACTAATTAAGTTAATACTTAATCGCGTCCATTCTAGAAACAGATATACCGTTTCCAGGTTAATCTGCAAATTGATGTAGGTAATAAAATTGGTTGAACAGATGATAATTAGTAAAATTCTATTTCAGTGGGCTTCTTATTTACAAATATAGTAGCACAATTAGTTCAACTATCAGAGATGAATCAAACTTTAACGATTCCTATCCTAAAATATCCGCAAGCTCACTACAATATTCATCCTAGTTTTCAGGAATCACTTCTTTGAATCTCTCATGAACTCGTCATAGACTGCTTTCACGCGATTTGCAGCCAGTCCAACGCCTTCTTCAACTCCTGTTTGAGTAACCTTGATCTTGTCCATGACAATTATTGCCCCAACATCGTCTCTGATCTTTACAAGACCAGGAAAGACTCGTCCAAGTCTTTCAGCCAATCCTTTCAGATCGAAAGGTTTCTCGAGTAATTTTACTTCCTTTACGAATGAGCCATTAATTATCAGCTTCAATATTCCTTTTCCTTCGACATTATCAATAACAACATTGAGCTTATCATCCATGGCAGCCATAACACCATCATAATTTTTTTGGTCTGATGTCTCTACAGAAACTTTTTTCCCAACAAATTGAAGCATTTCTTCATTAAATTTTCGATTAGTTAAAGCTGACATTCTCTTTCAGGGAAGATACCCTCGGGCTACATATATATGAGTTTCAATATTCGCAACGAATCAATGCAGGTATGAGCCTAGGCATGATCTAAGCTATTTTCTCCAGATATTGGAGTTCGTGCTTCTAAATGTAATTCAAGATTTGACTAGTCTTGTCATCTGAATTAGTTTGCTTTGTTGGAATGTCCAAGGCCCAAGTCTTCCCCTGACTTTGAACCACTTATGGTAGTCTTTTTAATTGGAAAATCACGCAATTCAGCATTAGAGCATCTAAAGCACGACAATGGTTCGTTCTCTGACACATAGCAAACATAGAAACATTTGCCACATTGTTTTCGTGTGAGTTTTCCCTTCAATCCAATAAAAGTACCGTCATGAGTAATTACGTTTCTTTGTACAAGGTTTTCTATTGCAGAATGCAGAAGAAAAGCGATCTCATCTACATTGGCATTTCGAAATTTTAGATACGTGTCTACCAACGTTTTAGGGATTGTGCTTATTTCTAATCGGTTAAGACCCTTGTTCATGGATCTGAACAGATGGTCTCGAAAATACCATTCGAATTCCATTTCCTGTACGGGACTCAATGTTATGCCTTATTCCTGTGCAGACCATTAAAAACTATAGCAGAATTGAGGAAAGATGTGTGGTGTATATGAGCTTGAATTATGAATTTTTCGCGATGTCTCATTGAAGACCACACTATGATGAACTACAATGCATCCTAACATAGAAAGTTTCAACAAATTTAATGACTTGCATCGCTTCGAATATTTCCTTGCCTACATTGCTTCCAGGAAATTCCTATTCACTATTGTCATTGATGGTAGGCAATAATAATCAGACAGATATTTACTCTCAATCATGCGATTTTGTCTTGAAGTATGGGGAACTTGCTACGAGGATATTAAAAATACATGCATTTTAGCTGAAAAGCTCGACTATTACGGATTCTATTATGGTGAATCATTGGCCAACATCGATATGGATTGTTGGACTGTAATATCCCACCTCTCGTCCATAACTGACAAGATAAGATTGGGCCCCGTAATTACATATCTTTTGCCCGAATATCGTAGTATTGCACTACTTGCAAAACAGGCTATAACTTTTCAGGATCTGTCTCGAGGTAGGCTTGACTTTAGGACTGGTGCTGGCGCGATTCTACAATATGCTTCCCAGTGGTGGTACCCATTTGGCATACCTTATCCAAAAATCAAAGAACGCTTAGACAGTTTGAATGAAGGTCTACAGGTCCTACAAAAATTCTGGGACGGCCAGTCAGTTTTCTTCGAAGGAGATCACTTCAAGATAAATGGTGGTACCATGAATAAGACCAAAATAAGAATCCCAATCACAGTGGCCGCAAAAGGAGAGAAGACGATGGCAATAGCGGCTAAGCATGCGGATGTGTGGGAGGCCTCTTACATTTCCCCTGATAAATTCCAAAGTTTAGAGGCAAGATTCAAGGAAATATCCAATTATGAGAATAGAAACAGTAAGGATAAGATAATACGATCGATTGAACTGGATGTCATAATTGCCAAATCAGAATCGGAGTTGGAGTACAAGAAAAAATTATTCATGATGGATAGAGGTCCTGGTGTTTTCAATCAGATAATGCGAAATGGGCTAGTTGGAACACCTGACAGAATAAGGGAAAAAATTAAAGATTACGTTAATGCTGGGGTAGAGCAATTTTTCCTTGCTTTTCACGATCCGTTTAATCATAATGATTTGGAATTACTAATGGAATCAGTCAAATGATATGAATCCTTTAATCAGTTTCAGATAAATTACTCGTTACAATTGGTAAGATGTGCTAAAATTCAAGTTTAATTCGATCGATTAGCTAAAAATAAAATATTTTTTGTAAAGTCATGAGTAAAGTTGAGAACAAATAATATCTTGATTGATTATTGCAACTCAAAAATAGAGCGAGGTAAACAACCGCTATTCACTTGGTTACAAATTTTAGAACGTTAAGAAGAAATCAGAGTATCGTGATCTAGCTTATATGGTAACCAAAGAAAAAGATGCTTCAAACTATACTTTCCTTAAATACAAAAACTTGGAGGATATGTTAAAGGTAATACTGTTTTCTGCACAGTCACCCCTTGGACTCGTCCCCTTGCTTTATCATATAGAAGCTAAAAAAATGCAGATCTTATTCATTCAAACTGGTACTGTCGGAGGAGTGACAATTCATTATATTGTCGAAAAGGAAAAACCAAGCAAGAAATTTATCGAACTCAATAGACTAACTGGAAAATTCGGTTTTGTTGAGGCGCTCGGATCAGATACCCAGTCACTGTATATTCCATTGTTGGAGTTAGATGATACTTCGCTAACCTTCTCTACGTAAAAAATAGAGTAATATACTAATATTACTGCATTTAGTAAAGGTCAATCTAGTACACAGCTGTGTCACTGGTCCACCATTCCATTGGCAATAGGAAGGCAAATGAAGGGAACCTTAAGATATTGATAGCTGGAAATGAAATAGTTCTACTTTATCCTATAAGTTATGAATACGGGTTGGTATCGCTTCTTCCTACGCTCTTCTAATACGAATTTCTGAACTGAATCAACATTAGCCAACTTTTCAATTTTACCGTGGCAGCTATAACAATAGTCACAATTGCTGCAAACGTGTGGGGTTCTTTTTTTGCAATTCCTACATTCTTTGTAGACCGAATTACTATTGCCTGAAAGATATTCGTGCACTTGATATGGTTGAATTACGAATAGATAACTAATAAGGCACCATAGTGAGAGTGAGAGGGGCTATGCGCTAATTTACTATCATACGCTACAATTTAGTAAATATAGATATGAGAATCGATCATAACTAAGTTCAGCATTACGGCCTGCATAAATGACGAATAGCTATCTAATTACAGTTTCTTTAACGCGTGTTTTCAAGTTCATACTTATTACTCAATTCATTTAGCTACTGGTTCATACCCTATAAATAATTTGGAATTAAGTTGTTCTTGAAAATAAATGAAATCCTTACATCTGAGATCAAGCTTTATGATAGCTGTGGCATCTACACTGATAGCCTCCATGTTACTGGGATCAGTACTTATTTCCAATGTATATGCGAAGACCGGCAATGCTGAACAATCAAAATATAATTTGGATGAAAATTGTTTGGATGATCACAAGGGAAAGCAAATTACACTAACAGGTTCTAGATCTTTAGAAACTGAGGATACAAATACTGAACAGGAAAGAGTGGATGAAATCGACAGGGACGCTACAATAGATAATGACGTAGAACTCGAGGGGCCAGGTGAAGGATTAGGAATAATTGACAACACCTTAAATGGACTTGATAACCCGAATGTTGCATTCAAGAAAAATGACAATCATTTTGAAGTACCTGACATCTTCTTCCCAGTAGAAAGCATAACCATAGGTCCGCCTCCTGATAACGAAACCATCATAGAGACTGGTGATCCTGAGGCTCTGAACGAACTAATAAAGACAGATACTGATATTGATAGTGATGATAGGATCAAAGACACACTTGATTACAAAAAAAGCCTTCCATTGAAAGAGAGACGGGAATTCAATGTCTGTGGTCTTCCAATAGGTAACATCGTAGATGGATTTCAGTTTAATGAAATTGATGGAACTAAGAAAAGCGACATTCTCTTAGGAACTAGTTCAGCCGACGACATGTCTGGCAAGGGTGCCGGAGATGTAATCCAAGGAAGAGACGACGATGATATCATGCATGGAGGAGCCGGCCCCGATTCAATTCAAGGAGGATTCGGTAACGATAACATACACGGCGATGATGGGGATGACGCAGTATTTGCTGGACCAAACGATGACTATCTTAATGGGGGTAAAGGAAACGATGAACTATATGCACAAGACGGGGACGATACACTTGAAGGTGGTCCAGGCGCTAACTTCTTTGACTGCGGATCAGGATTCGATACCGTAGTGGACTTTGATCCAAGTAAAGGCGACGTGACAAACGATAACTGTGAAGACGTAAGAACTGTCCTCTAAATTCCCTTTTTTTAACCGGACATTTTACAAACAAAAGGTTCTTTTTGAAATTAAGTAGATTAAAGGTCTCCCATTAAATAATATTCACGCATTTTCTGAATCGCTGATTAAACCTACTTACTATCTATAGTAACACTATTTTTCGGCAAGACACAAGGAATATCGAACCAACAGTAAATCAATTCTAAGAAGAATAAGGGGTGTTGAAGAATAGTTAGTTCCTATGTTAGAACCTATCTAGTCACATTTTCTGTTTCTGAATTAGTTTTAGTTTCGTTCATATCTATATCCCGTTGGAGTAGTTTTTCAATTACAGAAGCAGTTTGGGTAGTTGAATCACCACTAGTGATCGTTGCCTCTTCTCCATCTTGCGATGCTATTGAGGAAGTCTGGGGTTGATCGGATTCATTAGCAGACACTGACGATGTACTGACGCCATTCAGTTCAATGGAGCCAATTATCTGAGTTACAAGAGGCAAATAGTCTTTGAATTTGCTTTTTTCAGCGCTGAATTCTATGGCAAATGCCTTATCATTTAATGGTGTCCATTCCTTAAGCGTCATTATAATGTCCGACTTATTGGCTAGGTTAGGACGATCGAAAACGACCTGATAGGTTGGATTCCCCCCAATTGAATTGTCGGAAGGCAAGTCTTTGACGTCAGAGGAACTTAAATTTTCAACCTTAATCAATACGAGTTCTCTGAACTTATCTGACGAGGCTTCAAGTGGCGATAGAAGACTTGCAATAATACCTTCGCCATAAGCCTTTACAGCCCTACCGTATTCTACTTTTTCCCAATTACCCGGGTATTTCATTTTCAAAGCGATATCTGGAAATTCAAATATTGATGTGAAGTTTGAAGTTGCGTCGTTTATCGTTGTACCAGTCACCACGCCGCTCGCATTTGTGACTGTGGAGTTTGTCTGCATAGTCTCCGTTTTCTTACTACCTGACGAGTCGATATATTCATCTAGATCAAGAACAGTACCAAAAACAAATTTCATGTTATCATAGGCATAGTGCCAAAACATACTGACCGATGCAAAGACTAGTAAGACAAAAACCGATAAGAGTAATCTACCCGGTGTGAATTCTATCAACATCCTCAGCTGACAGTGGAGTAGTTATTTCCGTGTAGCTATACACATGCTAACCCATTGTTCAAAAAATGATGATTAAAGATAGAACTAGTAAATGATCTTTTTGGACACAGGCTCTAAAAAAATCATTACTTCTTGTATTTGCTAGACGTGAGAGCAAAATTAATTAATTAAGATGAAGAAAAGTTAGGGTGAGAAAGGAGGCACAAAATTGGTAGATACTCCTCCGCTATTATTTGATGTATTTCCAGTCGTTGTGGTTGATTCGCCGCTAGAAAGCTCAGTTTCTTGTTCTGAATCAACGTCTATTGAATCTTGAGTATTTGCATTCTTCTGCTTTGAATAAGAATAGACAGGACCGCTAGATTGTGCAGAGGAATTTGACGAACCGCTTTCATCACTCTGTTCAGAGGAATTTGCATTCACCGAAGATGTTCCTGATACACCTGTTACGTTGACTCCATACCACTTCGTAAGTTCCGCGCCGTTCCCTGGACACACGACTTTTGAAGTTATTTCATTCTCTCCTGCTTTGATTGAAGTATAATTAGAAGTAATTGTAAATTCCCAGTCAGAATAGTCTGCTGGCCCTCCACTACCAGTTGCAATTACTGGCTGATATGGCTTGACATCATTTGCGATCACAGAAACTTGACAAGCGCTACTTGCGTCGTCGGATGATGTTCCGCTAATGGTTAAATTTCCCAAAACTGGAACTGAATCTCCATCCTCTATCGACGTGATTTTTACTTCAGGAAGTGATTCTTGGGATGGGGTGGTAGTAGTAACTGAAGGTGCTTGCCCGTATGAAGAAGCAACAATACTCGACAATAATAAAGTCATACTAACAAAAATGTAAATTAATGAAATCTCGAACGTGCGTTTAAATCCCTTGGTCACGTCCATTCTAGTCAATATCCATTATAACTGGCATCGAGTTGGAAATTATTTAGTTTTGATTAAAAAAGGCTAGACAACAGCAACTTTTCGCTCGTATCTTATTGCCACGTCGTCACCAACCACTGCCCTAACGATACTTGAAAATCTCTATAGAATCAATAGAGACAACTAATTCACCGAGTCACAAATAAAGAATCATTTCGTCATTTGGCAAATTCTTTGTAATGAAGGAATTATTTGAGCAAAAATGAAATGACATCGTAGGAATTTCTTTAACCCGAATCAATAATTTTTTTAAGTGACCTAATTATTAATTTATTTGCACGAGACATATTTATGAATTGGAGTCTTAACGAATATACAAAAATTGCTTTTTCTCGACTTGTTAAACAATTCGAGGAGAATACAGACGATGTCGTTAAGATAACCCGCGCATTTAGTACCGCAGGAGAGCTACTCTCTGGCCAGTCAAGGAATGGGACAAAAGAACCTTACATCAATCATGCCTTAAAAGTTGCCCTTATCTTATCTGATGAGCTAAAAATCCACGATGTAGATACCATATGTGCGGCGCTTCTTCATGATGTAGTAGAAAGAGGGGGCGAGCTTGATAGGTCCAAAATCGATTACCTAAAAGAAAATTTTGGCGAAGATGTCTCACGTATAGTACAAACCTTAACCGAGCCTACGAGTGCGAAAGAAGACAGAGACCAATATCTTGAATCGTATTTTGAAAATATCTCAAAGAGCTCAAAGACTTCTCGACTTATTAAACTCGCTGACAGGCTGGACAACGTGCGATTCTTTAAAAACATAATTACAAAGGAGAAAGCAATGCGTTACAAAGTGGAGACTCAGAAATATGTCGTCCCTATTGCAGAGCAAACTGATGAAACTTTGGCCTTTAAACTATCGGTCGCCCTTTATGAGATAAAGTAAGGATTTGGAACTTGAGTGCTACGACGCTTTTGGTTCACATAATCCGTCCTTATTTTTCTTGTGACTAGCCCAATGTCTTGCACAACCGAATAGTTTGTGTTCAGAACACCCACATATAGGACAGTTTTTCAATGCTATAAGATACACTGCCCCTAATATGAAATTAAAGAAAAAGTGATTTCGCATACTGAGCTCCTAGCTCCGGCTCAATTGGATCAAGGTTGCAGAGTAAGCTATGTGAGGGTGATCCCCAGTTGGAACCCCTCAGCAAGAGCCAGCCTGTTCATCAAAAGAAAGTTAATACCCATGAGTGTCGACTTTCTATCAGGTTTGTCTGAAAATTCTACTCGGAATATAGATGCAATAAGGGAAATGGAAACATTCAAACACGAATTTCAAATCCGATGTAGCCACTATGAGCTTGAACAAGTGAGCGAAGACAATCGGATTACTTGCACAATATGTAGTAAAAATTGGTACTTCTCAGAAGAGAGAGGATATTCAGTCAAGAAGAAAATTTATGCAGCAGATAGAGAGAACTAATTTCGTCTTTGCATATTGTTAACCCATAGATCTATTTTTAGGAACTTAAGAAGTTATAACGGATGTTAGTGTGCCTTTAGGGTCTGCTTTGTATCCACCTGGATGATACTTTACCTACTTTCTAATTTGTGGGAAAATACACTTCTTACAGGCGAAATGTATATTACCCTTTCAGCCGCTTAGGAGAGTGAACACTTTTCTAATTTGGATTATGATGAATTTTTTTCCATTTATTACAGCAACTGTGAATATTTACCAACTGCAAATAAGAGAACAAGAACCCGGTAATTGGCCCGTAAAAGGTATGACTTGTTCTAATAATGCAAGCAAGTGGATGGAGTCACGAACCCTGTCACCTTGCAAGCCAAATTTGGGTCTAGAATTTCTATTTTCACTCTGATATATGTGGCAGAAGACAATCTAGGGCTAGTAAAACTCTTGAAACCTTCATACACGAACTACTGTTCGTAATAATCAAAATCACATAGACATCGGTAAACATATAGTTCTAATCAGCGACTCCAAATACGTCGATAATAGAGTTGGGCAAATTAGTACCATGACCTATACTTGTAAGATCGCACTAATACAAATGAAGTCCTCAACAAACAAGAGTGAGAATCTCAAAAAGTCCATCGATTACATTAAAGAAGCCGCAAAGAAAAACGCGCAGCTAATATGCTTTCCCGAATTTCAAATGGCCTATTCTCCTATTGAACAGTCAGCCAATGAGCTTTTATCAATTGCGGAGAATGTCCACAAAGGGGAATTCATCTCTACCCTCTGTAGAGAAGCGAGACGCTCTAGGCTAAATGTTATAGCTACTATTTATGAGAATCTAAAGCATGAACAAAATAAATCCAAGTATCATAATGATAGGGTTTCAGATACCGCAGTCATGATAACAAATCAAGGGCAAGTTAAATCAGTATACAGAAAGCTCCATCTTTATGATGCCCTAGGATTCAAAGAGTCCGACAAACTTGCCAGTGGAAACAAGATAATTCAGCCATTTAGAAGTACCGTGGGGAAAATTGGACTAATGATTTGCTATGATATCCGATTTCCTGAAATGTCAAGAATATTGGCATTGGCAGGAGCTGAAATACTTGCAATTCCGTCTGCATGGGTGCAGGGAGTTATGAAAGAAGAACATTGGCAGGTAATGCTCAAAGCAAGAGCTATTGAAAATGGATGCTTCGTTATTGCTCCAGATCAGGTTGGAAACATATTTTCAGGTAGAAGCATGGTAATTGATCCTTTTGGCATTACATTATTAGATATGGGGGCCAAGGAGGGTCTAGAAATCATCGAAATTGATCTCAATCGCATAAAGTCTGTAAGAAAATCATTGCCCTTGTTAAGTAATAGACGAATTGATGCCTATCATGATTTCGATAACTTGCTTGCCTAGTATTAAGGCTCTAAAGGCTTGGACTTGCGACTTTTAACCCTTGATAGACATTTTGCGTTGGCGCAAAAATTCCACGTTTTTTCCCGCCGATAGTAGCAGGTCAAAGTTGGCCAAGCACACTTGGGGCACGGTCTTTTGTCTATCAATAACTTGCCTCTCTGCGGCAGGGGCGCAGATGCCTTACAGCCACTTACTCTATTTTGGGAACATACAATGAATCTTTTTCTTGTCTTTGGTGATCTAATAATTAACAAGCTGCCCTTGTGACAAAGTGGGCACATCCCCAAAGCTAGATTTTCTCTGTTCGTTCTCTCAACAGCGTCAGTGAGCTCTTTTCCGATTGTAGACGCATTAGTTCTGATTTTTTCAATCACCAACCGCAAAGCTTCGACAGCTTTATCCATAACCTCCTTATCCTTCATCTTGCCACTTTCAATTTTTTCGAGCTGCTCTTCGAATGTCTTTGTCAAGTCCGTGGATATTACAGAAGGAATGAACTTTTTCATGACTTTAATTACTGCAAAGCCCAGTTCTGTGGCCTCGAATCCTGATTTTCCTTGACTAACATAAGTTCGCTTGATTAAGGTACTGATAATTTCGGCCCTGGTAGATTTTGTGCCAAGTCCATTCCTTTCCATTGCCTCCAACAATGTAGCCTGATTATATCTAGATGGACCCTGTGTAAATTTTTCGACTCTCCAGATTTTCTGAACCTTAACTTCATCCCCATTACTTGCTTGTGGTAAGAATGATTCTGACACATGAAAATATGGCTCATAGAATTTGATCCACCCTTCCTGGACTAGTTTTCTGCCTTCAGCGATGAACGAATGACCTCTCACATCGAATACTATTGTTGAATCTTGCCAAGTTGCCGGTGATCCAAATGTTGCCATGATTCTCTTTACTATTAAATCGTAGATTTTGGATTCAAGAGTGTTCAATTTCTTCTTCGATCTCTCTCCCGTCGGGTAAATTGCCGGATGGGCCGGATCATCTTTGGGACCATTTGATGGTAAGAGATTCTCTTTATTGATCAAAGAATTTGCACTTTCACGATATTCGCCATAATTACTAGATAGTTTTGACAGAATCTCTTTGTAGCCTATTGATTTTGGTAGTCGCTGACTTGAAGTCCTCGGATAAGAAATTAATGCAGCAAGATAAAGTGATTCTGCTACAGACAGGGTTACGCTAGGGGTAATTCTAAATGCGCGATAGGCATTCTTCTGTAGTTCACCCAGATCAAAGGGGGGCGGGGCAATGACAGATTTATTTTTCATGCTAACATCCTTTACAACACCATCCTGTTCATTGCATTCATCTACTACAGTTGTAGCCTCAGTAAGAGTTGCAATAATTTTTGGCGAGTAAGTAGCCCTAATTATCTTACCGGATATGCTAAGATCTGCAAGTACATTCCAATAGGGTTCTGGAACATGGGAATTAATTTCAATTTCTCTTCCAACAACTAGAAATAAGGTTGGACCTTGCACTCGCCCTATAGTGATGTTTGTGTATCTTTTGTAGTCTCTGTGATTTAGGAAACAATTTGAAAGCGCCCGGGATAGATTTATTCCAAAGACAAAATCAAGATTGTGCCTAGTTTTTCCTGCATTGGCTAGTCGAACTTCTGGTTCAATTAGATTTTCAAAGGCTTTCTTGATTTCATCGTCAGTAAGTGTTGAGAATCTTGCTCGCCTAGATTCCGAATATTTATTTTTGCAAGTATACTGTAATATGTTGTAACCAATAAGCTCTCCTTCAATATCGTAATCACATGCGTGAATGAATCCTGAAGCCCTTTTGGAAACTTCTGATATTTCTGCTAAGATCAGGTCTATTCTGGTCCAATTCCTAGAACTAGCAAGACGCTTTGGGCTCCATTTTAAGTCAAATACAGGATAGGTTCTGCGATTCTTTTCCAGAGGAACCAAACTATACAGATGACCCAGGGCCGAACAAATGACGTAGTGTTCCATAGACTTTGATTCTGTATCAAAAATTGGCACTCGGGATCGAGTATTTATTGCTCGGATGCTTTTATCACCTAGAATCGCTGCAAGCCTTCTTGCTGCTGCAGGCTTTTCACAAATTACAAGCTTATAGATTCCAGATATGGTGTTCATTTGCATGTAACCAAGTTGATTACCGCGTCACGACAAAGTAAACATGACGGGAAATTTTAGCTTTCCATCGATTCTATCTAGTAGTAGGCCACAGATTAATTTCGATTAAGCAAATTTTCAGGGTACATTTGGCGTGTGAAAGATGGGAAGGTGTTAAAACTCAAAACTTGAATTTATATTAACGATTCATTACTAAATACTATCAATGACTTTACAATTCACATCAATATTGTCTAACCTTTTTATATTCTCTGGACTATTTTCCAATAAATGACAAATAGTGTATGTGTTCTTGGTGCGGGCAGTACTAAATACGGCAAGCTTAACGAGGACATAATCGAAATAGCATTAAATGCCGCTAAAGGAGCTATTGACTCCGCCGGAATAACACCAAAGCAAATACAATCAGGATATATTTCTAATGTCTTTGGAGTTGCCGATAAGCAAGTTCACATGGCACCAGTGTTAATGAGCAATCTCGGAATCCCCGAGGTCCCAGGTCTAACCATTGAATCAGCATGCGGGTCGGGCTCTGTTATGTTTAGAGAGGCTTACGCTAATGTCAAAGCTGGATTCTATGACTGCATCCTCGCCTTGGGTGTTGAAAAAGTTACTCACACAGGAACGGCTCAGAGCACAACTCTGTTCTCGTATTGCTCGGATTTTTTCTACGAAGGTGGCAATGGCGCTTCATTCCCAGGGCTATTTGCTTCTATTGCTCGCGCCTATATGACTAAGTATAAAGCAACAGAAGAAGACTTGGCACATGTTGCAGTAAAGAATCATGAGAATGGAATCCTCAATCCGAAGGCGCATATTAGAAAAAGGATCACAGTTGATGATGTTTTGAATTCTCCAGTTGTGGCCTCGCCGCTAAAAGTTTTTGACTGCTGCCCATTTTCGGATGGAGCTTCTGCTGTGATACTATGCTCGGAGGAATTTGCCAAGAAATCCGGGAAACCTTACGTTAAGGTAATTGGGTCTGGGAGAGGTGCCTCACCAGCGGCTGTCCAAGGAAGAGAAGATATTGCAACGATTCCAAGCACGGTTGCAGCTGCGAAGCAAGCTTATGACATGGCTGGAGTGAAGCCAAAAGATATCGATTTTGCAGAAGTCCATGATTGTTTTACAATTGCAGAGATTATTGACGTAGAGGATCTTGGTTTCTTCAAAAAAGGAACAGGTGCACAGGGAGCAAGGGAGGGAGAAACAAGAAGAGACGGCAGAATCCCGATAAATCCATCGGGCGGATTAAAATCTAAAGGACATCCCATAGGAGCTACTGGCATAGGGCAGGTCGTAGAAGTTTTCGAGCAATTCACAGGAGGAGCGGGAGATCGAACGGTAAAGGACGCACAAATTGCTCTGACACATAATTTTGGAGCTACCGGTGCAAGCGCCGCCGTTCACATATTTCAAAAAGTCTAAACTGGAGACTGTAAAGAGCAATGCAAGATCAACCACCAACTAATACTCATACTAGATTCATAGAATCTGCATTAAACGGAAAAATATTAACTAACAAGTGTAAGAATTGCGGTAAAATTATGTTGGAAACAGTATATTATTGTCCAGCTTGTTCAAAAACTGATTTTGAATTACTTGAATTAAATGGAGTCGGTAGTGTTGTCACTCATACAATACAAGCAGTAGCTCCTGAAGGCTTCGAAGATGTCGATTCTTATGCCTGGGTCGTATTCCAGGTAGATAACGGGCCGATCAGAGCTTCAGGCTTTCTTCCAGGCGTTAGATTGCCATCTGATTTGCCTATTGGATCGAAAGTGAAGGTGATAGGATATGATAAGAAGCATGGTCTATCGCTTCAAAAGGTTCCAGAACACTAGCAAAATCTGATAAAGTACCTTGTTGGAAGTTTGGTTTGGTTATACGGCCGCTTGTTGTTCCTCCATTGACTTGGGCATCTTATTTCTTCCTACCAGGACAAGTGAAAATTATCACTTTTACTAGAATTTCTATAGATTAGCTTTATGACACTCTCTGGTCCATAGACTCTAACAATAACCCTTACATTCGGACAGAAATAATTCTTACTCAATGGAGCAGCACAAGCAATTTCAGAACGAACTTACTAATGCTACCCAAGTTGTAAACAATCAAATCACCCGGCTGAGGCTGCTCAACAAGAAATTTTCTTCAATGGATTCTGATTTCCGAAAGCAAATAGCTGAAAGCATAAAAGCAGGTAATAATGCACGTGCTAAAGTTTTAGCTGCTGAATTGGCAAACGTTCGAAAGGTACAGCACACGACCCAGAACATGGGTATCGCCCTTGAAGTAGTGGTATTAAGATGTTCGACCATAAACGAGTTTGCGAACATAATGGATACTATTACACCGACTGTCCAAATGGTTAAGGATATTCAAAGGGACATTTCAAAAGTTGTTCCTACTGCAAATGAGCTTATCAATAATGTAACAAATACAACTTCAGAAGTCCTTATGAATTGCAGTGTAAGCGATGATCTGGGTAAAATTTCAACTCCGATGGATGAGGATTCATTGAAGATTCTCAGCGAAGTGGAAGAGCTACTCGAACAGGAAACGAAATCTAAATTACCGGAGGTTCCACAGGGTATTACGGTTGCTAAAAAGCTAGAGGAAGTAACTAGCGAAGTTTTAGTTGAAGCGAACAAGGTACTTGTAGAAACATGAGAGAGCAAATCTAAGTTCAGCTGAGATACGTTCGTTTATACTATTAGTAAAGAAATATTTACAAAGTAGTTTTAATTAGTTATTAGGATAACGGCAGCGGGGATCATTTGAGTCAGGATTCTATATCTCAATCTGAAATTAGACCAGGTGGCGTTCTTCAAACCGCATCGAGAAGAGTAAGGATGATTTTTTCTGTTATGGCAAGTCCAAACAGAATTGATATTCTTCGTATTCTAAATTCCAAAGGGCCCCTAACTTATTCTGAGCTAAAATCCCTTGCTGGATTTAAATCTAAGAAGGAGTCAGGGAAATTTGCCTATCATCTACGAAAGTTGCTAAGACAGTCTTTGGTTGCCTTGAATAAGGCAGAAAGGAGGTACACCATAACTAATTTAGGAAAACTGGTCCTCAGTCTCGCTAGGCAAATAGAAGAGAGATCAATCATCGAGAGCGGCAAAATGTATGTGAGAACTTCGAGACATTCGATTGAAGAATTTAATTCAAACAGGATAATACAATCATTGGTTAGGGAGGCCAATATGCCTCTAGAACAGGCGCATAAAATTACCGAAGAAGTAGAAAATAAAGTCTACAAATTCCAAACAGCATACCTTACCTCATCATTAATAAGAGAAACAGTAAATTCGGTTCTGATTGAACATGGCTTTGAAGAGTACAGAAGCAAACTAGCAAGGCTGGGGTTACCCACTTCCGACGTAGTCGAGCTCTTTAGCGGCAATTCTAGTGGACGAAGCGAAGTTGATAATATACTTGCAGAGGCTTCTCACGCTGTTTTTTCTGAGAATCTTCTGTTCAATACGCTGCCCAAGGACATTACTGATATGCACCTTTCTGGTGAACTGAACATATCCAATAGCGGTCTTTGGGGATTTGTTCCAGACACAGTATTCTACGATTCGAAAGACCTAATCGAAAATGGATTCAATCCAAAAGGAAAATATCTGAACGTCTCCCGAATTCTACCACCCACAAAATTGGAAGATCTCTTAACAATATTTCCAAGGATGGTATCAGTTCTATCCAGAGAGGCATATGCGGAAATAGTATTTGATAATTTTATTAGCACAATTTTCAACAAAGTTGAATTCAACACTGATAATATAGAATCAACATTTGCAGCCACCTTGCTTGCCTCATCTATTTCTAGATCCTATATGCCGACTGGGTCTCCTACAGTTACAATCACTGTACCAGTAAGTCAGATTGATTCCAACATAGTGGGAGGATTATTGAGAGGCTATCTTAGGTACGTGGAGCATACTCCAGTACCAAGCATTGGGCTTGAGTTGATTTGCCAAGATCACGACTCAGTTCTCTCACATTCTGCGATAATCGGATCCATAGTCTTTGCCGGGGGCATGATTTCTGTGTCTAGAGGAGCGATACGAACTCATACTGGAGTTCTTAGAAACACAATTAATGACGCTTCAGGCTCGACAATAAGCTTACAGTCTCTTGCAGTAAATCTCCCACGACTCGCGTACCAATCGAACAAAGATGAAACCTATTTTAGAGCTAGGCTGGCACTAATGTTAAAACCAGCTGTGACCGCTCTTGCAATTCGAAAGAAAGTTATTTCTGACATAATGAGAAAAGGAATACTTCCGACTCTTGCTCAGGCAAGTCAATCTATGCAACTTGGGAAGACGAATCTCATTGTAAATCTAACAGGAACAAGAGAATCAGTTTATAACATTTTAGGACATGATACAGATGGAGAAGAGATTTTGCTGAAGGTTTTGCGAACAGCTGCCGATGTTGTGGCCGATAATGGCAGGCAACAAGGAGAGGATTCAATAGGAATAGCAATGGTAGTCGATGAAAGTGCAAATCGATTAGCTTCCCTAGATGCAGAAAAATATGGCAAGATACAACAAACTAGTGATGCAATGCTAGCGGGTTATTCCCAAGGAATGACTATCCTGGGTAAAGATCTTTTAGAAGACAAGAAACTCGTAAGCTCATCTTGCAATACAATTGATAGCTTACTCAATGGCGGTTTCTCAGTAAACCTTGATCTCACTGACGTACCTAGTAATGATGCAAGTGCCACATTGAAAGCTGCCGATGATCTACATTTCTACAGACTGTTATACAAACATAAAGTATGTTCCTCATGTGGGATAAGATGTTTAATTTCTCAAGAAAGATGTCAAAACTGCAAATCGACTTATCTATCAGTGATTTATTAATGTAAAATCAATTAGTTTACACCTTTACTATAATATTTTTTAGTAAGATAACCCTTTTAAGCTAAGCTCTTTTTGTATAGGTCGGGATGGCTGGGGTTACTGAGGTAAATAATTCAAGTGAAAAAACTATAATGCAAATACGAAAGCGGGATGGAAGGATAGTTGAATTTAATCAGAATAAAATATCTAATGCTATTTACAAAGCATTGATAGCAGTAGGTAAGCAGGACTATCTACTTGCTGAGAAGCTTTCAGAAAAAGTCTTTCAAAAGATGGTTCAGCAACGATACGGAATTGATAGTGCTGCTATGATTCCAAGTGTAGAGGACGTTCAAGATATCGTCGAATCAATTCTGATCGAAGAGGGACTGTCTGAAACGACCAAGGCGTATATTTTATACAGGCACGAGAGACGCAAAATTAGAGATGAAAAGATGAAAATTTTAAACAAGAGAGATCTGGACGAAGTTGACAAGGCTTTTGACCTAAATTCGTTACGAGTACTCGCGGCTCGTTATCTACTTAGGGATAACAATAATGAAATAATTGAAGGACCCAAATTAATGTTTGAACGGGTTGCGGTCCTAGTGTCAATTCCCGACATGTTACATGACACAAGAGTATTTTCTTCTGCAGGGGGTGTTTCCCAGAATATAGAAGAGGCACGAAAATACTATTCAAAAATTGACGATTTTGATATGAAGCTAAAACTTGGAGATTATTACCTTAGTAGATATCATTTCGAAGCCATGATCCGTCATTTCATTTATCTGGCCGAGCTTGGACACATGAAAGTAAGCTTCAAAGAACTCCTTCGCATGATAGCTGATGGCAGTATGTCGTCATACTCCGAAAGAATATCAGAATACTACAATCTCATGGTTTCTAGAGATTTTCTGCCAAATACCCCAACTCTTATGAATGCTGGAGCAAAGTTGGGACAGCTATCTGCATGTTTCGTTCTTGACATACCAGATGATATGTCAAAAATAATGAAGTCATCCACTGATGCTGCTATGATATTCAAGTCAGGTGGCGGCGTCGGAATAAACTACTCTGATTTGCGTCCAGAAGGTGATATAGTTGCTTCAACATCCGGGGTAGCTTCAGGACCAACTTCGTTTATGCGAATTATAGATACAATAACCGATGTAGTAAAACAAGGTGGAAAACGACGCGGAGCAAACATGGGAATTTTAGAAGCATGGCATCCTGATATCGAAAAATTTGTAACCGCAAAGACAAAGCCTGGCGTTTTCGAAAACTTTAATGTGAGTGTCGGAATTTGGGATGATTTCTGGCAATCACTAGTGAATAAGGACAACCACAGGTACACTCTGAAGAATCCAAGAACACAGGAGCCCTTAAGTCAAGTTGATTCACATCAATTATTGGACCTTATTGCATTTAGTGCTTGGAAAAGTGCTGAACCAGGCGTGATATTTTTTGATAACATCAACAAATACAATCCGTGCCTTGTAGCGAAAAATGGGCCGTTGCGTGCAACAAATCCGTGCGGTGAACAATCCCTATATCCCTACGAATCATGCAATCTAGGGTCAATTAATTTGGCAAACTTTGTTAAAAGGAAAGCAGATGGTATGTTTGAATTTGATTGGCAAAGATATGAACAGGCAGTCCGCCTGTCTACTAGATTTCTCGATAACGTCATAGATATGAACAAGTATCCGGTCGAGGAAATTGATTACAATACTAAACTAACCCGAAGGATTGGACTGGGAATTATGGGCATTGCTGACCTGTTATTTATGCTACGGATTCCATACAATTCTAAAGAAGGCTATGAATTCATGAACAAATTGGCTGAAGCCATTTCTTATTTTAGCATGGAGGAAAGCGTTGCAATCGCCAAGGCAAGAGGAGCATTCCCATTATTTAATAAAACAGGGTTCGAAAACGGAAAGATAATTCCTGTAGCTGGCTATTATGAAATTCCCAAAGAATTACATTCATACGATTGGGATTCTCTAATCGAAAAGATAAAGCGACATGGAATCCGAAATTCATGGACCTCAACCATAGCGCCAACAGGAACATTATCAATGATAGCTGACACATCAAATGGAGTAGAACCGGTTTTTGCGCTTGTCTTTGAAAAACGTGTAACAGTCGGGAGATTCTTTTACACAAATAGAGTGTTTGAGAACATGTTGAAAGAAATGGGCCTTTATAGTGACGAGATATTGACAAAAGTTGCAAATAATTATGGTTCCGTTAGAGGCCTCAGCGAAATCCCAGAATGGATTCAAGAATCATTTGTTACGGCAATCGACATACATTGGACAGATCATCTGATGGCGCAAGCCGTATGGCAAAAATGGATTAGCAATGCAATTGCAAAGACAATTAATATGCCAGGAGATGTCAACGTGGATGACGTTAAAGTTTCATATCTCTTATCACACGAATTGGGACTAAAAGGAGTCACGGTCTATAGAGACGGTTCTAGACACGAACAAGTACTTCACATAACTGGAAATGACAAGAAAGAGAAGAATTTTGTTGTCAAACCTAGCTCCTTCGTTGTAGATTACATTCGTAATAACATCAAAGAGAATTATGTCAAAGAACAACTTGAAAAAGTTTTCAAAGAGTCAGAAGCAAAAGAGGATCTTTTTGTCCATACTCTGGCTGAGGCCAAGAAGACGCTTCCACCAATGTCAACAACCGAATATACCGAAAGTGAGGCTTGTCCATCATGCAGTTCAAGACTGATCATTACTGAAGGTTGTAATATGTGTATTGAGTGTGGCTTTAGTAGCTGCGCCTCTGGATAGGAAACAGGTAATAGCTTATTCAGTCTTTCATGTAGAAACATAAAACAAATCTGATTGATGTAGCAAAGCATAGTTTCAGCCGCAGTATTCTCTACTCTCCAAAACTTTGGGTTCCCATAGGTTCATATGAACTCTGTTACTAGCCTTAGTAGTTGGGGATTTACAAATACGATGTATATCGAAGTCCGAATATTGGCTTATTTGTAAAATCAAATAATACGCTATTATGTGTTCCTTTTGGCTTTGCGGAAACCAAGGTCAAGAAACTTGTAGAATATCTTGGGGTTGAAAAAATGATTTATGTTTCGGTAGCAGGAACAAGATTAGTCGGCCCATTAACCGTAATGACCAATAATGGCATACTCCTGCCATCAACTGCTTCTGATGAAGAATTAAAGATTTTTAAAAATGCTAGTAAATTGAATGTTGAGAGATTGGACTCTAAATTAACAGCAATTGGAAATTTGATCTCTGCTAATGATAAAGGTGCAGTGGTATCAAGCTTGATTAACGCCGAAACCCATAATCAAATAAGGGATGTGTTAGGAGTCCAAGTCGAAGCCGTATCAATTGCAGGCTTTACTCAAACAGGATCAATGATAGTTTCTACAAATCAAGGAGCTGGAGTTCATCCTAGCGCTACCGACCAGGAAATTCAAGCAATATCAGAAATTTTGGAGGTTGACGTTGAACCGGCAACAGTAAATGGAGGTATCCCATATTTATCTTCAGGTATCGTAGCCAACTCAAAATCCATAGTAGTAGGAGGTCTTACGACGGGTCCTGAATTGATCATCTTAAGCCGCGCATTCAATATTTGAAGTTCGTTCTGGTCAGTTACCATCTATAACCACTATCATAATCTAATAGTGCATGTAGGTTGCTACTTATCGTACTCTATGTCAGGAAGAATTCTTGAAGAGGATATCGCATGATCGTCTTGCTGAAAAGATGCACTCAAATCAGTTTGATTTATTTTCACGTTCAAATTACTTGCTTCTAAAGAAGACAAACCGTATTGTCGAACAAATGTCGCCTTAACACGCTCTATAGGATCGTAAATTTCCTCATGCTGTACCGGAAAGGCTACTTCTAAGTCCGAATCCAAGAATTTCTTAGGAATCTTTCCAGAAGAATCGTTCAGTACCCTAAACAAAATCTTCTCAATAATTATAGCCTCAGGCAAGTTGGGTAAAGCATTTGCAGTATAAAATACCTGCACGTCAATCAAATTCGCATTTTCACGATTGGTTGGTTTCAAAATGGAGATTCCACTATTTCTAGTGTCTTGAAATGCGCCAATCATATTACCACTAACAGGAAGCGTAATAACTACGAAACCTTCAAGAAATTTAACATTATCAGGAAGAAGGACAAATAGATCAGAACATGATATTTTGGTTGAAGTTTCAGCCGGCAATTTTTTAATAATTGCATTTGAACTGTGCCCATCTGTAATTACCATGTTCCAAAGAAAGTTAATTGCATAGTCTTGCTTATTGAAAATACTTATGTCTGTATCATAGTAGCCAGGTCTTAAGGGACCTTCTGAAGAAGAGATAGCTCCACAAACAAACTTGGGAGTATAAGTTATCGTATTAATGGTTGGAGCGGAACTCAGGGCATTTGACAAGTCTGTTGATGATGACCTATTGATCTCTTCTTTGAGAAAATCCCTATTACCTAAACTCACGTTTCCCATATTCGTCATATTTGTGAAATTGTCGAAATCAGCGTTTGTTGACCCATCGGTCTTAAATCCACTGAAATTACCAATGTAATTTTCAGCGAGTGAACCATTCGTGGAATTACTGGCAAATGCGTAGTTATTTCTATCTGAATATGCACTTGAAATCATCGAAGAAATACTTGTACCTAATGTCTTAATAGTAGATGAAATAGTAAGCGGCATATCCATTGACCCCTGGCTAATGCCTATGCTACTATGGACAATTGTAAAAATCAAAAACAAGGAAAAAAGTGTAAAAATCACAAACTCAAGAAGATAGTTTTTCATTCGGGGGATCATCATTATCTGGAAAATTCTATAATATAACTGATAATGCTTACAACGCTGACAATCTTTTATTAGGATGCGTTAACAATATTTTTAAAAGCTGAGTGATATGAAGACTAACCACTTCTTTAACCGTGATATCGTGTCAATCAAAGATTTTTCCAAAGATGACTTGGAATTTGTCTTTGATGCAACAGACAAAATAAGAACCCTTAAGGCAAAAGAGAGAAGTCAACTTGGCTCTGCTAGAATCTTAGGATATGTATTCTACGAGCCCAGCACCAGAACTAGAATGAGCTTTGAAGCTGCAATGGCATCAATTGGTGGAAGCTCATTAGGAATATTTGATCCTCATTATTCTTCAATCGAAAAGGGTGAAACATTATACGATACTATTAAGACCATGGACCTCTATGCTGATGTGTTAGTACTCAGACACCAGATGGACGGATCGAGCAGATACGCTGCTGAAATTTCTGGTCACCCAATATTTAACGGGGGGAGTGGCAGCGAAGAACACCCGACTCAGGCAATGCTTGATCTCTATACGATGAAGAAGGAAAAGAAGAATATAGACGGGCTAAAAATTTGTATTCTAGGTGACCTGAAATACGGGAGGACCATATACTCACTATTATATGGACTCATCCATTACAATGTTGAAATCTATCTTGTTTCACCTCCATCTTTACGCCTCAGGCAAGAGTCCATATATGGACTAAAGGAAAAATTAAGAATAATTGAACTTACAGAACTAGATGATTCCATTTTGGAAAAAATAGATATATTATATGTTACGCGAATTCAGCGGGAACGATTTCCAGACATACAAGAATATGAAAAGGTTAAGGGTACTTATGTAGTAGATAGTAACGTCCAAAATAAGCTAAAATCAGGAGCGTCTATCATGCATCCTATGCCTAGAGTTGATGAAATCTCTAAGGAAATCGATTCAACTGATAGCGCAGTCTACTTCAGACAGGCCGCGTACGGAAAGGAACTGAGAGCTGCATTACTTGCTCTTGTCCTAAACGAAACTGGTATCTAAAAGCTACGATCATTCTAATAATACTCATGTCGCTCATGCTGAAAGAACATGAAAATGTCGTATGCATTGACCTATCGGGCCCCTTACAGCTAAATTGTTAATTGCTAACAGTATACGTGCCGGAATTAATTTATCTGCGGAGGATCAGACGTCCAATGACCTTTACTCTAATTCACGTATGTAAGCCAAATCTTGCTCAATTTACCTCCTTTTCCTCGAACTATTTTTTCATAATATCCTTGGAGCTTTTTAGTAATTGTTCCCACTTTACCAGAGCCTACCACCCTGCTGTCGATCTCTGTAATAGACTTAATTTGAGAAGCTGTACCACTCAAAAAAACTTCATCCGCTGAGTATAGTTCGTCTCTTGCAAGGTCACGTATTTCAACTTTAATGTCGTGGTCATTGCAAATAGTTAAGATACTATTCCGTGTAATACCATCTAGTGCTCCTGAACTAATGGGAGGGGTAATGATAACTTTGTCTTTTACTGCAAAAATATTTTCGGCCGATCCTTCAACGACCTTGCCTTGTAGATTCAGCATGATCGCTTCATCATATCCTGCTTTAATTGCTTCAACTCTAGCTAATGCCGAGTTTGCATAATTGGCAGTGGCCTTGGCACGCATTGGCATAGACCTATTATCTATACGTAGCCAAGACGAAGTCATAACCCTTATTCCTCCATCCTTAGAATTGGACTTGAAATACTCATCCCACTTCCAGAGAGCAATTGATATCGATACTTTATTTGGTAAGGGATTGACCCCCATTTTACCATATCCATAATATGCAATTGGACGAATATACCATTCATCCAAACCATTTGCCCGAATTATTTCCAAAACAGCGCGCTCAATTTCTACATTAGTTTGCTGAAAATTCATATAATACATTTTGCCACTTTCAATTAATCTACTTATATGATCACGTAACCTAAATATTGCATATCCCTTAGCTGACTTGTAACATCGTATCCCCTCGAAAACACCAGTTCCATAATGAAGAGCGTGAGTTAAAACATGGATTTTCGCTTCATCCCAATTGTAGAAATCTCCATCGATCCAAATCTTTCTTCCATTCATGGTTTACTTCATTCCATGAATTTCGTTTCTCTTCGCATGTACTGCCCTAACAGCATCAGATACATTGGATTCATCAACAACAATCAATATTCGGGAGGTTTCTTCCTGCGCATCCATGTTTAGAATGTTTATTTTATGTTCTCCCACCGTACTGCTTGTAGTGGAAGCAATTCCAGGAATTTTCCACATGTTATCCCCAATTAATGTTACAACTCCTCTTCCGTACATGATCTCGAGTTTTGGATAGAATGCCTTGAAGTGACGCTCTTGTCGTCTGACATAGTCTCCGTCCAAGAACAGTAACCTTGTAATCTCAATCCCGTCCTTCTTATAAGGCGACAGTTTTACAAAGTCATGATATTGTTTATCACTTTCTAACATTGCTACTAAGTGTGACGCTGCAATGCTCTCGATTCTTACAATTGCACAATTTTTCTTTCCAGTAACTATCTTCAAATAATTTTTAGACCCCTCAATTGCGTGTTTCATTATCCTAGTAACTTTTGTAGGATTCTTCATATCACTTATGGTGATGGGAATATCCACACCATTGTCGTCGATTTCTTTTATCGCAACAGGATCAAGAATTTTCATACCAAACATTCCAGCTAACTTTGCTTCGTTATATGATAACTCTTTGACATATTCAAGGTTCTGCTTCACTATCTTTGGATCTGCGCTGAAAACAACATTATCTTTCTCAAAATCTAATTCCGTCTCATATTCTTCGGTCAGCAGCAGTGCTACATCAGCAGCCGTCCTGTCCGAGCCTCCCCTCTCATAAGTTGTTTCCAATCCATCTATAGTTTTACCTACAAATCCTCCTATGGTAACAATGTCATGCTTTTCAATCAAATCTTTAAGGTAGGCACTTCTTTTCATTGATTCTTCAAACAAAAAAGTAGCAGCCTCAAAGTTGTCATCTGTTATTATGGGCCAGTTTTCTATTCTTACATGAGTCGAGACCAGGCCCTTACTTCTTAGTATATAGTCCATCAAATATGACATTGCTATTTCCCCACTATATGCCAAAGTTCGTGCTCTGGTAACATCTACAAACCTCCGATTTTCAGCGGCCTGTTTGAGAGAGATAATTACCTGCTTGTGGAAATTGCTCAGATCATCAAATAGTGGTTTACAAAGCTCCTCTGAAATTTGGCCAGTAGAAATATTTTCATAAACCTCCTTCAAAATATCTATCTCTACAGGGTTTGAATTGGAATAACTCTTGCCCACATGGATCGCAACGTCAGTCATGGATATTGTTCTTCCATTATAAAGTGTCAAAGGTGCAGAGAATACCGCAACTATCTTGGATTCAGACATTTTTTGGATTATTCTTTCAATTACACTTGCGACTCCTGAACCATCAACCCCCAGAGCGCTTCCTCCAAATTTCATCACTGTGACACGCTTCAATGCATCAATCCTTAAAATTTGCATAATGCAATCCATATATTAGGTATCCCATCGGGTCCCGACAAAGAACTGGAAAGTGATTTGAATGATATCAAAATACGAAAGGAAACAAACTATCATGTACATGCCGATAAAGGTTATCTACAATTTGGACGTGAAACGTTGGTGAGGATTACTCAACTCAGATCATAATGGATGGCAACTTCTGATATTTCAATGCGTGGCAATCTTAGTAATCAGATAGGACATCTATTGGCAGAGATCGGATTTGGCCCCACTGAATTTTCTAGGGGAGTGCTGCCAACATGAGTGATTGATTTTTCCAATCCCGACCGATAGAAAATGCGTGAAGTCTGGAGACAAGATTTTTTATTACATGACTGAAATAGTTCCATCTAACGAGGTTACTAATCTAAAAAAGGGGATCGAATATTCTATTGCCAATGGAACACTAGGTTATAAATCCTTGTACGAAAAAACTACAAGTCCGAAGATTTTTACCCAAGAACAACAGGCCATGATAGATAGATGAGAATTGCGAATCTCTGAAGAATAATTATCATCGTTGTCAGTTAATGATAGAAATTGATACCTCGCAAACTGCTGAGAATAAATGACGCTAAGCAAATCTCCTATTCTGCATAAGCACATAGATAATTTCCAAACAATTTCCTTCTATGCTTACGGGGAGAAGGGACATAAAATTATATCAGGACGTTTGGTCCTATTTTTAGGAGCAATAATATCAACCACCATTATGGTCAATAATCTATCTTACTCATAATGTCATTACTAGTATTAGGCCAAGGTAAGGTTATGGTAAAATCATATTCAAATGAATAAAAATATTAACCATTAACATTGCATACATATCGGATAGCGAGTTGGTAAAAGAAGATCTCGAAAGAGAAGGCAGGAAGAAACGAACCACAAAAAAAGGGATATTGATTACTATACTCCTTGTTGCGGCAATAGTAGGTGCGAGCTTCCTCGTATATTTCGTACCCTGAGAATTTTTAATTTGGAAGTTAATGATCTAGATCGCATTAGAACAAGCACATCTATGTGTGGTTGAGCGTTCAAACCAGAAAGACTAAAATATCGCTAGTAATATCACTAGTGATATGATTTCAAATTGGCTTGCAAGAGTTGGAAGTGCAATTCCACGAGGATTCTCGCGCCACTATGTTTTGGCTTTATTAAAGATTCAGCCTATGACAGGTAAGGAAATTATAGACAAAGCAATCTTACAAAGTGAAGGACGGTGGAAACCTTCGCCTGGTTTGATTTATCCAATGCTCGGTAGGTTACTGGAAGAGGGACTAATTAGTGAAACTGATAGTGGGAAATATCGCATTACACCGAAAGGGGTAGAAATAGCAGAAGATGCTGATTCTGTCCATAACATAGTACAGAAGCAACTTGATGTCATGCTCAGGGTAGGAAATGTCGGGAAATTTATGGCAATAGATCTGATAGATCGAATGTCTACCATAGGATCTACCTTAAGCTCTAACTTGGATAAGATGACAGAACAAGAACGCGATAAGTATAAAAAATTTCTTTTGAGTGAACTCAGAAAACTTCAAGAACAAGAAATAAAAAAAGAGCGAGTAAGATCAGAGTAAGAAAGCATAATTTGTAATCTTCAAAGTGGGTGGCGTCGATGGCAGTAGATATTATGGAGGGAATAAATCGCTTGGTTGAGAGGATGAAATTGATGGAGGATGATATTGAAAAGGAAGCGGAATTACTTAAACAAGAGTATCTTAAAGCTAGCAATTCTATGCCGGATTCTCAAAATTACTTTCTAAACGGTATTCAAGCTGCTCACATTGCAAAATCGTACTTGATGACAAGAAGAGGAATAGAAGTATTAGGAGAGGATGTTATACCAATACCCACTTTCATAGATAGTGTCATTCAATTTGCAAATTATCCAAAAAGAAAAATAGAGGTAATGGTATCTTTAGCCAAACATCTGGAAAAAATAAATGAGCTTGTTTTTGATACAATGGACGAGCCAACTGCATCCCATTCCAATTAGAAATCAAGATACGACTAAGCCCACACCTTATTTTCATAAGTTACTAGGTAATTTAGTTGTCTGCGTATTGGCAACGCTTAAGACATGAAAAGAATGACGCCTGACTTGTCAAACCCTAACTGCCATTGTTTATTTTGAGATTACGCATCTTAGCTTTACAATTTATAAGCCATGATTTTGGCAATTTGTGATTATATGTATGGCTCGGGCCTATTTTGCTCCATATGGTATAGGTCTAGGCCATGCTGGTCGTCTAGTAACTATTGCTAATCGTCTCAATGACTAGGAAATTGACTATTGCTCGGATTTTTGAAAAAATGATGGAGAATTTCTTGGAGGACTTGGAATTTGTCCGAAAGGCTGCTTATACCCAATCTGCCCCCCACCTTACACTATTTGCGAGCATAACATCTGGGATTGTGATTCTATAAGGAAAAAAGTGGATTACGTATGGTTTACTATTTCAATACCTGATCGTGCTCCGCAAGTATTGAATACTGTTGTGAAGACACTTGGTATTAACAGATCTAAGCCTCTGGTTTTTGTGCATATCACTGGTCCTTCTTTAACTCGACTTTTTCTTATTTCTACAATTCTCGAAGCAACAAGAGATAATGAACCTGAGATCCATAAATTCCGCCATAAAAGAGGTTTTGAATAATGACTACTATCTGCAAAATACTAACAAAATCAAAGTGGTTGCAGAGGAGATGAATGGAATTGAAAATGTGATAAATATATTAAGTTCATATTTTTGAAACTCTGTAGTTCCTCTATTCATATTACAAGGGTCTATCAAATTAAACTTGAATGCCTGATCTGACCGCAATAATCCTAATATCAGACAGCTAGCAAATCAGCCCTTATTCTACAAGATGGCTTCAATTTGGGAATAAATTGATAAACCCAGAGGTACATAGTATAAGCGTCGGAGATGGGCAATAATTTAAAATCTGATTTGAAACGCCAAATTTTATTCATCGGGGCTAGTCTCGGACTAAGTCTGCTATTTACATACTTGTTTGGATTTATAGTAGGCTTCATTTTGAATCTAGCTTTCTTCATAGGGATAATGTTTTACATAAGATCAAGGCAGATGAGAGCTCTAAAATCTTTTGGTTTCAGCGATGAAAGAGTAGGTAAAGGATTCTTTTCGGGCCGTACTCAATTGAGATATTCTTGCTTAAGCTGTGGTGCAGAAGTGAAAGACATTCGATGCAAAAGATGTGGATCTAGCATGAAGAAGCCAATTTTTTGATTCGGAAATATTTAGGTCAAGATTGTCATTGGGTTTCAGATTGACGAGTAAGTAATAGTACACCAATTCTGCTGCAGCCTCATTTCTAATTGGCCAAGAAATAAGCTACTAAAAGTTCCTCTCTATTTCCATAGAATTTGTGTTCAAGGTTTGCTGGGACATAAATGAATGAATTGGGCATCAACTTATATTTTCTACCATTCATGTTGATAAAACCATCACCCCTTATGATGAAGTATATTTCATCTGAAGAATGAGGTTCCTGCACATCTTCTTCCTCTGGTAGTAGCCGTAATATTCCAGCTTGAATTCCATGCGAGTTTATGAATGTTAGAAAGTAATTTTCATTGCCCTCGAGTTTTGAAATTAGCTTTTCCATTTCAAAAATTTTTTCCATAGATTGCTACGTCCTCAGCACTAGACTAAAATTAAACGTTCTTATCCATGTTCTTGAGTGAGAGTAAATAGCTGAAATAAATAAGATTGTACCGTCAGATCAAACCGTGAAAAAATCTGCGTTCCAATTTACTATAAGGAGGATAGGAACAATCTAAACTAACAAGCCTAAAAATTGCAATAAAATCACTATTCGTGAAGGCTATGAGTCTGGGAGAATTTATCATCGAAAATTAGGATACGAATTCATTAAGAAATTCTTGACTTATTTTACTCTATGAAGGCTTTCAGAATTAGATTAGAGCAGCGAATTATTCAACTATCTTACAATTGGCAGTTGAGCATTCCACATATACTTTATCATGCATCCAATTACGATAAATACGAATAACAGAATACGGATCTGCAGCAGACTCGGAATTACACTAGTAATTTCTGTCTTGACTTTCGCTACGTATTCACACAACTCATTTGCTGATTTAACCGATGATAGACGCACATTGCGTGCTGAGGCGTTGGGACTTGACAATTGTGGAATTTTCGACTCGTGTATTGACCCGATTATTCGAATATTCCCATTTATGCATTTTAAATGGTCCCCAATTGAATCCGAAAATAATGACACTCCTTCCAGCACACGAACTCCACAAATAGATCCATTCTCACTATCAGGTTCTAGTCTCTTCCAGCTCCCGTTCCCTTAATGAAAGATTCCTGAACAGGTCACATTCATTGTATTGAATAATAAATATCTAAATGCCAGCATCTATTATTGGACATTGTGGATACGAAAATAGCCTCCGTATTAACTGCTCTTGAGAAACAAGCATTAGCAGAAAATGCCGGGGAAATCGAACTACGCAGAGAACAGATGATGCAACCGATTACTCATGATACCGGACTGTTTTACAATGTGTTAACAATTTCCACTAAAGCACGGAAGGTACTAGAAATAGGAACATCTGCTGGGTATTCAACCCTATGGTTTGCTGCTGCGCTCAAATATAATTATGGTGCTAAAGGAACAGTCGATGCTATCATAACTGTGGAATCGAATCCTTTGAAGGTTGTCGCGGCGAAGAAGAACTTCATAAAGGCAGGAGTCGAAAACATGATAAAGGTTCTTGAAGGAAATGCTCTCAGTAAACTAAAAAAGTTAATAAATAATTATCAAGGAAATGACACTGGCGATAAGAAAAAATTTGACATAGTTTTCCTAGATGCTGACAAAGAACATCTAATAGAGTATTTCGACCTTGTGTTACCACTTGTACGGATAGGTGGCATAATAGCTGCTGACAATGTTCTATATCCTGAGGAATATAGATTACTTATGACAAAATATTTGGAGCACGTTCGTGGGATGAAAAATATGCGATCTGTTACCGTTCCAATAGGAAATGGGGAAGAACTGTCAGTAAGACTTGGCTAGATCACTTTATTTTTGTGTCTTAAACTATATAATTGAATATCATTATTCTGGGATAGGCTGTCTGATAGATCATTCCAGTATAATGTTTGGTGCGTAGGGGATTTTGAAACATTGATAGGTCAAAACACTTAGTGAAATTCACGCCATCACGTTTATACCTGTGAATAATTGAATCAGAATACATAATGTCTTCCTTAGATTTCAGCAAGAATGTTCACATCATCGTTCATGGTCAGACGGATTTGGTTGGTGCTGTACGGCAGAAATTAATTGCTCTTGGCTTTTCAGATAAGAATCTTCTCGAAGCTTCCTTAGATACTGCCGGAGGTACGGGTGAGTATGTTGCGATGGTGTGGCCTCCAATGGCTGCAAAACAAATCATAATAAGCGAAATTGTTGGAAGAAGGAAAGATTCAGAACCAGGTCCCGGGATGGGAGACTGGGCAAAAGTAGAGCAGAAGGAAATCTCCAGATTTCAACTCTGACTTTAGGAGGGACTTTATAGGCCAGCGGTCTCATCCTCACACCTACTGTAGACGATATACTTTTACGACCGATGAACCCATAATATAGTATGGAGAAAAATTTTTGTTATCTTTGTAATAACCAAACATCAACAGTAGCTTGTCCAAAATGTGATAGACCCACTTGTAAACAATGCATGAAAAGCTTTCCATTCTCAGAAGACCTATGTACAGAATGTGCTTCGAATGTAAGAACAGGCCTGGCAGGCATGAGGAAAGACGAGGAAATATTTTGAGGAATTAGGCATACCATTTCATTTTCATTGTGAGGAGAGGCGAATGTGAAACACTACTTTGCTTTTCTGTAACCGTGAGTAAATTTAGGGTCGTATACCTTTGAAAATTGATAGTTTGCAGGTCTCAGAACTGAACCTACAATGATTACTGCAGTCTTTGTTATCTTAGAATCTTTGACCATTTTTACGATATTTCCAAGTGTACCTATCAGAGTCTTTTCATTATCCCAGGTTGCCCTGTATACAACTGCAACAGGTGTGTCCTTAGTGTAAGCGCCACCTGACAGTAAGTCTCTTACAATATTATCAATCAAGTGAACACTTAGGTATAATGTTAGGGTTGCACCATGCTTGGCAAGTTCCACAAGTCTTTCCCTTTCTGGTACAGGAGTTCTAGATTCTACTCTTGTGATTATCAACGTCTGAGTAACACCTGGTAGGGTTAGTTCTAAATTTAATGAGGCTGCCGCACCTAATACGGCTGTTATTCCCGGAACAACTTTACAATTTATGCCATCTTTCTCGAGTTTATCAATTTGTTCTCTTATAGCACTAAATAATGAAGGGTCGCCATCATGGAAACGAACTGCCAGCTTACCAGACTTAGCAGTCTTTTCCAATATTTCGAAAATAAGTTCTCTATCTAGTAACGCTGCATCATGAATTTGGGCATCATTTTTAACATGATCAAGAAGTTTCGGATTGAGCAACGATCCTGAGTAAACAACTACATCAGCGTTCTGAAGGAGCTTCAATGCTTTTAGAGTAATGAGGTCCGGATCGCCAGGACCTGATCCAACGAAGTATACAGTATTATTGGCTTTTGTCATTTCGCTTTGCGACCATTATCGAAAAATACTTGCCGGATTGAATTTTCAATGTCTTTAAATCCCCTAATCTAGCTACCTTCATTATTTCACCCTCCGAAGATACGTCTTGTGCTATTGTTATAATCGATTCATCGTCAAAGCCTGCTTCAGAGAGTACTTGAATTACACTGTCAAAATACCGTCCATCCTTAAGAAAAATAACTGTGTCACAAGAAGAAGCAGTACGTTTTACTCTTTCAAGATCATAGCAAGCAGGAACAATTCCTAGTGTCTCGTCCCCCTCTGCGAGACTCATTTTAGCACCAGCGGCAAAGGCAAACATGGAAGGGATGCCTGGAATGATCTCAATTTCAATATTTCCATGATTTTTTATCATCTCTTTATGCATATATATCCAAGTACTGTATAGCGAAGGGTCTCCAACAGTCAAATAGACAGTTTTTCTTCCTTTCAATACTGCCCCTGCCAACTGATCGGCATTGTCCTTCCATTGCTTTTTCAGCAGATCTTTGTCCTTTGTCATAGGAAATACCAGGTCAACTGTTAAAGTAGTGAGTTCATTTATATATTTGCGGACGATGGAAAGTGCAATGCTAGGTTTGCCATGTTTGGACGTAGGGGCAAAAATAATTTCTGCTTGTCTTATTCGATCAATTGCCTTTATCGTAAGGAGGTCGGGATCCCCAGGACCACAACCAATGCAAGATAGTTTCATTGATGAAATTCATAAAATTTGCGTTATTTAAATCCCAGGATAATTATTATATTTCCAAATGCATAACACGATAAACAAATCTAATTTCATTCGTAAAATCAGTTAAGATTGATCGCTTAAATGATCACGCTAGTTAAACATTTTGTGATGTTTTTTACGTATATTACTGTTGATGAGTTAGGTTTTTGTTGCAGAAATTATTGTTACCGGATTTCTCGCAAGAAGCATCGTCCCCGTACTTACGCTCCTTGATTTGCAAATGATAGCTTGAGTGATCTCCATGTCAATTAACTCATGCTGCTTCAATGCTGCAAGTGTCTTGAATAAGGTTTCAATTAGGATCGTATCAATAACAATTCTTCCTCCACTTTTAAGCCTTTGAAGACTTAGCTTAATTATTTCCTCAGTTTCTCCAAGAGTACCTCCGATAGCAATCGCATCAACCATTGGAAGTGAGGATATTACATTCTGCGCGTGCGAAAGTATTAACTGAGCATTTGTTCCAAATCTTTCCAAATTTCGACGCGCTAGTTCTATAGCCTCGGGATTAAGATCTATTGAATATACCTTTCCACTTTTTACTTGTAAACAAATTTCGACCGTTAGACTTCCACTGCCAGTGCCAACTTCAATGACGTCATATCCTTCCTTAAGCCTTAACTTGCTAACTGCCAGTGCTCGTACATCTTCTTTTGTTATAGGTACGTTGTCACTTCTTTCAAACAAATCGTCAGGAATGCCCGGTGTAGTGAATTCCCATTTCATGCAAATATAGTTCATATCAGACCTAGATAATTTGTCTTGTGGATAGAGTGACCGCTACATGTTGCCGTATAAGCCGGTATATACGACTATCATGAACATAAGTAATAAGAAAATGAACGGAAATATACCATTTGTTGCGAGCTTCCGTCTCTCTTCCTTCTTTATCTGTGTTACGATTTTCTTGCCAGCGACGTACGATATTATATAAAAGACCAATCCAACCATAAGGATTGCCCCTATGGCCCCACTCGAGTTATCAGGATTAAGAATAAATCCTAAAATAACGCCACATAGCGCGCCAAGAAATGCTCGCACATAGTATAGTTTATCCAGCTGATCCAAAACGTCTATGCTACTTATATGCAGGTTTAATTCTTTCCGGTCTATATTGTCTTCATTAATTAATATTAATCTGCAGGGCAACTTAGAGCATGGAACTATCCGGCTTAGAACTTAGATATCTTGTAAACGAATCGAGCATCAAACTAGGCCGAGGATATTATGTCAGTGATGTTATTGGTGTGACACAGGCCGCCGTATTGCTCAGATTTCATCACTCAGTAGAGCCCGATATTCTGCTAATGATCTCGACTCAAGGCCTGTGGATAACATCTACCAAATTCAAAATAGTCGAACAGAATAAGATGGTCGCTGTACTAAAGCGTGAACTTGAACGGACTAGGTTTCTTAGTTTAGAGCAAATTGGAAGTGAAAGGATATTCATTTTGAAATTCAAAAGAAATGACAAGGTAGTGATAACACTTATCGTGGAAATATTTGGAGGCGGCAACATGATTCTCTGCGATAACGAAATGTCAATCTTAGGTATCCTAAAGTCTATAGAGGTAAGGCATAGGATTTTGAGAGTTGGATCGAAATATGTTTTTCCTCCTCAACGTGGAGGGGACGTCTTCAATATTACACTTGAGCATTTGATATCAAGTAAAGATACAATCGAATACCATAGCGTAAGCGTTGCACGATGGATAGGGAATTTGACCTCCATGCCAAAAAGATTTGTCGAGGAAGCATTGAGGAGGGCCAAAGTTAATCCCGAAGGATTGGTCTCGCAATTGGAAAATGCTGAGGTGCAGTCCATATACACTAACATTATGAATATTGTAACCGAAGTAACTACTGGATTGAATCATGCTCCAGCAATACTGCTCGATGCGGCAGGAAAACCAGTCGATGCTTTTCCAATTCAAATATACATCAGTGATAATCACAATATCAAGAAAGTTCCTACTTTTATGCAAGCGATTGATGAAGTTCTCGGCACTCAAATTTTTGGGTTAGCCAAAACTCGGAAAATTAGCACCTTAGAACAGCAATTAGCAGTATTAGAGCATGATCTGGATCAGCAGGAAAAGGCAAAGAAAGAAGTAATAATTAAGGGGAATTCCCTGAGAAATCTGGCAAAGGATATAATGGGTATACTGCAACAAGAGACTTCTGATAATATAGATACCCAATTTCATAACGTGCTACAAAAGCATAACGCCAAGCTAGCAAATGAAAAAGGCAAAGAGTATATCATGATTGCAGACCAATTTATTCCAGCAGATCGTAACTTACCAAAGCTAGCTTCGTACATCTTTACTAGAGCAAAAGAGCTTGAACACGGCACAAGGACTATAGAAGAAGCAGGTCAGAAAATTAGAGCTCGCCTAGTAGAGCTGCGAAACAAATCACTAAAAGCAGAAAATAAAGTTGAATTTCGGAAGCAACAGTCGAAGGATTGGTACGAACGGTACCACTGGTGCTATACATCAGATAGCTTGCTTTTAGTTGGGGGAAAAGATGCTTCATCGAACTCTGCGATAATTCGAAAACACATGACTGAATCTGATATTGTATTCCATGCAGAAATTCATGGCTCTCCTTTTTTTGTCTTGAAAGATGCCCGAGATAAATTAAACATCACCGATAGCATTAATCAATCTGCTCAGGCTACTGTCTCTTTCAGTAGAGCATGGAAGGAAGGATTATCTGTTGCAGATGCATACTGGGTATTACCTAGTCAAGTAAAGAAAGGGGCTCCTACTGGACAATACCTACCAAAAGGAGCATTTGTTTTAGAGGGAAAAAGGAATTTTGTCAGAAATGTCGAACTTAAACTTGCAATAGGAATAACGGTCCAAGGCAATGATAAATATGGTATGATTTGTGGGCCGGATGCAGCAATTCTTTCGAAAAGTTACGCCTATATTACTTTAATGCCTGGCAATTTGGACATAGTCGCTACAGCAAAAAAAATAAAATCAGAATTTGTAAGACTACTTTCTACAGTACAAGGAAGTTTAATTTCCTACATCAAACAATATCCTGTGGACGATGTGATTAGGATTTTACCTTCTGGTTCGTTTAAAATTATGGCAGTAAAGAAAGTAGACTCTTTTCCAGAGATTCAAAAAGAATCTCGAGTCTAGGTCATTTACGGTCAGAATATTGCCACAATTATTAGAATACATGATTTATTATCCGTAAAGCAATTAAAGCGATATATTCAATTAACTTCGTGGCACGGAAACAAGTAAGGGAACACATCGATGCTAACATGACAACACGAGTACTCGTTAGAGATGTTATGAACAGCCCAGTAATTTCTGCAGAGCCAGAGGATTCGATAAAAGACATCGCGCTGAAAATGAGCGAACATAGAGTAGGAAGTATAGTCATAACCAACAATAAAGTTCCTGCTGGCATTGTCACTGATTGGGATATCGTTTCAGGAGGCGTGGTCAAGGACATCAAGCCTGGGTTGCTGAAGGCGTCAGAAATAATGCAGCCGATACATACGATTGAATCAGAAGAAAGTATTACCGAAGCCGCGCGGGTTTTAAGAAAGAATAACATAAAGCGTTTAGGCGTAGTATATAAAGGAAGACTAGTCGGCATAATTTCAGCCTCTGATGTAATAGCCGTCACTCCGGAATTGGTGGATGTTGTCTCGGAGAAGGCAGGGATTGTCAGAGGAGAAATCGGGCGTCCAGCTTCAAATATTTCGGGATATTGCGACGAATGTGGAGAATGGTCTGACATGCTGATGTACAGCGAGGGAACATTTACTTGTGAAGGGTGTAGAGGTGACACCACTCAATAATCCAAATCAACCAAGATATATTGTTGATTCGATGTTTGGGAGTGTGGCAAGAAAATTAAGGATTCTTGGTTTTGATACCTATTATTCTTCACGTATACGAGACGGTGATGTAATTCGGATGGGGCTTGAACAAAGAAGAACAGTAATTACTGCAGACAGGGAGTTGTTCTTTAGATCGGTAAACAAGAAAATTCCAGCAGTTCTCTTACATTCGGGAAACGATTTGCAAAACATAGGCAATATTCTGAAAAGTCATTCAAAGATGCTTAAGTTTAACCAAAGTTTGGCTAGGTGTCCAAATTGTAACGGCGCAATCACAAGAAGTCCAAAGGAAAAAATCAAAGAAAAGGTTAAAGATAAAGTGTTCAACAATTATGAAATTTTTTACGAATGCAAGGAGTGTTCTAATGTGTATTGGATGGGCACTCATGTCGCTGAAATAGAGTGTTGGATTGAAAAATTGAATGACATAATTTCATCAAATTTCAAATAGCACGCCTGTCCAAGACAATAGCACAGAGAACCTTAGATCAGTCATGTCACTGTTCAGAAATCCATATTCTATCAAAAGGTTAAAATCACTCAATCTTTTTCCAAGTTTTAGATGAGTTCAACTTCTCTAGAGAGAACTATTGACAAAGTATTATCACAAGCTGAATCCGAATTTGTCTCCCAAATTGACTCGGCTTTTGAACAGGCAAAAAATGACCTCCAAGCCTCGCGTACAAAACTTCAGGGCGAGTACGAAGCCATAATCGAATCTGCTAAAAAGCAGGCAGAAAATTTAAAACGTCAAATAATAGGCTCAAGTCGCCTCAATGCTAGGAACAAAGAACTCCTTCTTATAGAATCAGCAATTAATGAAATTTTTGAGAAAGCGAAAGAAAGACTTCAATCAAGGCCTGACGAAAAGTCATACAAGGAGCTAATAAGGAAAATGATTGAAGATAGTCTTTCAAAACTGGAGTCCACGGAAATTAATATTGAATGTAATAAGAATGATTATGAACTGGTGAGGAAGGTTATACTAGACCTCTCTGGCAATAAGAATAACAAAAGAAAACTAACTCTCTCCAAGAAACCAATAGATATAGCAGGCGGAATTAGAGCTAGGTCCGATGACGGGACAATGACACTTGACAATTCCATGGAGTCTAGGATTGAAAGGCTCAAACCTTTAATAAGGAAAGAGATAGTCCAACTGCTCAGGAGCGAATGAGGAGAGATGGCTGTAGCTAAAGGAAAAATAGTTTGGGTAAGCGGACCAGCAGTAAAGGCTGACGGAATGTCCTCTGCTAAGATGTATGAAACAGTCGAGGTAGGAGATACCAAGCTTATAGGCGAGGTCATTAGGCTTACAGGCGACATTGCTTTTGTTCAAGTTTATGAATCAACATCAGGCTTAAGACCAGGAGAACCTGTGGTTGGAACTGGACAACCCTTGTCTGTTTTTCTAGGTCCAGGTATTATAGGTAAGATTTATGACGGAATTCAGAGACCTCTTGATGATATTGCTCAAAAATCAGGTGCCTTCATCGGCAGAGGGATAGCAACTACGCCTGTTGATATGAAAAAGAAATACAACTTTATTCCTTCGTTAAAGAAAGGGGACTCCATTGAAGGGGGATCTATTATCGGTACCGTAGAGGAGACTCCATTGGTTACACACAGTATCTTGATCCCTCCCAACTATGAAGGTGGAGTAATTACCGAAGTAGTTGGGGAGGGAGAATATGATCTTGAACACCCTCTCTTATACTCTAAAAGTAAAAGTGGAGCAAAGACGGATTTTAAGATGTACCATAAATGGCCAGTACGACGTCCAAGGCCCTATGCCCAAAGGTATGATCCTACAGTACCTCTGATTACAGGTCAACGTATAATTGATACATATTTTCCTATAGCGAAAGGAGGTACCGGAGCGATTCCCGGCGGCTTCGGTACTGGCAAAACAGTAACTTTGCACCAAATAGCCAAGTGGGCAGATTCAAAGGGTGTCGTTTACATAGGCTGTGGTGAAAGAGGAAATGAAATGACTGAAGTTCTCGTCGAATTTCCCCATTTAATAGATCCTCGATCAGGTAGTCCATTGATGGAAAGAACTGTCCTTGTTGCTAATACGAGTAACATGCCTGTGGCTGCACGAGAAGCTTCTATCTATACGGGTGTAACAATCGCAGAATATTATAGAGATATGGGATACGATGTCGTGCTGGTGGCGGATTCAACTAGTAGATGGGCCGAAGCATTGAGAGAGATGTCCGGTAGACTGGAAGAAATGCCAGCTGAAGAGGGATATCCCTCATACCTTGCATCTCGACTGGCAGAATTCTATGAAAGAGCCGGACGAGTTAGAGCTCTTGGATCTCCGGAACGAGCAGGTTCTGTCACTATTGTGGGAGCAGTCTCACCTTCAGGCGCAGACTTTACAGAACCAGTTACCACGCATACAATCAGATTTATAAAGACATTTTGGGCTCTTGATACAAGGCTAGCGTATTCTAGGCATTATCCATCAATAAATTGGATGCAATCCTATTCAGGATATCTGGATGATGTCTCAAAGTGGTGGAAAGAAAATGTTAGCGCTGATTGGTATGATCTAAGATCAGAATCTTATCAAATATTGCAAAAAGAAGATACTCTAAAGGAGATCGTTAGACTTTTAGGTCCAGAAGCATTACCAGATGAAGAAAAATTGGTTCTGGAGGTAGCTAGAATGATTAAGATAGGAATCTTGCAACAAAATTCATTCGATAAAATCGATACTTACTGTAGCCCTCAAAAGCAATTGAAATTAGTAAGATTGATGGTAAAGTTCTATAAGGAAGCCCAAAAAGCCTTGAAGGAAGGGAAGTCGCTTGCAGATATTCGTGCAATGCCAATCATAACATCGTTGCTGAAGGCTAAATTTGAAATTCCAGATGATCAGATCTCCAGATTGGATGAATTAGATAGACGAATGTCTGAAGAATTCAAGGGTACAGTGGCTCGGGAGGTGAAAGTCTCTGTCTGAATCAGTCGGCGTAGAATATACCAAAGTAGCAGAAATAAAAGGTCCGTTGATGGTCATAGATGGGGTAACTAAGGTGTCATTCGACGAACTGGTTGAAATTGAAACTAATGAAGGAGATAGGAGATTAGGTAAAGTCCTTGAAGTTGGTAATGGTAAAGCTATAATCCAAGTTTTTGAAGGCACCACTGGACTTGCAATTACTGGAACAAAGGCCAAATTCCTCGGCAAAACTATGACAATGCCTGTTTCGCACGAACTGCTAGGGAGGGTTTTCGATGGATTAGGTAGACCTAACGATGGTCTTCCGGAACCAGTGGCTGACAAATTTCTTGACGTAAACGGCGAGCCCATGAACCCAGAAAGCAGGGAATATCCTACTTCTTTCATCCAGACTGGCGTATCTGTAATCGATGGAATGTTAACTCTCGTGCGAGGTCAGAAGCTTCCGATATTCTCTGGCTCTGGCATGCCTCATAATATACTGGCTGCCCAGATAGCACGTCAAGCCGCAGTCGTGGGTACAAAAGAGGACTTTGCTGTCGTCTTTGCAGCAATAGGAGTACAATACTCTGAGGCCCAATATTTCAAGAGAAGTCTTGAGGAATCAGGAGCTCTTCGGAGAAGTGTATTATTTTTGAATCTTGCTGACGATCCTGCAATTGAAAGAATTATCACTCCTAGAGTGGCATTAACTGTTGCAGAGTATTTGGCCTTTGAACTTGAGATGCATGTGTTGGCGATTTTAACTGATATGACAAATTATGCTGAGGCATTGAGAGAGATAAGTGCTGCAAGGGAGGAAGTTCCAGGAAGAAAAGGCTATCCTGGTTACCTTTACACTGACTTGGCAAATAACTATGAACGCGCTGGCAGGGTAAAGGGCAAGAATGGAAGTGTGACCCAAGTTCCTATTCTTTCGATGCCAGCAGATGATATTACTCATCCAATACCTGATCTGACAGGCTATATTACCGAAGGACAAATTGTCCTAGGACGTGACTTGTTCAGAAAGGGGATATATCCGCCAGTAAACGTCTTGATGTCGCTATCTAGATTAATGAAAGATGGAGTTGGTGAAGGAAAGACAAGATCTGATCATATGGAAGTTGGAAACCAACTTTACGATTTGTACTCCAGGGCTCAGGAGGTGAGGGCCCTTTCTGAAATCGTCGGAAGGGCAGGTCTAACCGGGGTTGATCTAAAATATCTTGATGCCGGAGATATGTTTGAGGATTATTTCCTGAAGCAAAATCAAGATGAGAACCGCACGTTAGAAGAAACTTTAGGAAGAGCCTGGGAAATATTATCGAGCTTACCCGAAGGCGAACTAACCAAAATTAAAGATAAGCACGTTGGTCAGTACTATAAGAAATCTACAAAATGACGGAATTAGAATAAATCAAATTGTCCTTCGGTAAACGCGTTACTGCTACAAAAATCGAATTAATCAAGATTCGGCGTTCACTTCAAGTAGGTAAAATGGTGCACAAAATTTTAGACGACAAAAGAGAAGTTCTCTTAAAGAAGATCGACGAAATTATCGAGGAAGCGAATAAAGCACGTGGAGATATCTGGTCGCCTCTTGCAAACATATATCAGGCGGTGTACGATGCTTACATGACCCTTGGGACTTCTACTCTTGAATCGATTGCTGAATCAACTCCAAGTATCATGGAAGTTGATGTAAATGTTAGAAGAATAGTCGACGTAAAGATCCCTACATTGAATGTCAAAACAAGACAAGGGGGTCAGGATTTAACTTACGGATTCTCAGAAACTAATGCTTCCGTAGACAAGGCAGCAAGACTAATCAAGAATATGCTCCCAAATATCTGTAAAGCAGCAGAGTATGAAAATGCCATTTTTAGTCTGGCAAAAGAATTGGAGCGTACTCAAAAACTGATAAATGCATTAGAATTTGTAATAATACCACATTATGAAGAGGCTATTTACTTTATTAAGGCCACATTGGAAGAACGTGAACGCGAAGAATTTGTGAGACTTAAAAAGGTTAAAGTAGTCCTTGATCGTAAAAAAGCGTTAAGTTGAATGAAATATGAAAAGAGATGTGCATTGTAATGGGTGTTGATCAGATAACAGGACTGTTCGAACAATCCGGCGAACAACTGAAGAAAGGTCATGATGCCAAGATAGCTGAAATAAAAGAAGAAATTCAATCTATAAAGAAAAAAGCATTATCAAAATTGCATTAAAATTTCTTAACTGCGGATTGAGTAAATTCAAAAAATATAGTCCTGAGTCTTCTAGGTTAGGTTAAGTAGATGGTATTGATATTTTCTCTCATGATGTCAATGTTTTGATTTTTCAAGTACCGGTAGAGATACTCCGCCTATTTTATAAGTCCAAGCCCTAATCATTTCGTCTACGCAATTCGCCAAAGAATAGGCAAATTGAAGTAGAGGAGCTTGTTGGCGGTGGTGACACTCCCTACGCGAACAAAGCTTCTAAAGAGTTATGACAGTACAAATTAAGTGGTTTAAGCAATGTTGTGCAGTTATAGTTAAATATGGCATCAAATGTCGAACCAATATGAACTGTCATGTGTTTGGGCAAAAGCGCATACTCAGTATATTAGCTATCTCCATGAGCATTCTCTGCGGCTGCTTAGCAATAGATTTTCAAGCCTTTGCACAGGAATCAGGTACAGAATCTACCGCTTCAGACAGCGGTTCAAAGTTGATAGGTGCAGGAATGGCATTTGGGCTGGCAGCAGCCGGTGCGGGTATAGGTCTTGGATTCGTAGGTGCTGCAGGACTAGCAGCTATTAGTGACAACCCAAAGATGCAATCAAGAGTGTTTATCTTCGTAGGCATGGTCGAATCAATTGCAATTTACGGTATAGTAATGATGTTCATCATATTGGGCCAGTAGGAAGAATCCCATCTTTCAACCCATCAATACTGCTATCTAGAGATTAATCACGACCTTTGAAAGAAATTGTAAGAAGTTACCATTTATAAGTACGTTTTACTTGATTTGACAACCTCCATTTGAACCAGTCTAATCATTTGTAAAGGCTAACTGGAATCTAGAATCTTGTTCATGATTTGATTAAGAATTCATGGACCTGGCTTACTGAAAGAACTCAATTTTGCAGTTCATAAAACATGATTTGAACCGAACTTGAGTATCTGTGACTCACATATCCTGTGAAATAGCTCAATAACTGAAAGAACTCTAGTTATCCTACCATTTTTTCTTGAGTAGCCACTATAATGATTATTTTAGGAGTCTGCTTTCTCTTTCGTGCACTTTATGCTCAAAAGGGAAAGATTAAAAGTGTACACCCTATCAAAAAACGCAAAGAGATGGGGCTAGCTAAATTACTAAAGGCGACAGTAATCTTGCCACGAATAGAAACTCAGGAAGCAGTAAGTAAGTTGGCAGCTCTTGAATCTTTTCACTCGCTTCAGAACACATCCGAGTATTCACATCCATTCATGGATGACTTGTTACTAAGGTCGCAAAAGTTGTATCAGGATATCGATGAAGTCATAAGGGCGTTGGGCATCCCACTGGAAACAGGGGTAATGTCAACCATGTTTAGCGGGGCCCCAAAAGAAAAGACTGATTACTCAATCCAGGATATCAGAGGCTTCATAGAGGAATTGGAGCATAAGAGTAATGCGATCCTTGAGGAACCAAAGTCTCTAATTTCAACGCAAAACAGCATTACGAAAGAATTAGAAGAATATTATAATATAACCTCTGCCCTTAAGGCTGCTTCAAGTCTGAATTTGGACTTTAGTTCCTTTAAAAACCTCAAGAGATTTTTTGCCGAGATTTTCGTAGTTGATTCAAAAGATGTTCAAGAAATTCAAAGAAGTTTGAGCGATCTAACCATATATACAACTAAACTAAATGATGAAAAATCATCATTAGTGCTTTTGGGATCGAAAGAAGACGCTGAGAGAATAATTAAGGTACTTCGTAGTTTCAATGTACACCCAATCCAAATTCCTCCTAATCTTCCACAGAATCCAAGTGCTGCCTATGCTCAGAGTCAGAAAAAAATAAAGGAACTTGAAGCAAAGTCCAAAGAACTCTCGAAAAAAATTGAGGCTTTAAAGAAATCGGCAGTCATACCTAAGATTCTATCATTGCATGAATCTGCAAAGCTTGCTAAAGACGTATTAGAAACGACCAGAAAGCCGGCAGGCACCAAAAATTTTGCAATGATCCAAGGGTACATTCCTGATGCTGATGAAAAAAAATTCAAGAACCTGACGAAGGATTACGTAACAGTATTGGAAGAAGCTAGGGTTCCGGAAAAGGAGAATGAAGCCCTTCCTACCCTTCTTACTAACAAGAAATATATCAAGACTTTCGAGGTCATAACCCAGACTCAAGGCTTCCCTGGATTCGGTGAGACTGATCCGACTCCGATCATAGCTTTTGTTTGGCCAGTATTCTTTGGAATAATGTTTGGGGATTTGGGTCATGGACTACTTCTGTTCGGACTTGGAATGCTTCTGAGAATAAGGGGAAATGGATCAATAAGAACTTGGGGGACATTGATAGCTGCTAGTGGTGTCGCGTCCGCTATAGCAGGATTGTTGACAGGAGAAGTATTTGGATTTCACATACAAGAGATAGCCATCGTGCAATGGGTGTACGTTCCGTTAAGTAACGTAGTCGGGGTTTTGAATGTTTCAGAATTAACATTTGATCAAGTTGTAAAAATCCTAAAAGTATCAGTAGCTATTGGTATTGTTCACTTATCTATGGCCATGTTTCTTAGGCTCAGTAAAGATATTAAGGATGGTAAAAAGCAGTTTGTTTTGACTCATGACATACCTACAATTGTACAATTCTATGCTGTAGTCGCTCTTATTTTGGCTGCCATAGGTTCGGGATATGATATTATTGGGATGTTTGGAGTCACCGGCGAAATTCATAATGAACCTGTACCTTGGCTTTCCTACGTATTTGGTGATTGGGTCACTGTAGACTTGGTGGCTAAAGCTGCACCTCCTGTAATCATTGCTACCGTAGCCGTCATGATATACGGAGCAAAGAAAGAACAAGAGGAGGCTGCCAAACATGGTCAAGATGAGGGCGGTGGCCTAATGGGAATTATTATCGAAGTAATTCTTGTTCGAATTATAGAAGTTCTTTCAAATGTAATTAGCTATACGAGGCTCGGAATTATGCTCCTTGTTCATGCAGCATTGCTGGTTACAGTAAATGAATCGTACATAGGAGGTGGAGGTCTTGCGGTCTTAATCGGCGGAAACATTGGTATAATGCTAATTGAAGGACTAATAGTGTATATCCAGACAATAAGACTGCACCTATACGAATGGTTTCCAAAATGGTATGTAGGAGACGGGACAGAATTTAAGAAGCTTGTTCCTAAAATGCTATATTCTAACATTACCTGGAAAGATAAAAGCAATTAATGAAATTTCATATAGCTTGAAAATAGAGACACTTGTACGTGCTTGGCGTTAACTAGATCAATTAAAAAGGAGCATATTTTGCATTACTTCAATTTATTGCACAGGTATAATGAGCCTAGAGACAATTGCCTCTGTACCTACTTTTTGTTCGATTCCTGAAGCTATAGCTGACAGGTTCCTAACTTCAATCATCAATAATTTTAGTGCGGCAACCATAATACCAACACTGAACATTGTTCTAAAGGCGCTGATTACCCTTTTTAATTCGATAGATTCAAACCCACTTTCAAGTTGCAATATGGCATCAATATCACTAGTAGCACTTTGGGGAATAATATCTTTGTAAACTGTGGTCGCAAGTTCTCCGATAGCTTCTGATATTTTTTCTGTGTTTATCATTTTTTGAATAGTATCTTTTGTAACTTTTGATGTCGTCGTAACTATCAAATCGCTAATATCGCTAGGGCTCAAATTCCAAAATTTTCCACGCAATACAGCGAGGACGTTGTACGAGTCTATATCAGTGGAGACTATATTTTTGACGTCCATTGATTGAGATTCAGCATTCATTGCTCTTCCTAGATGAACGTACAAGGTCCTGTCCAAATATGTATCAAATACTCGAAGATCACCTTTATCCTTGTAGACGGCGGCAGCCTTAGCAGCATCTTCTGCAACTTCGCTGCCTGCTAGGGCACTGATGGCTTCATCTAAATTTTTTGACACAAGCGCCTTGACTATTATATCTCGTCTGCCAAGTAGCTCTTCAGCTCTTAGGTTAACCTTAGGTGCAAGTTCGTCATATGACTTGCCTAACGCTTTGCCTTTCAAAACGATTTTCAAGTTCCAAATAATGTACTTCAAAAAATAGGCACTGAGAATTGAGGATCCTCCAGTCACACTCACCATTTTTGCATGAATATTAACCAAATACTCTCTCAAAGCCCCTTCAATCTTTTCTGCTGTGTATGGTTTTGTAATCTTTGCTAGGGCATCAAGGTATACTGTGTTCTTTATCCTAGTAACTAGTTCATCCATATCTCTAGCTTCTGCCAACGTCTGCAATTCTGTCTTCGAAAGCATTCGTCCTCGTATGCCGTGAGACAAGACAGTACCGAAAATCTTACTTGGCATACTAGTTTTGCTCATAATTTACACATCCTAGATTGCAAGTTATTAGAACAGCATCAATTTTAATTTTTACAATTATTCCAGATCATTTGGTTCTGCCTAAAGCCCATTAGAAAGAGTTCTTATTAATTATTAGGTTAGACTTAATGAATGTCAAGGATCAATACTGGATTGTATTTAACTTGCAATGACTAGGGATCCATAAATGACGACAATCCAACAGATAGTTTTGGCGAAATAGCCAATATTGCAAAGTGAACTGCAAAACCGACAATTGCACCGGCAAGCAAATTGCCAGTATTCCAATATATTCCTATCAACAGTGCTAAAGGGGGTAAGGTAAAAACTATTGCAAGACACGAGCTGACCCAAATTGATTTTGCAAATACATCAGAAGTGACATTAAAGGCTTGACTTTTTAAAATCGGACGACCAATCATATCTTATCAATATCAATAGCCGATTGATGAGAAATTTATACATTAGTGTATCAAATATAATAGCAATTATACCAAAAAGATATAAAAAATATATCGCTATTTAGGTCGTTACGAAGATTGTTTGCCATCTTGGCTTATACAGCCAGTCATTAATCATATTTTAATGAGAAAGTACACCGGTTGATAAGATTATTCGGGTTTATGATAATCATCAAATCATATTAATTACCTGGAAGTATAAATTTCAGAGATATGTGCAAATATTTCGACAATGTTAATAAATTGTGACTTAATATAGCTCAATCAGGATGAGCCCAATGCAAACGCAGGACAAAATCGATTCACGATTGGAGACCTTGCTTGATCGTTTTGAAAAAGAAGTTGAACCGTACGATAGATTGTTGTCCATTTTGGTTCTCCTTACACCGGTAGGAGTAATATTATCAATTTTGATTCCTATTCCAATTATCTCCTACAGCTCCCATGGCAACGTTTTTTCTGTCTTGGTGTCAGAGGGGATCTTGATCTGGATCGTAGGTGCGATTTTCGCTATAACCGGTATAACCAAGGTCGGAATGCTATTAGTTGATCACAGGAAACACGTTATATCAATATCCAAATACAAACCGGTCACAGGTGTTTGCATGTGTGATTTAAGTCAGTTACGATCACATTTGCGTCGAATGGAAAAGGCTAAGACTGTTGGCGAACGATTACGACACATGAAGTTAGCGAATTACTATCAAGAACAAATCGGCTGGAAGAATTGCCAAGAATGCTAATAGATGTTACATCATATTGAAATGCTTGCAACATGTTTGGCATAAATTGGAACTAATTGGGCATTTCTGAAGGTGTTCCGGGCGACCTCAGGAATCAGTAAACTCAGTTTATTGATAATTTCTTTGCAATCTTATAACTAAATCCCATAGCTCCGAAAAGAGTCAGAATACCGGACGCTAAAGTAATCAGAAATTCGGTGTGGAGTACGTAATGCGTGATGAATGTTACAACTACAGCAGGGATAGCAATTACTACTGCAAGTAATGTTCCAGATAAGAACACTCTTGATATAGAGAGTCTAGACCCATCACCAGATTTACGTTCTTCGTCCATATTTATTGAAAACGATTTTGATATAAAAAGCATTCAAGCTATTCCTCAGCAGTTGTAGAAACCTAATCACTAATTTCAGATCACTCAAAAGATGAGGTCATTGGTAGTCAAGGTCTGGGAGCAGTATTTGCAACACAGAAGGATTGTGTCCCTGTCCAATACTTCTATTTCTGACCTTACATTCTCGCCATTTGTAACGCATCTCAAGTTTGGACATTTGAAAATGCCTTTAATGGCGTTGGGCAACTGAATCTTTCTTTTTTCTACTAACTTGTACTCTTTGACAATATTGATTGTAGCACGAGGGGCGACTAATGCAAGCTTATTTGTGTCCTCTTCACGCAAATACTTGTTCTCTACCTTTATGATGTCCTTTTTGGTGTGTTTGTTGCTGGGGACGTTGAGCGCGACAGTTATAACCTCGCCTTCTTGTCCAGTTATGTTCAAAACTCGCAATACAAAAAGAGCCTTTCCCGCTTCGATATGATCAATTACTGTCCCGTTCTTAATTCGTCGAACAATAAGTTGACTAGTATCGGACATCTGGAACCAGGATGATCTTTATTTAATGTTCTAATAAGGATTTTCTTATAAAACCTAGATGTGTTTTATCGTGTCATGATTGAATTATTTGAGAAGTATTATCAAGGCAGTGCTCCATTAGGTCCTCACACTGCTGACTCAAAATAAGCTTTTATCTAAGGATTGGCAACTAATCTAATATTCGCAGACAATGGAAAAGACTGAAAATGTGCAAGACGAAAATAGCAGTATTTCTTTCCTTACTAGTCAGGGTAAGATTAATGCAACATTCTATCCTTCTGCTGATAATAAAAACTCTATAGAATGCAAGGTTCTCTGTCTTCATGGATTTTGCTGCGATGCGAGAATATTCCAGTACCTCGGTCGAGCGTTGACAAAATCTGGGATAGAAACATATGCAATTGATTTATTAGGTCATGGAAAATCGGACGGTAAGCGCGGAGACCCTGATTTCAAAAATACTCTAAGAGCTATTGATGAGGTCTTATCTCAAATTTTGTCCGAAAGCCCGCATGGAGTGGATAAGAGGCAAAGCAAGCAATCGAATGTATATATTTTGGCCCATAGTTTGGGCTGTACATATGCAATGTGGTATTTAACAGCATACACTAGAAAGATTTCTGGACTAATACTTCTGGCTCCTTATGTTTGGATTAAAGAAATCAAAAATAAGGGAGAAGCAGTCCCTGCCTCAACTACTTTTTATAATTTATTGTTAAGACGGATCTTTACTCCGTCGAACTTAGTTTCAGCAAAGAAAGTAGTTAGCAATTCAATTCTGCAAACCAAGGAGGTTGAGATTATGATAAATGATCCGGATATTATAAATTGCTATTCATACCGGTATATTGTAGACGTAATAGGATTTAGGAACACAAAAGTAAGCAAACTATCTTCACTAAGAACCCCAATTCTCATATTGCATGGAAAGAATGATACCAATGTAAATCCTCAAATATCTGAAAGTTTTTACAAAATGCTAAAAAGCGATAAAAAGACTATCCAATTGTTGGATTGCGATCATTGGTTTAACCATGCCATTTTCTTTAACCAGGATGATAACCGTTATTCCGAAGTTGATAGGTTACCAATCACAAACTCAATCGTAGGTTGGATAAATGCGATGAATTCTACCAATTAGGAACGTTTTTAACATTAGTTATACTATTGTAATAGCAAATTCGATCCATATTTATTGCCAATTCTATAATATCAGATAGCTAGAGCACCCAATCTAAATCTTTGAGTACACAGGATGGTATTAACTGACCAAAATTAATTCAAGATCGTATTATGCTGTCATAACTCCTGAAAAATTTGTTGGATCATCATCCTACGAAAATCGACCTCAGACAAGCTCTTCTTGGCTTCAGCTACGACAGCAACATCGTTACCAACTAAATATCGAAGATTAGGTTTGGTATCAATTATTGCATGAAGTATCACCCTGGCAACATCGGCTGGGGGGGTCGCATGCTGCTGCATAAAATTAATATTCTTGTTGATTTTTTGAAAAATATCATGATAAGGCGAATTTTTATTTGCAGCCCTTTCTGCAGTAATAGAATGCTTTATGAAATCCGTTCTAATTACCCCTGGTTCGACTATGATAACTCTAATGCCGAATGGGTGTAGCTCGTACGCAATAGATTCACTAAGACCTTCTAGTGCAAATTTAGTACATGCGTATGCTGACATACATGGAAAACCTACAATACCTGCGCCAGAGCTTATATTCACAATCATTCCGCCTTTTTGAAGACGCATAATCGGGACGACTCTCTGTATCAGTTTTATTGCACCAAAAAAATTGGCCTCAAATTGTTTCTTGATCTCCACAAAAGAAAGATCTTCAAGGCTACCAAGGAGACCATACCCCGCATTATTAACCAAAATGTCGATTTTCCCAATGTTACTTTCAATCTCTGAAAAAGTATTTTGTATGGACTCATCATCATTTACGTCAAGCTGAAATATGCTAATGGGAAGTCCTTCTTTTTCCTTAACTTTGATTAAGGATCGGGCTCTTTCTAGATTTCTAGTAGTCGCACAAGCATGAAATCCACTTCTAGCAAGTAGTAATGAAGTTTCATAACCTATTCCAGTTGAACTTCCAGTTACTACTGCTACTTTTTCATGCAAAATCTTTTATGAATATTTGCAATCTGAACTACTTAAATAACACTAAATGAAATGACAAGCGTTGGTCAAAGCGGCATTAGTACTAACACGAACACGACTAAAACTGCTGTGCAATTCAAATCAGTTCGTAATGATTCTTTAGAAATAGATAGCTTGTATCTAAGTTAACATCCATTTTATCTTGACAGTAAAGCTTTTAATTGGTCACCAGAATTAGCACGATTATTAATTGTCCGCCTCTGGAGACGGGGAGTCGCGAGAACCGTCTGGATATGTCACTCATAATCAATTAGTCAGATCCCTTGGTCTCCTGGATATCGTAATGGTCGGTATCGCAGCAATGATAGGAGGATCCATATTTGTATTAACTGGGCCAGCGATAGGCCTTGCTGGAAGCGCCGTCATTATTGCATTCATTCTTAACGCAATAATTACACTTTTTACTGCTATGGCGTATGCCGAACTGGGCTCTGCAATTCCTGAAGCGGGTGGGGGTTATCTTTGGATAAGAGAAGGACTTCCTCGTCCGAATGCATTCATTAGTGGATGGATGGCTTGGCTTGCGCACATAATAGCAGGCAGCTTGTATGCAGTGAGCTTTGCTTCATTTCTAACAGGGCTGCTGGAGATGACCAATGTTGTGCAGAATGATACACTCATTGGGTTCCTGCCGTTTGATAAAATAATAGCAGTGATTTCAATCGGGATTGTCATATATGTCAACATTAAAGGAACCTCTGAGACAGGCAAAGCGGGAAGTATCGTCACCATATTTCAGCTTGGTCTAATCCTCATTCTCATTATTGCAGGCTTAGGGGCGATATTCACTTTTCCGAATTGGCAGACGAATTTTTCTGATTTTATGCCTATGGGTATTGGCGGGATTGTGGCTGCCATGGGCCTCACATTCATCGCCTTCGAAGGTTATGAAGTAATAGTACAAACAGGCGAAGAAGTCAAGAATCCAAGAAGAAATATCCCACGTGCTATCTTTATTTCCTTGACAGCAGTAGTCGTCTTATACTGCTTAGTTGCATTTGTTGCTATAGGATCCATTCACCCTAACGGAATCCCGTCATGGAAGTACATTGGTGAAAATGGAGAACTTGGGATTATGAAAGCAGCAGAATTGTTCCTTCCTTATGGTGCATTCATAGTTCTTGCGGGAGGATTGATTTCAACTCTAGCAGCACTAAATGCTACCACATTTTCTTCAGCTAGGGTTGCATTCGCGATGGGAAGAAATTATAATCTACCTTATCAGCTCAGTACAATACATCAAAAGAACAAGACACCTCATATAGCTATACTAATTTCTGGTATCATAATGTCTGTAATGGCCTTTGCTCTTCCGCTAGCTCAGATAGCAATTGCAGCTGGTGTAATCTTTCTGCTGTTATTCACACAAGTCAATATAGCGGTTATTACCATTAGAAGGATATACGGTGATAAATTACATTACGGATTTAAAACACCCCTTTTTCCTTTTATACCTATAATTGGTATTTTTCTCAACTTAGGACTAGCAATTTACTTGCTGATTATTGAACCCATAAGCTGGGTGATAACTATCGCATGGGTAATAGTAGGTTTCATAATTTATCGAGTTTACACTTTTAGAAAGGAAATAGATCACTACGCTCCCATCATCACTAGTATGGGTGACTTGTCAAGACGAGATTTCAGAATTCTAATTCCATACACTCCTGAGAACCCCGATAGGCTTCTGAAATATGCATTATGGATTGCGAAGGAAAATGACGGAGAACTTAATATTCTGAGAGTAATTACAGTTCCTAAACAAACGCCATTATCAGCTGGAATAGCATATGCCGAGGCAGCAAAAAAGTCATTCCAACCCCTAGAAAGGTTGTTAGAACGAGATAACATTCTTAATCATTATTTAGTCAGAATTTCACATGATGCAAGCGAAGCAATTTTAGCAACAGTTGAAGAACAGAAAATTGATTTGTTGATCACCGATTTCGAAGCATTCAGAAGTAGCAAGAAGCTCCAGACAATATTAACTTGTGATGTACTGGGGATTTTAGCCGGTGGTGGAGATGATTTCTTATTCAACTCTACTACTAGTAATGAATTCGAATCAGAGTCAAGATCTGTCAACGAACAAGATCAACTTTCAAAAAAGAATTTAGTCGTACTATATGATGGGGGGGATCATTCAGATATTGTCCTGAAAACCACTAGTTGGTTAGAGCATTCTGGTCTATTCAAAATAAATGTACTGTATGTCAATACTAAAGGAGAGGAAAATAAAAAGCCTGAAATTCTACAGGATGTTATTAAGCAGAAAGAATATCTCCAACAATCAGGTGTTGAATTTAACGAGATTATAATCCCAGATGATACTTTGAATGATACTATAAAGTCTTCTGATATCATTGAATCAGCTTTAAACAGTGCTCAACCTGATCTTCTTATTGTGGGTGCCACAATATCAAAATTTAGCTTTCTCGCTGATACACAATTTGTAAATCTACTTTATCAATTCAAATGTCCAGTGATAGTTGCCCGCCACTTTTCAATTCCTGGCGTTCATAAATTAAAATCCTTTATCGTGAATACACTTAGGTTGAGTTCATGAGCTTCTAATCGATATTTTTGTAGAAATGTAACTTGAGCTGCGAGATATAGAACTGAATCCACACTTTTTAGTGTAAATTGTCGTATCATGTATAGAACAGTTTAACAAATCTTCATTATTTAGGGCGAAACAACATACGCAAAGTTAATAATTCCAATAGGACTTATGATTTTTACGAAGTTTCAGCCACAGACTGTTAATCCGAGCCAAGATGAGGAGCTTTATATTGGTACTGCAGAATCCGAGCATATCGAGATGTATCTAAAGGCAATTTGGCATATACGTGAAAAGAAGCAGCAAGTAAAAGTGAGCTCCATAGCCAAAATCCTAAATGTTAGGCAACCTTCAGTAGTTCAGATGCTTCACAAATTGAACGATTCAAAGCTAGTTCAATATAAGACTGGTAGTTTAATAATGGAATTGACTCCAGAAGGAGAAAAAATCGGAGAACGAATGATAAGAAATACGAGGTTGTTAGAAGTAATGATGAAAGAGTCATTGAAAATCGAAATAGATGAAGAGATGGTATGTGGGATTGAGCATCATATGAAAGAGATCTTCACTGATGCATTATGCACATTGCTTAAGCACCCCATTAAATGTCCTCACGGTTTTGACATTCCAAAAGGCAATTGCTGCAGGAAATAGCATTAGGAATTAATTGGACACTCGATTACAACTTATTACCATATCAAGGGAACTATCTTTTCCAAAGAACTGAGTTTACTAAAATGTTACGAAGATCTTTATGGTAGTATCTTAAGTCATGAAATATTCCAACTCTGTTAATTCATGGAGGATGTTCAAGGGGAATGCGAGAAGAACAGGTTTATCTAATTCCAAGCCGATCTCTAGACCATCACTTCAATGGGTAACTGAAGTAGGACCAGTCGTTTCATCACCAGTTTTTGATAAAGGGAATTTGTACATTTCAACTTTAAATGGACAGGTCTATTGCTTCGATATATATGGAAGAGTAACTAAATGGCATTCAACCGTAGGGCCTTTGGTTTCTTCTCCATTGTTAACTGAATCCCTATTAATCGGTGCAACTTTCAATGGATGGATCGGAAAAAATAGCATCAGCAACTGTATCTTTGCGATTAGTAGGGGTGACGGACATGCAATATGGGATATTGACATATCAGGAGATTTTTTTTCGTCTCCATGTTTAATGAATGAAACTATAATTATTGGTTCTCTCAACAAGAGAATTTATTGCCTAGATACTACCGGGAATTTGTTATGGACATATGAGACCGATGGTGAAATATGGTCTTCCCCCTCACAAGATGGGGAGTTCATTTACATAGGTTCCGATGATGGACATCTTTATTCCTTGTGTACTGATGGATCAATTAGATGGAAAACTAAACTTAACGGAAAAATTAGATCCTCTTCTCCTTGCTTGTCGGAAAATGATCATTTATTATATTGTGGTACTTTTGAAGGTGGGATGTACTGT
>JBIOZE010000130.1:0-11423 GCA_044870745.1 Nitrososphaeraceae archaeon | reverse complement strand
TCCATCGACGAAGTTATCTACTTCTACAGATGCTGCGATTGAACCCAGCATAATGACCATTATGTAAATCTTCTTCAATCTCTGGATTTCTACTTCTTTCGGTATCAGAGCTGGCAATTGTGCCATTTTGTTCGTTGTTACTTTAATAATCTAAGATAATAGTATTCCGATGCATGATAGCCTAATTTCTTTCTAAGGATCCAATCAATCTTCTAGTTTATATAAATAATCTAATCTGAAAGCACATATAAATTGCGAAATATGTATATTCTGTGAATATAGCAATCTTGCCGAGCAAACTAGATAAGCAAAGCAATGGAAATTGTAGAACCCGCCAGGAGATTGGTTAATACGGTTTGAAAGGAGAAATTCATTCAGGACAATATCATGTTGAGGGAGAGATTAGTTTGGTGGCTTTTGGGTCGAATCGATATTAGGGCGATATCAAAATGCATTCCTAAATAATGGTGACATTTAAATTATCAATGCAACGAATAATTATTACATCGACCAAACCGATGGGGAACAAGTTCTAGATAAGTACTTTACGGTACTTATCTAGACAATTTTATTGCTGACGTCATTTGAACTGGTCTGTCTAAATAGTATGTTAAGCAATGGAGGACCGTGCTTATGGTCTATTTTGCGAACTAATTTAAACGAAGATTGAGTATGCCATGTGTTGGAACAAATCTGAAGGTACTTGGATTACATAAATAGAAAGTTCTTTCATGAATAAATAAAAAACCCATGTAAAGCTGAAATGCGCTTCGAGTTCAAATTTAGGATCTGATTCTACAATTGTTGTGAAAAGTTCGTTATCAGAGCTTCTGATGAATTCTGCTCATACAGGTGCTTTAAACTTAGGTACTACTATTCTTGTGAATGGGGGTCCTCGTTTCGGGTACTCTAATAGGAAGCAAAGATATTTCGATTGAATTGTTTATCGACTATAATAGTCGAATGATGAATCGGGCATCCAATCACTATCGAGTACGGCTTGTTTTGGCCGTCAAAAATACCTTCAGTTAACGAATTTATTTATTGCTTATAGGTTTCTGGAATTATGATTGATTCTTTTCAAATCAGGGGTTCAAATTATATTAATTATTATCAATATTGTATCTCTTTTGTTATGGGCCAAAGTGAAATAGTATCAAAATTGGGGATAGAAATTGGCAAATGTTGATACCTAGCATACTTAGAAATGCGCTAGATGCCGAATTAACCATAGCAGAAATGGGAATATTTAATCTAAATGAAAATAAAATTTATCTGAAAACTTAATTTTTATAGCCAATCACGCGAGCAAGAAAAATAGCATTGAGAATAAATCTTTTAGTAATAGGAAATCACAAAATAGATATGGAATATTCTGATTTGTGTAAGAGCATTTTCGAATTGGACCCGGGGATTAGATTCGCTGGGGTCTGTGATGATTCGGGAGAAATTAAGTATGGAGGTCAGAGAGATGGTATAAAGAATATACTTTCCCCTGAAGAGACACGGAAATCAAATCTGCAGGCATTAGCTAGATGGGGACTACGTAATGCACTCTCTCCAAAAACGGGCAAAGGTAAGTACGCTATGGCCGAATATGAAAAAATTAAACGTATTACTGTACCCCTGGGAAATGATCACCTATTACTTGTCACAACTGAAATTGAGGCGAATCATACACAAATAATACAAAATATCCTTAATCTGGTAAAGCGATAAGCCATAAAGTAACTATATCATGCAATCCGCTTACGTTTTAATTAGTTGCGATCCTGAAGACTCCGACCAGATAATTTCTGCGGTAATGAACCTTTCAGGGTTAGTTGAAGCTAAACTGGTTGAGGGTCCATACGATATTATTGTGAAAATTGAAGCTGACAGCTCAGAAAAGCTAAAAGAGATAATTTCAATTCAGCTTAGACGAATTGATAAGATAAAGCACACTTTGACACTAACCGCAATGCAAGATAAACCATAGTTAAATCGGGTAGAGTTAGTGAATGTATCAATTTAGCTTCCATTAGGAATTAGTGTTTATCTCCTGCAAAGGAGCTCAAACTAAGATCTATTTTTATTACATTGTTGTATAAAATGTGCGTAGAGAGCTTTATTAGTGAGATAGCACCATTATATATAGTGAAGTATAGAAGCAGAACAGATATTGCTGCCGCAATCTTAAAGTCAGCAACAGATGAAAATGGATCGGGGATGACCAGAATAATGTATAATTCGTTCCTTTCGTTTAATCAAATAAAGGAATACCTTTCCCTTCTAGCTTCCAGTGGACTACTCGAATATCATGAAGGAAATAGAAAATATAAGACTACAACTAAGGGAAAACGTTTTCTAAAACTGTATGAAAATGTTGATGAATTATTGAAAGCCGTTCCGCAAAGCAAATTGAAGTAGGCAAATACGTGTTGTATCCTTCTATCAATCAAGAATTACTGAGATTTAAGAATATCAAAGACACGTAATATGTGATTATTCTAGAATTCATTATTGTGTACAAGTTTAATTTTATGGTATCAGTTCTAGATTTACTCCTGGATTCATCAATATGAAGCGTAACCTAAGAAGAAGATATTATTTGTAGCTAGTTGGTTTTTGTCAGGTTGATGGAATTTATGACTTTTTCAACAACAGGCAGATAAAAGTCATATAGCAGTTCTTCTGGAGCCGCATATCCTATATGAAATATTGTACTGTTGATTTTGCTTCCAACATAAAGTTCTTTAGTTTTTTCTGACATGCCATAGCCAAAAGTGTAAGAAATTGCAGGATTACTATCTACCTTATATTTGGAGTAGGTGGGTTCGCCTAAAATATGGAAAGTAGGTAAGCTCTGACTATTGACAGCCATAGATAGATCCTTCAAATTGTCAAGAGTTATGTTTAGGTTTTTATTTGAAGTTACGACACTAATAATTATTTGAGCCATGCCAGGATGTTCACTAGATACAAATTTCAAGACCAAAGGTCTGTTTTCTCCAGGATATGGTGCAGAGGGCTTCAACTCAGGTGGTAACTGTAAGGTGTACCTTCCATTTGGATCTGTATAAGTTAACCAACTTTGAGCTTGAACACAATAATAGTAAGGAAATGATACCAGAACAATAAATATCAACATAGAGCAGAAGATTGTGCTTGATTTTTGTAATTCCATTTTATGAAACTTGGTCATTATCATTTTCCTGATGTTTATGAAGTCAGATTAATTTTGATAGCCAATCCAAGACTACGTAATAATTCTAATACTAATAGAGACCTTAAATGTTCAATCACATTTGTCATATAATTCAAATCATGAAAACATATATTAATTTGCTTTTTAAACAATTGATCTCATTCACCTTCTTAATGGCTAAATTGATGTGAACAACTATTCACCATGATAGTTTCATAATAGGACAGATCAAATTTGTAATCTGATATGGAGAAGATTCTAGAGCGTAGTGTCAATAAATGAAAATTGACCATTAATTGAAAATGCTCCAATAATTACCGACTGCGAAAGCCGGTTAGAGTTGTATCGGCGATAAATTTGATTCCATCAGATTTGCACTGCTCTCGTGTAGTAACCACATGTACTTTTGATACAATCCAATCCGAAATTGATAAATAATCTTAATTTAGAAGGATCTTATTGGCATCGGGGTCAGATCCAAATCAAAAACCGTCCGGCGCTGAGAGGTCTTATGCATGCGAAGAATGTGGGACAATCTCTTTCAAGTCATCAGAGGAACTTAGGAGACATTATCGCGAAGTACATAATTTGGCTTGATTGAACCAAGACAAAGACGCCGGCCTCAAAGCTAGATCCTAGTCCCACGCGACTAAACTATTCTACAAGTAGCTTGCTTGAAATATCCTTTACCATGACAGATTTAATATTTACAAACTCCTTAATACCAAAGGCTGACAGCTCTCTTCCTATTCCAGAACTTTTGATTCCCCCAAAAGGCATTCTTGGATCAGACCTTACCATTTCGTTTATGGATACAATACCAGTTTGAATTTTCTTAGCAAGCACGGTTCCTTTATCGATGTTATTCGTCCAAATACTAGCCCCCAGACCAAAATCAGAGTTATTGGCTTCATTAATTGCCTCTTCTTCGTTTTCCACCACTACAATAGGTGCGACGGGCCCAAATACTTCTTCATTTAAGACTCTCATGTCGTGATTTGCTTCAGAAATGACTGTGGGTTCGAAGAAGAAACCTTTTCCCTCAATTGGTTTACCACCCAAAAGTATCTTTGCACCTTTACTGTTTGCTTCCTGTACTTGCTCATAAATTGTTGCCCTCTGATTTTCGCTTACCAGAGGCCCTACAGTTGTTTTATAATCCATTGGATCACCTATTACTTCGGCCTTAGTTTCTTCTACAAAAAGTTCAGTAAATTTCTTAGCAATACCTCTCACGGCAATAAATCGTTTGGCTGCAATACAGCTTTGTCCAGTATTTAATAACCGTGACTGCGCTGCCATGTGAGCTGTTTGGTTAAGATCTGCATCCTCGAGGACAACAAACGGATCACTACCTCCAAGTTCCAAAACAAATTTCTTAAGTCCCTTAGTAGCCAATTCAGCAACCCGTTTCCCTGTATTAACACTCCCAGTAACAGAGACACCATCAATATCTGATTGAACTAATGATTCTCCACTTCTATAATCACCCAACACAACTTGAAAAACGCCATCCGGAAAGCCTGCCTCGTTGAAAGCCTTCGCAATTTCTAGAGAGCTTCCCAAACATACACTTGAATGTTTTAATATCGCAACGTTACCTGCAGTTATAACGGGTACAGCAAACCTCATTACTTGCCAAAAAGGAAAATTCCAGGGCATTATGCTTGCTATTACACCAAGTGGTTCAAATGAAACAAAGCTCTTACGAAATTCCGTAGGAACCAATTCATCTCTTAGAAAAGATTCAGCATGTTCTGAATAATAGTCACATACCCACGCACACTTTTCAATTTCTGCTACCGATTGTCTAATGGGTTTTCCCATTTCTTCGGTTATTATCTTTGCATATTGATCCTTATTCCTTCTCATTACTCGTCCAAGTTTCCGCATGTATAATGCCCTTTCAGACAGATCTACATCCTTCCACTTAGTGAAGGCACTTCTTCCATAACTTGTAATACGCTTAATCTCTTCCGTCTCCATAACACTATATGAGTTAATCTCTTCGCCAGTTGCAGGATTGATAGTTTTAATTTGACCTTTCATTCAATATTACATCTATATTGCCCTATTTCTGTTCTTTCTTTTTAAAATAAATGCGATTACGCGATTCAATTTGAACTAATGTGAAACAACGTTGGGATAGTACATGTGCCCTACTTGTAAGCCATAATACCTGTCGATCCTAGTGAATTATTACTGGATACAGTAATATTTGCTATACGATACAAATGATATATCAGTTTCTTATGCGAAGAAATGTGGTACGCCAATATGCGCTAGCTAGTTTCATTCGTACTTGTAGAGGTACCGTTCGCGATGGAGTGCCGCTAGCTGAGCCATAATCTGTTCTTATTTCTTACCCTTAAGCAGCTGCTAATATACAGCCCACTTAGAACAATGAAGTAGGTGCTTTTGAATGCTATACTTAAGAAAGAATCAAAATGAACTTAAATGTAAAGTGGTAATCTAGAGAGCCTGAGATTTGAGCAAATGAAAACTTATTGCTTGAATGCTTGAATATAATTCACACGAGACTGAATGTATTTATAAGTATGATGGGTTTAACAACAGGGCATCACATTACGATCCCTATGAATATCTTTAGTTACCCATGTTCCCGGTAACTCTGGATTTTCCATAGGACTGCTGTCGTAATGTGTACCCTTTCAATCAAGCTGTAATATGACCATTGTAATTTTCAACATCTCATGTTAAGTGCCTGTCTTAAAGTTGACTATTATAGTGTACTGGCATTAACATAATCATGTAAATTCCATGATCGTAAGTTGCCCTCCTCCAAGGCTACTAGGATTCCTAATGTTTCTTTTAATTCGTTTGCTCCTAATAAATTCTGGAAAATCATAGAGGATCCCCTTCTTCACTATTTTTTCCTCCAACTTAGCAAGAAGACCTTGTGAATAATCCTCACTTACACTTAAATTGTATCTCGGCATTAACGGTTCTGTGAATTGATAAATTTTCTTCATGTATTCAGCAATCCCGGCATCTAGTTCCAGGAGCTTTAGTATTAGCTTCATTCTTTGCCATATATCTGATCGAAGTCGCAAGAACGCACCGAAGGCACATTTCACATTAGATCTTTTGCATTCATCAAGTATCATATCTATCTCTTCTTCAGTATCGGTAATTAGTGGTAAAATCGGATCGATATTTACCCCACAACATACACCAGCCTCTGAAAATTTTCTAATGACACTAAAAATAGACTGTGAAGGTGGAGTTCCAGGTTCAATCACTCTTCTTATTTTCTCGTTACACGTTGTTATAGACCAAACTAAAAAGCAATTATTCTTATATTTTTGGTGAAGCTCTAAATCACGTAATATCATGCATGATTTTGTAAAGACATAATATGGAACATCATATTTTTGTAGAATTTGAATACAGCCTCTAGTAATATTATATTTTACTTCTGCAGGTTGATAAGGGTCAGTGGCAGATGATATCATTACTGGTTCGATAGTATCGTATTTCCAAGATCTCAATTGACTTTCCAATACTTCAGCAGCATTGCTCTTAACGTATATCTTATCATAAAAATCAGGAGACCATTCATATGTTGCATAACAATATCCACATCTGTGTTGGCAGCCTTGATATGGATTGATTGTAAGTCCATTATGCTGCTTAACTTTAAATGGATGAATTATGGACTTAGATATTTTTGTCTCGAATGGGACGATATCATTGTGATACCATGTATCTCGCATACTAACAGACGATAATTTGGAAAATCCTAATTAAGAATTGAAACCCGTTAACAGGAGGGGGAGAGTGAAGTGTACTCTTGCAAAAACTCGATGTTAAATAAGTCGCATAGAAAATTGAGTCTAGTAAGAATTCAATTTTATTTGATTTCAAAAAATCCTGCTGCGAAATGGTTTTCAATGGACATCACACAATTCAATTTTATCATATCAATCCATCATTGAAATGGAAAACCCAGGCAGAAGCTAATATAGGTCTTACATTCATGAATTTGCGAGGATAGGTTGTCTGATTTAGAAAAAATCTCAAAAATATTAGTGTCTATTGACGGTTCAGAACCATCGATTAATGCTGCTAATTATGCCATCTCCGCCGCTAAAGTATATGGCGCAGAGCTAATCGCCTTACACGTCGTTCCGTCAGATGTAAGCTTATTTGGTCCCTCTCCTCCACCTCACTTGAACGAATTAAAAAAAGTAGCGCAGGAGTACTTAGATAAGGTGGCACAGAAAGCTCAGGCGAGTACTAGTGGAATCCAATTGAAAACAAAACTAATTGCGTCTCCCTCCATAGTAGGCGGTATAGTAAACTTTGCTGAGGAAGAACAGGTGAGCTTGATTGTAATAGGTACAAAGGGTAGGTCAGGAATTAAGAAATTACTACTGGGAAGCGTAGCCTCGGGTGTCGTTACTTATGCACATTGCCCTGTGATGATTGTAAAATAATCACTCATTCATATTACTATTATTAGTAACGGAATTCTCGCAGGAGAATTCTTTAGTATGTAGGTAGGAAGGGTATCTTGATTGTAATCGATAATTAATCATTTATAAATCAAGATCATAAGCGAAATCTAGGAGCAATTACTCAAGGACTAAATATTCTCATATAATAACGATCAAGAATTTAAGGTACCAATAACGATCTAATTTAATGGTTAATATCCTTTACCAAAATCCACACAGCAAATCAGACTCCGACTTTTATTATATTGGGATACCAAAAGATTGGAGCGGGGGGAATGATAACGAAGTTACAGTAATAGTTGATGATGTTTGCGTTATTGTTCCTCAAACGATTGCAGGTGCTACAGGAGAATTGATAGTATTAAGAATGCTTGAATCAATGATGGCCGGTAATATCATAGACGCTGGGGACATACAAAAGGCGATAGAGCATATACTGTAGTGGTTCAAAGTATCGTTGTGATTTCATATGCTGGTAATTGACCATCTGCGATACTGAAAAATGATGCAATGCCTGACATAAGCAGTAATGTGATCACTGTCAAACTAGATATCACTTAAATTATGTCGAATCATTTTACAGAATTAGGATCAAGCCTAGTAGAGAGTTTCATAAGTTCATATGCTGCATAGAGCGACTTATATTGTCTAAAACCTATGTCCATTCATTGGCGGAAATTAGAGAATTGGTACAAGATTCGACGCCAAGTCCTTTTCCCTGTCTTCAGACGCCTCATAAAAAAAAACATTCCTTAATTGTAGTAGTAACTATATAACAACATAATCTTGTGGCAACGTCACTGTACAATTCACCTGTGGTGAGGATAGCTAACAAATTACAATAAAAAAGAAAGGAATTGCAACTACATACGATAAATATATCATGTCCGTGCAAATTTATACTCTGCAATGTTCAAAAATCTATTCAGAAGATTTGGGAGTATGGATTATGCTGTTCATGAGGAGAAGTTCTTTCAGAATATTGTTGGATATCCTGATCTAAAGAAGCTTTTTATGAAATCAGTGATTGCCAAGGATCCAGTACACATTTTGTTAACAGGGCCACCTGCATCATCAAAGTCCCTATTTCTTCTACAGCTTTTAGAGGGACTGGACAAAGCCTATTTTATAGACGCAGTAAGTGCCTCTGGTCCCGGTATGATGGAGTATATGTTCAGTAACGATGTAAAATATTTGTTAATCGATGAAATCGATAAGATGAAGAAAAATGACCAAGCGGCACTTCTAAACGTAATGGAAACAGGAATTCTTTCTGAGACAAAACTACAGGGAAAGACAAGGCTTAAGAAAATCGATCTTTGGATTTTTGCTACTAGTAATACAATTGAAAGGTTGTGCATTCCATTGAGATCTAGATTTATGGAACTTTACTTAAATGAATATAGTTATGAGGAGTTTATTGAAATTTGTCGAAGACTGCTCAATACAAAATACCGCCTGCCGATGGATGTTTCCGATAGGATATCATATCTAGTCTGGAACAGAATGAAATCAAAGGATGTTAGAGATGTACTGAAAATTGGCAAGCTAGCTAAAGATATGTCAGACGTAGATTGGCTGGTGGACGTTCAGATCAAGTATGGGAAATACAAAAAATATCAGTAGAAGAACCTTTACCAAATGCAACGAAGAAAATATTATATATGCTTTGCCAAATTATATGGCAAAGACTTGGATTGCCTAATTGACAAGGGCGGCCAAATAGTTACTTATTATGGAATTATTTTCAAACAACTACTTAACCGTCCCAGCGACAGATGTGCTATGCCGTCTACATTGTTGGAGCGCCCCCCCGCCCTCAAACATTTCCATCAACATAATCTCTAACATACCCTTCAGATTGTGGTTCACTAAACATAGTGGCATTATGATAAAGCGTCTGGGATTATCATTAAAGTTAAATTTCTTAAAATCTCTCTATCGGTAACAGGTAACAGGTAAGAGAATTGAATTTGTAACTTGATAGGTTGGTACAACAGTTATGAATTGGAATTATCCTTGGCCAAACGTTTCTGGCCCAACATACCTATTAATTACGAAACACAATGGTCGATTTAATTTTCATTAGAAAACACACCGATAAAGTAGTTATGAATCCTCGTGATTTATACTAGCATGTTCTAATACATATTTTAATTCAGGATCGTTCAAGAGTTTATTCATGAATCCCTTTACCACCTGCCTGGTAATTCTTGCAGATGTCCCCTCTCCACGATGCTGCTCTTTCACAACGAAATGGTAAATGAAGGGGGATACAAAAGTAGTACAAAGTTCTCCTACCCAATTCAAGAATGTATTCGGAGTCTTATCTGATTGCATGATTCCTCTCTTTTCTGAAAATGATTTTGCGATTAATTTCACATTGTAAAGGTAAATTCTTCTCCCTGTTTTTGAATCTGTACCCTGGAACATCATAGAATCTTTTTCTTCGTAAACTAGACCAAATGAGGCATCTGGAATTCGGATATGTTTACTCTTAGTGTATCGAAATAATTCATCCATTAGAACATTCAATAAAGTATAAAATTGTTTGACTTGTTTTTCTTTTTCAAGACGTTTTTCACTCATAGCTATATTCCACAATAAGGTTAGTATCAGTATTAATTATAAACTCTATTATTTATCTAGGCTATTACTGCTAGAATTCGCAAATTGGAGGTATGGGATCCTACAACTGATTATGTAAATATGGAACAAACTATTACCTTACCAACTGTTACCTCAGTTGATGGTCACATTTAATTTTCATTCATTCTAAATTAATCACACCTACACAATCAAGGATTAGTGTGTTTCACTTCATGATTCTGCCTTCTGTTTAGATAATAAATCATGATTGCAATACCGGACGCCACAATTTGCGCCCAAATCCAGCTTTTAAAAAGTGCAGGAATTGCGTTAGCTATAGAAAATGTCATTGCTACCTTTCCAATGTAATTGGATTGAGTTATGGAATAGTCTGTTGTATTCAAGGAAGTGGCGTCAGCATCACCCTTCGTAATAATTGTTCTCTCTCCGTTAATACTATTAACAGCTATAATTCTTTGTATCATTACTTTATCATTGGGGTTCCGAAACACTATGATATCTCCAAGGCGTGGAGAATCAAATGACTTATCTGAACTAATACTTACAGCGTCTCCTAGACTAAGAGTAGGTTGCATGTTATAGCTGTCGACATGATATATCGTCCCTACGGATTCCTCAATTGAGGAATAAAATTTAGCAATATAATACTGTTGAATAAAACCGAAGGAGATTGCGATTCCAATGGCTGTTACCGCAAGATACTTGAATTCTTTTGGAGTTGATGTCAAATGTTTATCAATTATCTTAGCTCGGCGTACAAGATCGAAAACCTGCCACCCCCAGTAGAGAAATGTAGTTAAAGATAGAGGATATTGAACGTGGTAGAATTCTTGGAGTAGGAGTATTCCAAAGCCAATAATCATAATTACTATCCCACGTTTGACATATCCGCAGAAAAGATGTCCCAGTCCTGGAACTATGATTGACAAGATACCAGCGATAATTAATTTTCTATAAGAAATATTTGACACAGGACTAGCCTCATTCGTGTTAACTTTAGTCGGTGAACATAAATCTTATCACCGATAGGTTTCATTCGATTGGCTGTCAGAATTTGAGTTCATCTTATTAAATAGCTTAGACGTATCTAATTTGATTTAATCGCTTATCTAAGCTTTATTTTGTCTTTAGGAGAGCGTTATTGA
>JBIOZE010000129.1:0-5175 GCA_044870745.1 Nitrososphaeraceae archaeon | reverse complement strand
CCGATCCGAAACTGTTTAAAAGTGACTGTACATACTCTTTACGATTCTGGATTTCCCTGATTACATCATCGATCATTTTTTTGCATCTCTTCTTAGCTCTCGGCATTATTAAGGTGATATGATACCTTAGAATTCTACCTTATCGATGGGTGATGCTCCAGTCTGACATGTTTATCCAATTCCTTCTTAAATAAACGATAGCTAATAGTCACAACTTTCGAGGATAGCCTAAATTAAAGTCTGCAACTTTTTCAAATAGATTTTTACCTCCAGGGGGTAACGTATCCCCAAAAAATTCTGCTACAAGTTCTCTATTTTTTGCCATTTCTCTGAATATATCTTTCTCCGAAATTATACCAACCATATCATTTGCAGCATCGACTACAATCAGCCTTCTAACATTATGGGAATTCATTGTATCAGCGGCCTTCTTAAGAGATGCTTTTGATTCGATTGTAATTACAGGTTTGCTCATTAATTCACGTAGTGGTAGTCGAGACAACCACGGCTTTAGCTCGCCCAAAATACGTACTACGTCCCTTTCAGTAATTATTCCGACAGGTTTCAATTTAGGGTCCTCAAGTTCGACTATTACAACAGACCCAATTTGATTATCATGCATAATTTTACATGCTCCCGTGATATTTTGATCGGCAGTAATTTTCTTTACATCCACATTCATAACAGTAGACACCGAGAACGACTCCATGGTCATGGCAATTGTGTTGCATCTAATCCTATTTTACTATTGCTAGTAAAGAATCGATAATATCAATACCAACCTTAGGATTAGACAGATTAGTATGAGTTCTATTTAACTTCTTGCAGCAACTAATCTGGCCGTTTGATGTAATGCTATACATCTACTTTAGAGACAGAATTTAATACAATCATTCTCTCGTATTGCTCTATATTGCTATTTTACTTCTACTTTTGTCTGCTCTTCTTCTACTTTTGTCGGTGTCCTATTGGGAATCTCGATTCGAAGAACCCCATTTTCCATTTTCGCATCAACTTTTGATGGAATAATTTCTTCCGGTACTGGTATACGCCGGCTAAAGGATTGGTATGACCGTTCGTTGTAAACATAGTTTTTCCCCTTGTCCGCAGACTTGTTTTCCTGCTGCCCGGAGACTTCTAACTTATTTTTTGTTGCCTTGATATCTATTTTTTCTTTTGGAATTCCTGGAATTTCTAATGTCACTTCATATCTGTCTCCCTTATCTACCATGTCGCAAAGCGGCATTCGGACATCAATCTCTGATGCAAATTAAGGTAATTTCCAATCCCGGGAACTTGGCCACTACGATGTGGCGAAAGCGTATTCCATGTCTTTTCTAAAACTATCAAGTATCTCATCTAAAGGTCGACATAAAATCTGTCTTGCTCTGTCCTTATCACTCTTGGTGATTTCAGATTTTTTAGATGTCATAGTAGCTTGTGGCAGCCTGGCATATTTTAGTAGGTTGTTTGCACTGCCTTGCAGTTAGTAGGAGGAACAGTATTTCAATAATTAAAATTAATAATACAAGAATCATGTTTACCTTATCAGCTTGAAAATAAGTCAAGAAAATATCATCGTCAGCTTGAGACATGAAAATTCATATGTTCATCCTATACGTTACGTCAAAGTTATAGAAACTCATATCTCTTGGATTTTCCTTACCGGACACTACGCATATAAAATAAAGAAAGCTGTAAGATTCGGATCCATTCTTGATTTTTCAAGACTCTATTTGAGGAAAAAGTTCTGTCAGAATGAAGTACAATTAAATCGTCCACTCTGTGGAAAGATGTACCAAGGGGTAGTAAAGATTGTAGATGAAGACAACTGTGTAAAAATTGTAAAATTATCCAGTCAAGGTAAGGCAGTAGAATATGCAGTAAAGATGTTAGAAATACCGCAAAAGTATCGTATGGATAATCTATTAAATGCAGGTAAGGTTAACAGCTATACAATTCGTTCCTTAACAAGAAATCTTGTCAAGTTTCATGGCAATGCCAAAACAAATGCGAGAATTACTAGCTTCGGAAGCCCAGAGTTCATGATATCCAAGATAAAAGAAAATTTCTTAACTCTTTCCAAACTTACAAAATCGGGCGAGATTTACGCTCAAAGGCTTATGCGCTTCGTGAAAAATAATGAAAGTTTATTCTTGCTACGCATGAAACAGGGAAGAATACGTGAAATACACGGCGATCTTTATTTGAGAAACATATTTCTATCAAAGAAGAAATTCTATTTATATGACAGAATTGAATTCAATACACCTCTGAGATATGCCGATGTTGTAGAAGATTTAGCCCATCTCAGTATGGACCTTGATTTCCACGAAAGAGAGGACCTAAGAAAACTTGCTATTTCTGAGTACATGAAACAAACTGGAGACAATATCTTAATTGATCTTATTTATTTTATGATGTGCTATAAGTCATGTGTAAGGGCTAAAGTCTCCCTATTTCGCGCAAGCCAAGCTGTTGGCAAGGATGGTTATCTTAACAGAGGAATAGATAAGGAATGCAAGCAAGAAGCTCGTGCACATTTTGCTTTAGCGCGAAAATATATGCGACTATGTTAATCATAGACGAGTTAGATTTACTATGCACATCTTTTCTTTGAAAATTGGTAACATGCAGGAAAGAAAGTCTAATAACTAATTTACCTTCGGACTACTTTTGCATCAGCTTTTCATACACTGAGCAAGTAGTTGTCAACGACGATACTCTCTGTGAACGCCAATTAGAGGATAGTCAAGGTATTATTACGGCGCGACCAATAATATTTCCACCACGCAGAAGCTCAATAGCATCATTTATTTTCGATAGTGCAAATTTTTCAAAATTATGTTTAATCACGCCTTTCTTAGCGAGTTCGATAACTTCCCGAAGCTCATTATAATTCCCCCAAAGAGAACCATAAATCTGGTATTCATTAATAACTGTCTCGAATAATGGCATTCTAATATCTTGACCAAACAACCCGATTGCTACTATGGCACCGTTCCTATTCAAAGTCTTGATGGCTAGGTTAAGAGTACTTTCCAAACTGACCGTATCAAGTACTACGTCAAAGCCGCTCCCCTGAGTTATCTTATTTATCTGATCATTAGCCTCTCCTTTTTTTTCGATGTTCACCGTAAAATCCGCGCCCAAATCAGAAGCTAATTGTAACTTATCATCCTTGCGATCCAAGGCTACAACATTCACTCCAGAGCCTAAAATTTTTGCGTATTGAACGGCATAGGAACCAAGCCCTCCAATTCCAACCACAGCAATATATTTTCCTGGTGCAAGAAGATGGCGCACTTTTTTGATAGCTCGGTATGGGGTAAGTCCAGCATCTGTTAAGGGAGCAATTTCCTCCGGTTTTAATTCAGTTCGTTTATCAACCTTTACCAGAAATTTGAAAGATGGGACCAACAGATATTCGGAGAAACCGCCATCATATTGCGAAAGTCCAGGCCATTTAGGCATGATACACATTTCCTCATCACCTTTTTTGCAATAGTTACACAAACCGCAACCCCAACCACCGAAAACAGCTACTAGGTCCCCTTTCTCGAAAATGTTGGCAGGAACAGAAGAACCAATTTCTTCAATCCAACCAGATATTTCATGTCCAGGGGTTTTCGGTAAGTTAAGTGGAAGACTTTCCTGCCAATCCCCATTAACCAGGTGCAGATCAGAGTGACAAAGACCGGCTGCTCCAACTCTTAACAAAACAGCTTCAGGTGAAGAAATCATCGGTTTCTTGACGTCCTCAACGACAAGCGCTGAACGATACTTGTGAATTCTTGCTGCTGTTATACCACGCCTATTCGACTCCATATATTTTCATCCTCTTATACCACAATAGTAACATATGCGGTGGAAGTAGGTATAGGTAGTGTGAGTACACTGCATTGCAATACATTTGGAATGGATTACGCGTAACTGATATATGTTCATTTCCAGAATCGCTATGAATTTCGATGGTTATGTGAAATATATCTATGGAGAGCGAACCTTTAGCTTTTTATTATCATTTCATTCTTATTTTCCTCGCAGAATATCAGCAGCAATTGTTCTTATATCTATGCTTGAAATCTTGCTCGTGTCAACAGTTATGTGTTTTTCCTTGACACACTCATAAACTCTTTTCATTTTTTTGTAAACAGAAAAATTAGCATCAGAATAATCATACCTTCGTGCTTTAAGTCGTGCGATGACAATATCTTCAGGACAAATGCACTCAACTATGCGGATTTTTTTAGTATTGTTACCCACCTTGTACCGTATCTCTTGTCTTGATTCCTCTGTTGCAAATGTAGCATCAAGAATACAATTAATATTTGCATTGCAAAGATATTTGGCGAAAAGTATCAATATATCGTAGATTAACTTTCTTTCTTGACGCCCATATTTTGGTTTGGGGAATAGTTCCTTTCTTATTTTATCTGTAGATAAAACGGCCCCATTTATTAATGGAGCAATGCTATGGTTGTTTTACCAACTCCTGGTAGTCCACACATAATTATTATTATTGACAATATTTTTCTCTCGATTTGATAAGGGAACAAATTCTGATAACGACCACCATCATTTTGTCCATCCCTCTTGGACCCGAACCAAATATGACCTTTTACTTAGGACCCATAATACGATATTTATCTCACCGTTAGCACTACCCTTAAGTTCATAACATTTGACCGTGAAATTAGCTAGCAGATATACAAAATTGTAAATACGATATATTACAGTATCACCATGAATAATAAATGTTCAACAAGATTGTTCATCCTTCTGCTGTTTTATCACAAGTAAGGGATGACTGTGTCATTGCAATTTCTGGCTTTAACTTGGCCACAACACCTGAATATCTCATTCTGGAGCTTTACAAGCATTACGTAGAATACGGACGTCCCAAGAATCTCTTTATAGTATCTGATACTCTACCTGCTGCCCCTGCGCGAGCTCTTGACTCGGTAGCAGAATTACTTCACAAAGACCCAGAGCAGAAATTTCTACGAGGGGTGATGTTGCCATTTCTAGGCTTTTCCCCATGGCTACAGAAGCTGGTAACAGATGACAGAATTGAATTCTACGGATGGCCAATTGGTATAGCCGCGTACTGGTTTCGAGAAGTTGCATCAGGAAGACCAGGCTTGATAACAAAGATAGGAATAGACACATTTC
>JBIOZE010000128.1:0-5392 GCA_044870745.1 Nitrososphaeraceae archaeon | reverse complement strand
GATCCCTCTAGAGGAGGCCAATAAATATTACATTGACTACAAGGACTCCATTTTTCTTGGTAAATTTGTTGATTCATTTAATATGATTAAGGACAAGCTCAGGGAGGCTGTAATGATTTGTGACGCTATTCGAAGAGGTGATGCGACAATGGACAAGATCATTCAAGGATTTCGTATAATCGATGATTTGGATGATAAGCACGATGAATTTAGGTGTCTTGTCAGAGACGTTGAAATAGTCAGTAATAAAAAAACAATATTGATTTCTGAAACCCAAGAAGCAGAAGGAATCCTTTCGGAATTAAAATTTTCAATTGAGGAGGCAAAGTCCGAGCTTGCTAGACTCAATTGTGAGTATCAAAGTTTTATAAAGAATAGTCAAACAGCATGTACAAATTTTAACAGGCCTCTTTACTGGTAATACGAGACTTACCAACCAAGAAGAGAAACTCTTCGATCACAGCTAGACTTCCAAGTCCAATCGCATAGAATCCTCCACCGAATTTACCCTCTTTCCGTCATGCTTCAGAATAAATTGTGATCCTAGTCCCCTAGATTTATTCAAGCTGACTTTGCGATGAATTAATTCTGATAATTCATCCTCCAACAAAATCGTACCGGTTTTGTTAAATAATGGTATTTCTTGGTTCCCGTACTCGCCATTAAGGTCGATTACTATTACTGATTCACCATTCAAGTCAAAAGTTGACTCGCCAGTATTTGTAATCGAATGTTCAGCCGCTTGTTGCGCAGTGGGTCTTGCGATAGCGTCGGATTGATGTGTTGGTAATTTGGATGCTTTCTGCTCCTTCTTGGGACTGGGGTCGCTGCAATTTTGCAGCGAGTGTGGGCGTCTCGCTAAGGCTTGCATTTTTTTGTTCTTCGCCTCATCGGGTAAGTATGAATATAGAGTTCTTTCGCTGTAACCTTTTACTTTCTTGAATATCAAATCCTTAGCTTGGTCGGCTGAAAATCCTTCAGAGATCGCTTGACGATAAGCAGACTCAACGGCATCCTTTGCGTGGCCAAATGCTGCCTTCGCTGCTCCAACTGCTTGGTTTACTTCTTCCAACATCATTTTCAATTTAGTAGAAGGCAAAGGTGCCTTAATGATACTCATATTTCCCTCTCTCAGTATACAAATATTGTCTCTTGGTAGTCGAAAACTTTTTTCTCTTTAATTGACTAGTGTATGTAAAATTAAGGAGGCTAATGGCATCACGTGCAAAATCTGGATTCAGCATTAAGTGAGGTCTAGGGAATTCTCTCATCATCTTATTTCCGTCTTCCCATTCCAGCCCTGCCGAAATGGGAATTAGGATCTTCTTCTCGACAAGACCCTTTACCGATGCTTCTGCTTCTTCCCAACTGCTGAATTTTTCGCCGCCAAATACAAGTCCTTGGTAGACAAGCTCTATCGGCAAAATCGCAAAATACTTTTCATCAAGGATATAGTAGGTCGCCCTTTTTATTAGTACCACTTCCTTTTCCGAAATATCACGATAGCGTTGCCTTATTAGGTAATCTAAGTTGCCTTCCATCACAAACACAGTCCTGCTATTTGGTATGTCATCTATGAACTCTATCCGCCCATCCTGTCTAGCAAAGCCAGCTTGTATAATTTTGGCAAAGTCATCATCATACCTTAGGTAATCACCTGATCCGCCCGACTCCTTAACTATTCTTAGCACATTCATTTCGAGTAATTTTTTTTCAACTTCTTCTACTGAATTCTGACTAGGAAAAAACTTTGAGTCGCTTCGTTTCAAGCTCTCGTAAACTTCTAGCCGAGGGGCCCAACCGTATCGTTCCGTTATCTCTATTACCTGACGAAAGAAACACTCTTCTCGTTTATTTAATATCGGACTTTCTTTTGTCAGACATTGCAGGTGAAACCACTGTGTAAACGAGTCGAGACGGTCGGCATCCAAATCTCTATTCAGTAGTTTTTTCTGTACTTCTACTCCCTTTTCGGCATTGTCAGGATTATTATCGCCTTGAGTCACAGTTTTTACTCAACCCCCATCTTCTCATTTATTGCATCAGCCAACGATTTGTTGGGAGACTCCTGACGCTCCACTCTTTTGACAGATTGGTCTTTTGTATATGCACGCAAAACCTCTCTGCCGTGTGCCCATGTTAACGCATAGCCTTTAGCCGGAAATTCATTCTGGAATCTATCCTTACCGAAGTGCCATAGAGTCACTTGCCATCTTTCGTTCGGTGGAATTGGTATTCTTTCATAGCCGCCTTCTAACATACTTCCGCATTCGTCCAATTTTCTTGATAATCTTTCTTCTACTCTAGTTAATGCACATGAGAGGCGTGTAATACCAGGTTCATCCAAAGTTACAGGAGTCCTGCTACAAGCTATGCTGACAGTAACAGTGTCAGTTCTGTGTATCGTAGTACAGATGCGCATATTATCAATAGTGTCAATAAGCAGCTGTATGTCTTTACTAATGGGATTAACAATTTTGTTGTACTTCGGTATACCAGATATTATTTTGTAAATATCAGGTATTGTAAACTTTAGATGTATGTCATGTATAGAGTCACCTGTATTATCTAATGTCTTTAAGTAACCGTACAACTTCTCGGCTTGCAATTGAGCAGTAACTGGGATGACATTAGTGACAGATGAGACCACCGTACCATCACCTGTCATCATTTTATCCGAGGGAAGTAAAACTCGTGTCAGAGCGTAAAAACCAAGCTTTGAATTAAAGACCAGACGCACGATTCCCTGCTTGATCCATGCCGATACCTTGTTTCTGAATGTACCGTGTGCTACGTTAAACTTTCTTCCAAGTACCTCGAATTCTTGGAAATCAATAAAACTTGCGGGCCTACCCTCTATTGCATTGATATGATACATGTGGGATAAGATTGCACGATCCAAGCTGCCATCTTTTGTCCAGCCTTCTATTTTGGAAATCATAAAGTTGTTCTCTCCATTATGATTTTCTGGTCTATCAATGTGACCTTTAGATAATCGCCTTTGGCGATACCTATTTTACTAGCAAAGTACTTAGGTAAGACAACGGTAAAACTGCGCTCACCTGTATATGCTTGAACTTTTCGAATAAAGCCGTTGTTTTCCATTATAGTAATACTAGACTTACCGATAATTTATAATGGTGCACATTGCCCCATTTATGGGGCAAGTTTTGAATAGTAGAATAAAACTGAAGGTCAAAAAATATCGTCCTATTCAACAAGGACTACTTCCAAGTTCGGCAATAAAGGAGAGAAGAAAAGCTAAAATTCTTTCTATTCTATTAGAACGCAAAAACTGCTCGCACAATCAACTGGCAGAGGCAGTTGGTATTGACAGAAAAACCCTTAGACGCTATATGAGGGAGTTGATATCAGAAGGATTTGTTAGTAGGGAAGAAGGTGGGCATGGCTTGTATTCTCCAACAAAAAAGGCGGTTGGACAGGAGGTTATCTTTGAATCGCTGGGGAATGCGGTTAGAACGGCAATATTATGCAATTACGATTTAGTCAAACACGGTAAGATAAAGATCGGAAAGAATGGACTGATGCAGAAGTCAGTTTATTCAAATTTTCGAATCTATTGGGAGCTGTTATAACTTATCTTTTGATTCAGTCCGTAAATCCAACTAATGGTTTTATAGAAGACCGATCTCAAAATGAAAAGCCCCTCTCTAGAGAATCGAGATGGGTTGAAAAAGTTCTTTCCAGAGCGACAAACGACACTGCTCTAGAAGCAGCATTTCTTATGAAGGTATGTCAAGGTTGGACAAATCTTAGAAATGTGATAAAGGCTTACAAATATCTTTACCCGCAAATATATCGCGAACTTAGCAGACTTTGGGACAATATACCTAAGGAATTAGGAAAAAGAAACATTCAGGCTTACTGGTCAGATTTAACTTAGCGTTCCCTTTTTAATTCTTGTATCTCTTCTCTTAATTTAACAACTTCTTCGGATAGTATAGTCAGTGCATCCTTCCTATTTTCTGTCTCCTCAGTTGATTCATGGTAGGCATCATAGCTCAAAATCATTCTACATTTGGCGCAGAATTTGGAATCCGGTTTGTTTGGCTCAGAACAATTAGGACATTGTTTGGACTTCAGTAAGTTCATTTTTGCAGTTTGTCCTTTTGATATACCATAAGCCTCAAGCAGATAATTGGACGATTCAGTGCCGAAATAGTGCAAGTAAACTTGTGGCATCTTACTAGTCATACTCCACCCTGCATGGTCCCGTAGCGTGTGCTCCTTCAGGATTTGGCTTTTCTGTGTTAGTGCACTGTGTCTAAAAACATATAGATTCCAAGGTTTGGTAAGAAGGTTTCGTACAAGAGACTTATCTCTTTCGGGGATAGATGAATTGTACGTGAGTGATCTGAAATATCGATCTCGATAATACTCTTCATATTTTTTGAGCAGTCCATCTCTGCTCAACCGTCCTAATTTATTCATCTTACTAAACGATATGAATAACCAAGCTTCAGGATTCCTACCCAACGGATGTTCGCTTATCCAGTCCTTCACATACGGAATAGAAGATATCAGAGGCAATGTCCTTGGTTTTGTCTTACCGGCGACTAAAACTTCTGCATATTGTATTCCTCCATCAGTCCTTTTAAAGACTATATCTTTTATTCTAAGATTAAGTAATTCATGTGGTCTTGCAGATGTGTCGCTAGCCATTGCATGGAATGCTCTATCCCTTTTGGATGGACAATATTTTAAAAATAATAAGTGTTCTTCCTCAGTCCATAAATCTGACGGTTTATAGGGGGATTTTTCTTTCCTTGGTAGTCTCCTTATCCCTTGCATACACAGAGGAGTTATCCTTTTTTTACTATCAGACTCCGTAGAATTATAAAGCCATCTAAAGAATTTGAGAAATATCATCTGTCTTCCATTGTATGAGCCAATCCATTTGTGGTTCGCATCTATTAGTTCAGGTTTTCGCAGACTACTAAGATAATTTAGAATATCGTCTTTCGTCATAAGCCGAAAAGATTTATGTCTACAAAATGATGAGAGCCATATTAGACATTTAATTTTACCTTCTTTTGTAGATTCTTTGATATTGATTTCATTTATCTCGGCAGTGATATAGTTGCATATTATATCTGCGTTCTCATTTGATTCCTCAGCAAGTTTCTTTAGTCTTTTATTAATGAAAATCGCCTGGTATTGCGTTACAGAATCTATTTTTTCAGAGAGATTAGGGTATGACTTGTTAATCTGCTGATTGGTGGTAGTGATTTTCATTTTATCTTTCTCTCGAGTGTAAAACTGCTTGACTTATTTGGATTTTGGATGACTCCGAGACTATTACGCGGGGAGTGGGATTCGAACCCACGAGTTCTTTCGAACATGGGATTAGCAATCCCACGCCCTACCAGGC
>JBIOZE010000127.1:0-4425 GCA_044870745.1 Nitrososphaeraceae archaeon | reverse complement strand
AAAGCGACTTGTTTGTCATCGACAGTTCCGTCCGTAATCGCATTTCCCAAATCTAACGTCTTTAATTTTGGAGCGACTCCAGTAGCTATTGATATTTTAGGAAGTGCGTCCTGTTTACATGGCACCTTCAGAGCGATATGACTGTGTCCTTCTACAGTAGTAGAGAAAGGTGTAGAATCCATGAGTAACAGGTAATCTCCAGCACCCAATTCGCCGGTTAAGGGGATATGCTCAGAGATTACTAAGTTATCAATAGTATGAACTGTATGTTTGGTAGATGTGTTGTTAGCCATTTCCATTGGTTGTTGCGAGTAAGTTGTATATGTGCCTGGAGAAATCAAACCAATTATCAAACCCGTGCTAATTATTAGCAGTGAAACCGATATACTCAAGTTATGAGTAATCCAGCGATCTACTATATCATGGTTTAATGCCGACGGACCAGAATCTTATGAAACCAACATACTAAACCTGACTTTGCCAGCAATAGAATCACGTCACAAAAATATTAAATTATTTAATCCTCAAATATATTGATGTACATAATACTAACATCAAGTCGTGGAGCATCGACTTGGTTGGTGGGTTAGTTTTAGCACATTTTCTAGCCCACCAATGCTGTCTGGATTTAAGTTTAATACTTATCGAAGGGCAACACATATCTGCAACTATTTAGTAAAAGTGGAAGTTGGAAGTTTTTTCATTGTTCCTTATAGGATCTGTAGTTGGTGCCGCCGCAGGCATTATTATTCTTGTAATTATGTTGTTTAGGATTAAGGATTTACCAGTGAGCCAAGAAACTTCAAAATATATGAAATGCATGGACTGCAATTGCACGCCCAATGAATGTAAATTAAGCCCATCTTCTTATGCGTGTCCCAATTGCACTTTGAATGAATGTTGCTGTTGGACTGAAATAAATACTTCAAGCTAGCAATACCATCATTCAACTGGGCAAGAGAATAATAACAAAAAGAAAAGTCGATTTAGTCAGTTCACATTCAGACTTGGATGACTCTTCTGACATAATAAATGAACTAAATCTGTTAATAATAGGATGGGGAGTGGAAAACGCATTACTCAACCATGGGTGGGCCAGGCCTCTTCCAACCTGCTTATTCATTGCTTGGCCGATCAACTATTTTGTAATGATGATTTGGAACATTTTACATGCCAATTTGAATAATTTACAACCGACCTTATGCTGCATCCAAAACATGGGTCAGGGCATCTATAACCAGCAATTATCTTTGTCCTGGCTTATCAAAATTATTCATTATTTTCTTCGTCAGCGGCTTCGGTATACTCATTTGCTTCCTGATATGTGCAAGCAAAGTACAGTTTAGATCCGTCAAATTCATGAACTAGAGTCCTGGGTATTTTAAACCATTTCTTATCAATTAGTCCTTTTTGCGTCAATATGAAGTCTGAATGTACCTCTTGAACTTCTCCCAAATCGTACTCATCCAGGCACCGTGCTTCTTTTTTTACTACCTGTTCCCACGGGATCTCCGATTGTGGTGTCATGTTGGATATATTTTCTGTCTTCAACATTTAATTTAATGATTACATATGTTGAATCAAACAATCGACTGATATTTGGGTGTGCGTGATTTTGTGGAAATTCTCAGTTGATTTCCAAGAATTCACATATTTGCTGATTTAAACAGTCGCGGGCAACATCACTAATAAGGTAATTTTTTCATATACTGCAATTTTTGTGCTCCAAATTGAAATTCTATTTCTGTCTGCCTGAACCAAATAAAGATAGAATACTGCTCACCAACATCCCTAGGGTCGAGGATTGCTGAAAGTCTTCGAACCTTGGCATGAATTCTATTGCCAAAATGATTCCAAGTGCAATAATTGACCCGTACTCTATAATTTTCTTCAATAGCGTTCTCTGCTTGTCAATTGGTGCCAACAGCATGCCCAGAATCCATATTCCAAAAAGCCATATCATTACTTTGCTTGAAACCGTTGCAGGTGAAATAAAAGCTGCACCAAAATACATAGCTGTCACAATAAAATCAGCCTTCATGACCCTTGCAAAAATGGAATCAAATGATTTCAAGCGCACTATGTAATACCCAAAAACAGATCCCATAACTGCGATAGCTCCCACGCTTGCACCCACATAAGCAACATTGTTGTAACAATTCCGGAAAAGTGAATTCGGGTCTATTCCTCCACAAAAAACTGAACTTGCGACGACTGCCATGAGAAAACATTTGAGACCAACGGAAGCAGAAAACAGAAGAGCCTTGTGTCTTATCTCAATGTATTCATAATCTGACAATATGTCTCTTCCAACTTAATATAGCCTCTTTCTTGATTTTACTTCATTATTACTATTGCTATGATTAAGTCGTTACACTTAAAATTTAACCTTACGATAATCTTAACTTGCCCATCAGCAGGATGTAAAGTAAATTCTATTTCAAAATGCTTCGGCACCTGACCAATCCATATAGTCGGGAGACTGGTAGTCATTCAAGTGCCCTCGTGAACAAGTGTGTGACTTATTCGACTTTAATATTTCTGTTTTGGAATCATCATTTATTCCCTCATTTACGTAAATTCCGGGAAAAACTATACCACAGCTTTTACATTGCAGCATTAGCATTGGCATTTCCTTTCTAATTATATATACAACACTCTTCTTATTATACCTACCGATGGTAACCTTATGATAATCATGCTGATTACATTATCATCCATAGCTCTCATTTTTGGCACTTAACACTCCCTAAGAATATTCTGCCAAGGTCCCACTAGAAGGAATAAGAAGATGGTCCAAAATAGTCAAGGCTGTGGTCTCAAATAGTTACTCCACAGATCACCATATTGGTCCGATTTGGGGGAAACCGTGAAATGAGCTTGAATCTCATCGAGCCTATCCATTGAACCATCATGAGTCCTTACTTCTAAATAAGATGGATCAGTTCTTATAGATTGTAAGAATAAATAAACTTGCTTGTTTGTAACACCGTGCTTTATATCATATTCTATTCTTTTACAAACTCTTCCGATTCTACCGTATTTCTTGTTTATTCTTTTTTCCCACCTGGAAGCATCTTCAGAAAGACCTGTAACGTATTTGACGAGAGTTTGCTCCATATGTCTTATGTGCCATTCCTTCAACGGAAAACTATTTTGTTCCAATACAGAGTACTATATTACAATGGGATATATAATATAGCGCCTACCAATCCCGCGTTTCTGTAACAATTCCGAAAGACTGTATTCGGGTCTATTCCTCTACAAAAACTGAACTTGCGACGACTGCCATGAGAAAACTTTTGAGACCAACGGAAGCAGAAAACAGAAGAGCCTTGTGTCTTATCTGAATGTATTCATAGTTTGGCATAGAAGTCTCTTCCATCTAAACTACATATTTTGTACTGTTTTTGTTTCCAAAGTCTCCTGGTTTGCCGTCGTCTAATCTGCAGAATTGTAAATGAAAAACAGATAACTCACAAAGAGGATAGCAATAATCTAAATTAACCTAGCGTGCCTATGATTAAAAGCACTTTTAGGTTAATGGACAAACTAAAGTAGCGGCAGATCACAAAATTCATAGTCTTGTTGACCATTAACTTTGATGAATTTAAGAGTAGGTTTTCATCCTAGAAAGTTAATGCCATCTATTTAATTATCAATATAAGAGATCGATGGAAAGGAGGATACCCAAAAAAGGAATATGGTGTAAGTGCAATGAATAAAAATACTCAGTTCAAATTATCGGCAGAAACGACGGGTCACCATACGATATCGAATTGTATTGCGCTGAATGTTTTGAAACATTGAATAGGTCCTTTTGTGATACTTTTGACGAGGAGGTAAAATGCGAAGATTACGAAACACATTCGTTAGTTGATGACAGCAGAGAACAAATGGCTAAACAGTTATCTATAAACAAAAGAGAATCGTTATTTGTCCAACCACTCGTGAAATTGTTAATTTACTCTTATTTGGTATGATTCACTCGTTATGATTTTAGTTTTTGCATGCGACGACACTGAATTACTGTTGTTTGATCTTTTTTGATTCACACTTCTCTCCCTCCGAATAGTGTAATAATGAGTCGTACTGGTTTTCAAAAATCCCGCTCTCACGTTTGTGCATTGCTCAGTTAAATTACAGATTTCCCTGATATGGTGGGTTTACGCTAACTTTGATAATGTACATCCAGAGGAAATAGCCGAGGGTAATTCTGATGCATTGATAGAAGGTCCGCCGCCGGGGGTGATTTTAATATTAATTATTGCACATTTGTTCAGCTGGTCCTTGATTGCCATGTACTTATTGAGTACCTCTTGCACGCTGGGTTCGTAATCCAACAAATACACACCATCGCTATAAAGAGAATTTAAACCGCCTTCTATCCCTGCTTTTTTCATTTCCTCATGATACCATATAGGA
>JBIOZE010000126.1:0-8683 GCA_044870745.1 Nitrososphaeraceae archaeon | reverse complement strand
TTCAATTTTTGATGCTGGAACCTTTGTTGAGCTTGATCCCTTTGTAGTTCACGAGTGTGTTGATTTTGGAATGGAAAATAAAAAAATTCTTGGAGATGGAGTGGTCACAGGATACGGAAAGATTGATGGACGCCTAGTTTATTCATTTGCACATGATTTTACGGTCTTCGGTGGCTCATTAGGTTGGGCGTTCGCTTCCAAAGTATGCAAGATAATGGATCTTGCTCTAAAACAGGGAGTATCCATAATTGGAATAAATGATTCGGGGGGTGCGCGAATTGAAGAGGGAGTGATGAGTCTTGCTGGATATGCAGAGATTTTCCATAGGAACGTTCAGGCATCTGGAGTCGTTCCTCAAATTTCCCTTGTAATTGGTCCCTGCGCTGGAGGGGCTGTCTATTCTCCTGCAATAACTGACTTTATAATTATGACCAAATCTGCGTACATGTTTGTCACAGGTCCGGAGGTAGTCAAGGAAGTCACCAATGAAGATGTGAATTTTAGCGATCTAGGTGGAGCTTCTGTTCACAACGAAAGTAGTGGAGTAGCGCATTTCCTTGCAGAAGATGAGCAAGACTGTTTTAGGATACTTCGAAAACTGCTTTCCTTCATTCCTCTTAACAATCTTGAAGATCCACCTCGCGTAGAATCAAAAGACGATCCTAAAAGAGAGGATCAGGAGCTAAATTCAATTTTACCACTCAGTCCAACCAAACCTTATGAAATGGAGCAAGTAATTAGGAAGGTAGTTGACAGTGGAGATTTTTTAGAAGTTCACAAATACTGGGCTAAAAATATTATAATTGGATTTGCAAGACTGGATGGTAGCCCAGTAGGAATAATAGCAAACAATCCTCAAGTACTTGCTGGCGTTCTTGACATAAATTCTTGCGACAAGGCTGCACGTTTCATAAGGTTCTGTGACTGCTTCAACATTCCGTTAATTGCATTCGTCGATGTGCCTGGTTTTCTACCTGGAACCGCACAAGAGTGGGGTGGCATAATAAGACATGGGGCGAAGCTCTTATACGCATTTTCAGAAGCGACTGTTCCTCGTCTTACTGTCATAATCAGAAAAGCCTATGGTGGAGCCTATTGTGTAATGAATAGCAAGCACATAGGGGCAGATTACAACTTCGCATGGCCAAGTGCCGAAATAGCCGTCATGGGTGCAGAGGGTGCTTGCAATATTGTTTTTAGAAACGAAATAACAAAATCAGAGAACCGTGAAAATAAAAGGAATGAACTTGTTCAAGCCTACAGTACCAGATTTTCAAATCCATATATAGCCGCTTCGAAAGGATACGTTGACGATGTCATCGAGCCGAAAGACACAAGGCAAAAATTGATCTCTGCGCTTAAGTCGATACACAAAAAAAGACAAAATAGACCACTCAGAAAGCATGGAAATATCCCTGTCTAACATTATTGAGCTTACATGTTCCAGCATCATCAACACTCTTAATTCTAAAGGAATATTGATGTTAGACTTTATCATCAACTTACCTAGGAAGTTAGGTTCTGGTCATTAGTATCCACAGTTTGCTTTTTATTATAAGCTTTCTTTAACCAGACAGGAGTGATTATCGTAGTCACTGCAACCATTATGATTACTGTAGTGTAAATGTTTGACGATAAGGCGCCAGAAGTTACACCGATACCTGCAACTATGAGACCAACTTCGCCCCTAGAAATCATGCCAATCCCTACTTTCATGGATTTTGAATTATTCTTCAAAAAGGCCATTGCAGGTAACCCACAACCTATCAACTTAGTAACAATTGCAACAACAATTACAACTATGGATAGAAATAGCACTTCCAAATTGAATCCGGTAAGATTAACCTGAGCTCCAATAATTGAAAAAAACAAAGGAGCAAAAATTATCTCTAATTTGTCAACATATTCTTCAACACGCCTTATTATTTTAGTACTTGCTACTGCCATTCCTACAGCAAAGGCTCCCACAATTGGAGATAATCCCACTGCAGCCGCTATTCCCGATGCACCAAAGAATGAAGCAGTGACAATCCCTTCAATACTTCCTCGTGACTTCCATAACCTTTCCGCATGTAATATTTTTGGTATTATGAATATAGCTCCAGCGAGTAATGCAACAAATATTCCCAATATCTTCAAAATGAGGAACGTAATATCAAAAACATCAGGTGTCATATTACCAGTCTGCACCATGGTTGTAACTACTGAGAGAACAGCAATAGCAAGAATATCGTCTACTATGGCGGCTCCCAGAATTAATTTAGCTTCTTCTGTTTGCATCTTTCCCAAATCAGTTAAGACTCGAACTGATATCGCAATGCTCGTTGCTGTAAGGGCTGTCGCAATAAGAACTGATTGTAATGCTCCTAATCCGAATAGAGTGAAAACATAATAGCCAACAAAAAAAGGCACAATGACTCCGCATGCGCCAACTGCAAAGGATGCTGCTCCTCCTCTCAAGAATTCCCTTGGAGTAATTTGAAGCCCGGCTATGAATAAAATAACTATTCCAGATATTTCCCCTATCTGCCGCACCGTTTCATCTAATATGACAAGTGGTTTTCCATCAAAAATGGGTAGTGAACCCAAAGCGAAAGGCCCTACGATTATTCCAGCTAGTAACTCACCCAGTACTGCTGGGAGTTTTAGCTTATTGAAAATTTCGGCAAATATTTTGGCAGCAAAAAGTAGTATGGCAAGTGAAATAAGTACATGTATGAATGCCTCTTGCTCTACTGCCAATTTCTCAATCCTGTTCTAGTTAGTAATTATTCATGCTCCACGTTGAATCTGCGGTGGTATTTTTTGCTATGCAACTAGGACACAATATAGTAAAATCTGGATATATTTTAGTTTTTGGCTAGTAGTAGGTGTATTCTCGGTAGTAATGACCGTAGAGCCATCCGTAAGTATCGTACAATGTAGTCTGCAACTATTTTACTTGTTTCGGTAATAGGACTACCACCCATCGGATGTGATTAGGGTTCATATCTTGTAGTATTACGACCTAAGTGAAACATGCTACAGAATCCCTTTATCTTCCCTGTTATCTCATTTTATCTTTGTAGATTCTTTAATCTCAGGACCATACTCCGTAGGGTTCGGCTACTTTATATTGTAACGATAAGATAATGAACTGATTCGTTAGAATATGCGATAATGGAATAATAAAACAATTTCCTTATTCCAGAGGATCATCTTCAACATGTAAAGGAAACATTACAAAATTAAGAGTTGCAAATCAACACTATCTTACCAGTCACTGATCCAGTTTCGAGTAACTGGTGAGCTCGAGCTGCCTCAATCAACGGGATTCGTGCCGCAATGATTGGCTCGATTTTTTCGTGCTTAAGTAAATTTAGCAAAATCTCCAAGTCTTCAAAAAACCAAGCCGGCTTACGTCTTTTCAAAGTTTGAATGCTGTAAGGCATAATTTTTCTCTTGTCTGGTATCAAGTTTAACGCAAGTACATTTATCCAATTTACGATATTCGATGCTATTTGATATGCTCGACGATGTCCATCTTTCAACTTTGAACCGAACCCATAGCCTATTAACCTACCACCTGCGCGAAGTGTCTTGTAAGAGCGAAATAACGATTTGGTACCAACACCATCGAACACTGCGTCAACTCCATTCCCAGTGAGCCTGAAAATCTCCTGAACAAAGTCGACTGATTTGTAGTCTATGGCTTTGGCACCAAGCTTTGATACCACTTTTTCTTTGCTGTGAGATGAAGTACCATACATTTCCAGTCCTATCAGGTTTCCTAATTGAAGCAGCGCTGTACCTACTCCGCCAGCGGCACCATGAACTAGAATAGATTCACCAGATTTTATGTGAGCACAACGATGCAGCATTTGATATGCAGTTATGTAATTCAGTATTAGGCTAACTGCTTCGGCGTAGTTCACTTCGGAAGGGACTGATACGAGCTCGTTAGTGGGGACACATAGATATTGAGCATATCCTCCGACTATTGTCAAGGCCGCCACAATATCCCCTATTTGCCAACTAGATACAGTAGATGCCTTCACACCTATTTTATCAACTGTACCCACGATGTCCCAACCTGGGGAGAAAGGTGTTCGCCTAAACAATGACTCTACATGAACACCTTCACGAATTAGAATATCTGCAAGCGATACTCCCGTGGTCAAAATTTTCACACGGACTTCATTATCACGTGGTTCTGGAATTTCTTCCTCAATGAGCTGAAGATTTTCCGGGCCACCAAACTTGGATATGACCATACGCTTGTACTTCACTCAGCAGTCACACCTGGCCTGTCATCTTCATCTATTATTGTTTTGAATATTTTGCTGCCAATTGAAGAAGTACCCACTATGCTCTGTATAACTCGTCCCATCTTGGTGGTTACTAGACAAGGAGGGGTACAAGGAATGGAAAGCACAGAGGATCGGATCAACTGGCAGCATTCAATAAAAACTTGTTAATCTATTAAAATGGAATGGATACAGTGCAAGATAGTGCGTACAAACAACATATATTCTGATTTCCATATTATTATTATCAACAAGTCGCCTATGATTCGACTTGTGGCTGGTTAGGTCTTTGTGGTTATTGTACCTAACCTGCCAGTGTTACCACAAATATAGCGGCAAGGGCTGTGTTCGAACTTTCCTTCAATCCAATTACATTGAATAACACAGTATTAAGTCAGATAACTTCTATTGCAACGTTAACATTGGTAAAGCATTATAGCAGAACTATACATATTTTTTAGCCCAACTTTTTGTACGACCCATAAATGTGCGAAATGCGAGTAGTTCGGTTGCTTGACTTGAATTAACGAAAACTATACGTTTTAAGCCCTCTATGGTGCTCTTAACTGATGGCAAATTTTGAAAATCCTCATTGCAAACCGAGGAGAGATTGTCATAAGGGTTGCGAAGACTTCTAGTAAGCTTAACTTGATCCCTTGTGGAATCTATTCTGAGGCCGACAAGAATTCATTATTCATCAAGTATTGTAAAGAATCGGTAAATATTGGCGGTTTTACAGCTGCCGATAGCTATCTCAGAATGGATAAGGTCATTAATGCCGCTAAACAGCTAGGTTGCGATCTGATCCACCCTGGTTACGGATTTCTTGCCGAAAATATAGCATTCTCAGAGCTCTGCAAGAAGGAAGGGCTAAGTTTTGTGGGCCCTTCACCAAATGCTATGAAAATTTCTGGTGATAAAATCAAAGCAAAAAAAGTAGCATCTAAAGTGTCGCCAGTACTAGAGGGCCAAGAAGTGTCTAAGGAAGAAGATGCATTGAAGGTTGCCCAGAGGATTGGATATCCTGTTATCCTGAAGGCGACAAGGGGAGGCGGCGGAAGGGGACTTAGAATAGCAAATTCATCAGATGAATTGAAGAGAGTTTTCAATTCTTCAAGGAATGAATCAATGATTAGCTTCGGATCAGCCAGTCTATTTATTGAAAAATACATTCAGAATCCAAGACATATCGAGATACAGATACTAGGGGACAATTCAGATATCATACATTTGGGAGAAAGGGAGTGTTCTATTCAGCGGCGTCATCAAAAGCTCATCGAGGAGACGCCTTCACCTGCTTTAACTAACAAGTTGAGGGAAACCATAACTCATACTGCAATAGCTATAATGAAAGAAATAAAGTACAATAATGCAGGAACAGTAGAATTTCTCTTCAAAGATGGAAAGTTTTACTTTATGGAAGTCAACTCTAGGATACAAGTTGAACATCCTATAACCGAAGAAGTCACGGATATCGACATAGTCGAACAACAACTCAATGTAGCTACGGGAACAGGTTTAACGATAAAACAGGAAGACGTTAAACCTAAAGGACATGCAATAGAGTGTCGTATAAACGCCGAACATCCGTTAAGCTTTGTTCCATATCCAGGAACCGTTAAAACATTTGGTCCTCCTGTAGGAATAGGCATAAGAGTGGATAGTGCTTTATATCCTGGTTATATCATCCCGCCTTTCTATGATTCATTAATAGCTAAGCTGATATGTCATGGTGGAAACAGAAAAGAAGCTATCGAGAAAATGAAGCAATCTCTCCTTTCGTTTAAAATTTCCGGTATTCCATCCACCATACCTTTCCACATATCGGCCTTGAATGATAGCCGATTTCTGGATGGCGACTACAATACTTCCTTTATTGATCAACTGAAACCATATTCTACGAAAGATGGAGAGATAGCCTCTGCCATATTATCCCAACTACCTAGAAAAACCAAATTTATTAAAAATAATGCACACAAGGACCGGTGGATGAAAAGTAGATTTAATTTCTCAAACGAATCAAGTTCAGTTCAAGATTTATTTTCAAATTTCAGGTGGAACTAATGAAAATCAAAGTTAACGACAATAATTATGACATAGATATGATCGGACGAATAGTAAGAGTTGATGGAAGAGAAATACCAATAGTATTGAATGAAAATGATGATGATGAGGTTATTATAAATGGAAAAAAATTTCGCTTAGACTACGAAGAAGATAGTGACCCTTCTTTAATGATAGTCAACGGAATGACATATCTCGTATCAAGGGACCAAGAATACACAGAGTCCAGCAAACAACTCAAGGCCCCCATAGGGGGTAGAGTAATAGACGTATTAGTGGATGCCGGAAGCGATGTTAGGAAAGGGCAGGTACTCCTAGTTATAGAAGCTATGAAGATGGAAAATCAAATAAAATCTCCAACAGGGTCCAAGATATACGAGATAAAAACTGAAGTGGGTCAGTCAGTTAAAGCTGGACAAGTTCTCGTAACTTTTGTCTAATCTCGAAAAGATTTGACACAGTTGCTACTCCCATTTTCTCAAATCCCCTTCTAGCAGACCACTTCCCAAATGGATTCTATCAATATGCCTGGACAATTCTTCTTTCTCAGCGAAGTTTGATTCGCAATATGGACAACTTAACATCGTTCTTTTAGAGTTTTGTGGCATCTCCAATTCGACTAGCTCTATACTCCTTAGTGGCAAGTTTCCAACTAGTGACATCAATGTTACAATACCTATGATGTTTCCCTTCTCAACCACTGGAAGACGCCTTAAGCCTTTTTCTCGCATTATCTTGACAGCTTCTATACATTGAACTTCTTTATTGACAGTAACAAGAGGAGTGCTCATGATTTCCCCAATATCTACTTTGAATGTTCCTAGACTTTTGGCTACCGCACGATACAAAATATCCCTTTCAGTTACTATTCCAGTGACCTCTCCAGTTATAGAATTTCTAACCAGTATACTTGATACGCCGTTTGCTTCCATCACCCGGGCGGCTTCATTAATACATACAGCATCATCGAGAATTATTACACTTTTGTCCATTATTGCTGAAATGGGAGTCTTGAGGTATGCGTCTTGTGCTACTTTCAATGACAAATCCTTTCGTATGGCCATTTATTAAAACTGTGTGCATTGCAGTGCAAGGCTAGTATTAGGACGAAATAGATTAAAGTTTCATAACTACAGTCACGAAAATTGTCGGGATCCAACAGCTTAGTCACATCCTATTGACTATAAATTTTACCAAATCAATTAATCTGCAAGCAAAGCTCCATTCATTGTCATACCAGGACATTACCTTGACTAGATTGCTCCTATCACCTATCACCATAGTACTTAGTCCATCAACTATCGAGGAGTGCGGTTCACCAATAATGTCAGACGATACTATCGGTTCTTCAGTATAAGCCATAATACCGTTCAAATCGCTGACTGATGAATTTTTGAGTACTCGATTAACCTCTTCTTTAGTAACATTATTTTTTAAGGTCAAGACCACATCGACTATAGAACCATTACTTACCGGAACTCGCAATGCCATTCCGTCCATTTTCCCCTTCAGCTCGGGTATGACTGAACCTATAGCCTTCGCGGCACCTGTACTAGTAGGAATGATCGACATCATAGCTGCACGTGCTCTCCTCAGGTCCTTGTGTGGGAGGTCCAAAATTCGTTGATCGTTTGTGTACGCATGACATGTCGTCATATATCCATTTTCAATTCCAATTTATCATTGATTGTTTTAAGGACGGGCGCAAGACAGTTAGTGGTGCAGGAAGCCATCGAAATAACTTGGTGTTTATCGTTATCATAAACGCTATCATTAATTCCAATTAGTATTGTTGCGTCAGGGTTAGTCGCAGGGGCAGAGATTATCACCTTCTTGGCACCAGCGGTTAAATGTTTCATTGCCTCCATACCATCGTTAAATTTGCCAGTGGATTCAATAACTATGTCTATTTTCAATTCTTTCCATGGAAGTTTCAGAGGATCTTTCTCCGAAATTACCTTCAAATTGTTTCCGTCTATGACTATCTCGTTTTCCTTAGCTTCTACTGTACCTTCATATTTTCCAAACGTAGAGTCATACTTGAATAAATGAGCTAGTGTCTTAGGATCTGTTAGATCATTCACCGCTACAATCGTTGCAAAGTTACTAAACTCCTTGTCTGCCATAGCAGCTCTAAGGAAACATCTGCCTATTCTACCAAATCCATTGATTGCGATACTTGATACCATGAAGAATATTCAGGAATTTCAATATAATAAGTATAGTAGTGCACATTATTGCAGTGCACAAGTTCTCCGTTATTTGACCGCGTCCAATTTATAGTAGATAAATAGGATAGTTTTTCTAAAAATCGTCATATTTATCAATAACCT
>JBIOZE010000125.1:0-39113 GCA_044870745.1 Nitrososphaeraceae archaeon | reverse complement strand
AATGTCTACTTATGATGCTTTCATCAGCCTTTTAAAGGGAACTGGGAAAAACCATGAAAAATAATAAAAATAATTGCACTTGATTAATTTAATTGCAAGCTTTGCATCAACCTGCATTTTACCCATCCTTTTCGCAGAATGTCAAGAAATAGCTCCTAGCTACTGGCCAGACCACAAACAGAACCTTACTTTTGGCAGATGACGAAGATACGGTCGATAATAGATCTGGGGTATATCTGGATCTTAAGCTAAATGTTTGAATAATTGCTAGTTTGCAGTATTCAATTCGACGCTCTACGCTATTTGCAAGGAGGTTGCTGTTTTCACTCTAAAACAGTCCTTCTGAAGGTACAGCTACAAAGTATCGAAAGGGACAAACTGCAATCCAAATTCCAAGAAATACCGAAAAGTGAATAAAAAATATCTAGAAAGATTATAATAACTTGGCCGCTCCAACTATCTTATATTCAATAGTTCGCATCATACAAGTCCAGTTCGACTCGTACTAATCCTACTGCTAGGACTTGGTCTTTGCAGCTCTTCTTTGGTTCATACTGCATTAACTGCGGAGGCAAGTGTTCTCACAGACTATCAGGTATATCAAACTCCTTACATTTCTATTATTTCACCTACGCCAGACTCGTATGTCTCACCTGGCAACTTGACTATTAATGGGATATCAAGCGACAACGATACTTCTGACTGCATGGTATACGTGGGCTGGAATGGTTCTAGTCCCTATCAACTGGCAAGCGCTAATGGGACTGGTGGATTGGAGGACTATTCGACTTGGAATTATACCTTTCATCCAACGAGCCCTAATGGAACTGGCGGATTGGAAAACTCTTCGACTTGGAATTATACATATACCCCCATATCTCATGAAATCGAAAATGGCACCAATCAACTAAGTTCAGTACTTTACTGCTCCGGTGCTGGACCCGTCAATAGCATTGCTCACTCTATAAACGTCACTGGAGCTCTGAATGGTAATCTTAGCAATATTACAGGAACACAATATTATTATCAAGATAATTCCTCTGGCCTATTTTCTGACACTGGAACTGGCTCTTCTTTAGGCTACGACAACGGACTTGGCTATGACACTTCAGGCATTACATACGACACTGCTAATGACTCTGCGCTTGACAGCGGCACATTCGATTTTGATGATTATTTCAACGATGTCAGTAATAGCGGTGGCAGTAGTAGCAGTGATGACGATACAGAAGATGACGATTCCTCTGATAATGTCGATGATGGCTCAGGCACCGAAACAAGAAATGGTACAACTACACCCGTCGGTTCATTTCCTGTATTAAACGACGGAGTATTCAATATAGGGGCTGCCGGAGACTGGGGTTCAGGCACAGGTGCCGGCAAGACTGCCCTCAACATGCATGAGAAGGGAGTAGATTTGGCTATCGGATTGGGCGACTATGCTTACGAAACTGGATCTGAAAATGTAAGAAAGTGGTGGAACACCCAGATGGCTCCTTTGAATGGTAGATTTAATGGCGCTCTAGGCAATCATGACGCACAAGACGGGTCGTTGTACGCTCAACTCTTTAATCAGCCCGAGAAATGGTACTACTCTTTTGATAGGCAGGGAGTGCATTTTGTTGCAATTAATTCTGAAGAATCGTATGGGCCAGGATCACCACAATATGAATACTTAGACCAAGATTTACAGTCTGCTTCGGAGAGTTCTGATGCTAATTGGATAGTTGTATTTGTCCATGAGCCAATGTATTCATCACCTTCTCACCATGATCCGCTTGCTTCACTTAGAGATGCATACCACCCACTTTTTGACAAGTACGATGTAGACTTGGTCCTCCAAGGACACAATCACAATTATCAGAGGAGCTTTCCTATAATGTATAACAGTCAAGATCCTTCAAAGCCCATTGTATTCCCAGAAAATGATAACGGAGTATTTAGGGATCCCCCAGGTCAGATCTATGCAGAAGTTGGTACAGCAGGTAAGTCAAAATACTCTTTGGAAGGAAAATCCCCTTTCATCGCCGAACAATTTGATACCGACGTAGGTTTTCTCAACGTTGCATTTCCTGACGACGATACTATGGAAGCAACCTTTTACGATAATACCGGTAGTGTAAAGGATGAATTTTCGATACAAAAAACTGGAGACAATCAGCCAGTTGCGGTAAATGATTTGGCAAGCACGGAGGAAGATACGCCAGTTTCAATAGAGGTTTTGACAAACGACAAGAATCAGTATGGAATAGCCGCCGTCCCGACGCTCCCTAATCCTAACCTTGAAGTTCAAATCGCACTTGACGGGAATGGTCCACTTCACGGAACAACACAGGTCAGCAACAATAACAGCAGTAACAACGAGAATGTTTTTACTTACACTCCTTCCGCTGATTACTATGGGACAGATTCGTTCACTTATACTATCGCGCCAGCTACAGGTATTGGTCCAAAGAGTCCACCAACCAAGGTAACAGTAAGTGTGGATCCCATCAACGACCCACCAGTGGCAAATAATGACAATGCTACATATGATCAAAATTCAGATGGCGGTACGATAAATGTCCTCTCTAACGACATTGACCCTGACGGTGACTCTTTAGAAGTAATGGCAATTTCGGATACATCAGGGACTGCTCTATCGAATCAATCTAGCATTGTAAATAATTTGGATGGGACTATATCCTACACTCCTGCTAGTAATTTTACTGGTGTTGACTCGTTCTCATATACAGTATCTGATGGAAGCAACGCAACAGCTTCTGCTACTGTACAAGTTACAGTTAATCCAACTAATGGCCAATTACCACCATTAGATCCTAACACAAATGTTACTGGTAGTAATACTACAAACACTAATGTCACTAGCACTAATACTACTATTGCTTTAACGAACGCTACGGAAATTCCATTAAGTCATGAAGGTAATAGTACTGAAACTACTAATACTAATGGTACTCTAGTTCAGCCTGATACTAGCGTTGAGTCTAACATCTCTGAGACTGGAAATGAAAATACAGTAGTACTCAACAGCAATAATAATACCAATGAGGGTAATTATGGTAGTAATAATATAACAAGTGGTGGTCCTGACGCTAACACAATTCTCAGTGCTGCAATAGAAAATCTCAAAAACAATAGACTATCGGAATCACAAACAGGTAATGACACTGGTAGCACAGTAGCTGCTTCCGAATTAGGCCAAAGTTATGATCAGACAAATGCTAGGGAAACTGTTAACCAACTTGCACGAGATGCAGCACTTAAGGCTGAACAAACATTGCATAGTGGCAGCAATGACGGTGATTCTCCAACAATTAATACAGATTCGAACTCGTCAGCAAATGTTGCCTCTGATGACGATAAGGTCTCTCTAACCAATGGTAATAATAATGGATTAGAATCAGAGGTTTCGGGAAAGACAACTACTTTGTCAGGTACTACGGTACCAATAGATCCTAGAATTGAACTTAATCTCGCAAAGGCGCAGATAAGACAGGACTTGGTGGAACAAGTTCAGAGCGAGCTAGCCAGAGCACAAGAAAGTATGGATGATAAAAGTGAAGCATCTGTGACAGAAACACAGGCATCAAGTAGTTCAGCAATAGATGATTCAGAAAACGCAAAGACATCAGTTAATCCCACTGAATCAAATACAGAGATTGGTGTAAATAACGGGAATGAAGGTCACGACAGTGCCCAAACTAAAACTCTTGATAAATCAACTGGATCACAAGAAGAAAAACAAGACAGAGATAGTAGTGTAAAACAACAACAAGATACCAAATCAAGACAAGAATCTTCAAAACCTGAGAATTCAAAGCCAAATGCGAATGCAGGTCATAAGCAAGGAGTAAAGGAAGGAAGTAAAGTAGTCTTAGATGGAACCAATAGTAAGGATAAGGACGTGGATAAAATGAGATATTCGTGGAAACAAGTTCAGGGCCCTAAGGTAAAGTTAGCTCATGATGACGACGCGGTTGCTTCTTTTGAAGCCCCTAATGTTCCTTCGGGGAAGAATCAATTGGATTTGCAATTCTCCCTTACAGTTACTGACGGTGAGAGTACTGACAAAGATACTGTTAGCGTGAGTGTAAAACAGGATGGCTCACAAGACAGTAAAGTTGATGACGAGAAAGCAAAACAATCAGCAGCAAATGATAACCAAAAGTCCTCTGATGACAAGGCAGATCGAGATCAGGATCAAGACAATTCTAAAAGTTCCAAAAAGTCAGATGGCAATGATCAAAAAAGCGAAAAGAGCAATGACGACAATGCAAAGCAAGATGACAGCAAAAAATCAGAAGATAAGGGTAATTCCCAAGATGATAACAATAGTGACGAAAAGAAATCTGACGAGTCTAAGAACAAGGAGGAAAAGAGCAGTGGTGACGATGGCGGTGATTCTGACAATAGCAGCAACGACAAGGAGGAGGACAATGCAAGCTAAATTGGTTGATAACTATATCGCCTTAATTCATGGCTAGTCTCTATAGTAGTTAACGTTCTACTCTCGAACTGATATTTCGGATTTATGCCCATAAAATTATTGTATTGACTCATGAGTAAGTTGATTATTCTAAACTTCTAAATCCCCCGTGACTGCTGAAGAACCTATCTTCTCCGTGGTAGAATTGGTAGAACAGAAGTGCAAAAAATAGCATGAAGGTATTTGGAATGTTCATTGGTCAAATAATGATCAGGAAATCATGGTGAATAATTACTAACATTTTCGGATCCCATCGATTCTGGTTCGGCCATTGCATTGAAAACTTTCTTCTCAAAGTCAAAGATTGTCATATTAAGGGTATCAAAATCAGTTGCGGTTCCCGTGACTAATCCGTTCTCAATTTCATACTTTCCTTGGTCAAAGTTGACTACCGCATAGTCATTCCCAGCCGGTATGTCCCCATATACTTTATCGTGATTTAGAAACAGTATTACCAACTCACCAATTTTCATTTTTGGTGAATCTTCATAAATCTCAGGCTCAGTTACAACACTTATTGAATTTCTAACAGGATCACCCGTGATAACTTTCTGAACAGATACGGTATAATTGACCAGACCTTTCCCGATTGAACCTGGCTCAACTAATTTCTTATACAAGACTTTCCCTATCAGTATCAATTCAGACCTATGGACTAGATCCCAAAATGTCAATCCTAGATATGCGGCGTATGTGATTTGTAAAATACATGCGTTCGCCAATAAGCTAGTGGTGAATATTAGCCAAGTGTATTGAAACTTGAATCTCAACGAATTTCTGGAACCACGACTGTTCATTTATCTATTTTTATTTAGGGAATGGGAAAAATGATAATTTTTCAAAATTGATCTAATCCAAACGGTTACGTAAAGTCAATGTCTTTCTGATCTGATTTTTTAAGGAACATCACCTGCGCCAGGCAGCTTACCTTTGATGTCTGAAATCAGCTGTTCCATGTTAACTGGTTTTTCTATGAACCCGTCGATGAATTTTTCTTTCACTGATAGAACGTAAGCCGGATCGCTATTCGGATCAAATGCTGACATAAGTATACATACAATAGAAGGATTCACTTTCTTTGATTCTCTCAGTAGTTCAATTCCAGTCATGCCAGGCATCCTAAGGTCGCTTAGAAGTAGGGCATAGTTTGACTTATTGGCTGTTAGTTGCTTCAGCGCAAGTTTCGGATCTGAGAATCCAAAAACAGAATATCCTTCAAGCTGTTTTAGTGCTTCAGTAAACAAAAAGACTAGGTCGGGTTCGTCATCAATCACACCAATAAACTTGTGGTGAAAGTGAGTGTGGTCTTCTGACACTATACTTTTCCGATTTAGATAGTAATAAGCATTTGACAGCTTGGACATATTTCACTTTTCATTTTTATGAAAATGGCCCAAAATTTTAGCCATAACACGAAAAGGGTTTTGACCAGAAACCAAATCATAGCAGCAGCAATAAATGAGAGAATTGGACATAATGCACGAGAAACTTTCAAATGGAAATATAAGACATTCAGGATACGAGAATCAAAGATAAGGCAAGCAAAACTTACGCATAAGGAGAATGTATATGCATGATCGAGGATGCAACTAACTAAACCTATTTTTTCTGTTACATTATTCAGGGAGCCTTAAATAAAACTATCCACTAGAAGAAGATTAACGTTGAATTCAAATACAAAATACCTTATCGCAATGTCTGTAGCTGTGATCTTGGTAGCAGGAGCCTTGACGCTCCCACTGGCGTTTGATCAGTTAGCGGATGCGCATAAGAAGAGTAAATCAAAGAAAACTGTTAAAAAAACAAAGAAAGCTTCAATAGAAGCTGAAGGCGGCAGCGGCGGCAGCGGCGGCAACGGCGGAACAAGCACTGGCGGTAACGGTGGTGCTGGAACTGGCGGTGCTGGCGGTAACTCCGAAGGCGGCAACGGTGGCGTTGGCGGTAGTTCTGGTGCTATTGCGGCTGCAGGCGGTAATGGCGGTATCAGTGATGCTAGCGGCGACGGTGGAGCTGGCGGAGCTGGCGGAGCTGGCGGAGCTAGTCTCGCATTCGGCGACGGCGGAGCTGGCGGAGCTGGCGGAGCTGGCGGAGCTGGCGGCATTGGATGTATTGCCGGACTCGCTGAAGCTAACTGTAACGGCGGAGCTGGCGCAGCAGGCGGAGCTGCCGGATCTAACTTTGGCCTAGCTGGCCCAGCGACTGGCGGAGCTGGCGGAGCTGGTGGATCTAACTTAGGTCTTGCTGGCGATGCAAGCGGCGGCTCAGCATGTCAACAAGATGCAAGTGGACCCCTCCTAACAAGCAGTACACCAGCATGTCAAACCGGAAACGGTGGCAATGCTAACGGAGCTTCACCAAGCGCTGGTGGCGCAGGTGGAGATGGCATTGGCGGAACAGGCGGAGAAGGTGGGCCTGCAACTGGCGGCGACGGTGGCTTTGGTGGAGAGGCATGCTTCGAAACTGGAAGCTGCTTTAACGACAATTCCTAAGAAAACATAGACAAGAACAAAAACAAAATTCCTTTTTTTCTTTTTTTTATTTGTACTTGATAGTTGTATAGCATGACATAGCATATTGTCTTTACTGTAAAATGGTATATTGACACAGTACTAGAATCCAAAATGTTTTAATAATTTGGCGAATACTATGATCACGCCGCTACCAAAATAAGACAGCGAGAAGAATACATTACATTGCGATGAGGCTGGTGGGCTCAAAGTGATTATGTGAGTCCCACCAGAACGTTTATCGACAAAATATGATTGGATCCTCTTATTAGTAACTGATGATGCTAAAATATATCCGAATTGGGAATAGTTTGCCAAAAACGGACACGCAATCTTAGATACCAAACTAAGTTAACCTCAATATTTCTGTCAAGTCACCTGAATGTAATAGTTGAAAGAATAAGAGATGTAAGCAGAGAAAAGAAAAATTCCTCATCCCTGCCAATCTCTGAAAATCTCCAGGCCTCTGCTATATTATTAATAGGGTAAAATCAAGTGAGCGCATACTCAAAGAGAAGAAAACATTGGCAACGTTACTTAGAAAAGTTACAATACAGGAACAAACTCAATTGAATGCAGAAGAAAGAAAAAAAGAAAGAAATGGAGACCGGCTACTTCAATAGTGCATTAAAGCTATGATAATAGCTTTTCAGCACTATCCAAATTCACCTTAATTTGGTCTACCAGTGCTTGTACCTCGTCAGTGGTTTTCTTGTCTTTTATCATTTGTCTAAGCTGCTCACGAAGTAATCCTTCTGTATCCTCCATTAATTTTTGGTCTTGCTTTTTAAGATCGGATTCAATGAGTTCGTAATTATCTAGATATGCCTTTGTAGCTAATTCTTCTGCTTCAGTGTAATTTTGTTTCCCGTAGGTGTCGATCACTTGGGTTAAAAGGTCTCGTATATTGTTGATTACTTCTACAGACTTGTTGCCAGTATCTTCGGTAGCTCCTCCAAGCTGGATAGCAGATACCCCGATTATGCCAGACAACTTTTGCTTAATATCATTAATCGATGTTTCAATTTCAGTTGGATCAGCTGCTGATTCAACCTTCACAGTTAGTGGAGAGAACAAACTCATGACTTGGTCCGCTGAAGTTTTCATTGATTCATTAAGCATGGATGATGTCTTGTTAAGCACGGAACCTGCTCGTGAAATGAACCCAGTTGCATCCTGATATTCAACAATTTCTTTTACTTTTCCATCTGCTACGCCCTCCTCGTATTCTGAATTTGCAGTGTCTAGCAGGTTAGTTATGACCAGTATGTTTAGCGTACTGTTATCATCTGGTGCTATGAGCTTGATTGCGTTGTCTAACATCCCGTTGAGTTTATCTGTCTCACCTACGAATTGGGATGAATCTAATTTTTCCACATCCTTGGATAATCCATCCAAAGATGTAGCCAATGTAGTATTAAGATTACTATCGGCAGTAGCAAGGTCTCCTTCTATCAAGTCATATATTTCTGCTATGGGGTGAAGAACATGAGCTAGAGTTAAAGTATCATTTCCATTTTCTTTGTTCGCTACAGCCTGTTCAAGATGACCTTTGATCTGTTCTATATTTGCCACAAATTCTACCGCTTTGTCATCTGATTGGGCTGATGCGAAATTAAACGACGTTGGCTGCAAAACTAAAAGTACAAAGAGCGTGCCGCCTATCAAGCCAATGCCACAGTATTTTCTGTTACTTGAATTAAATTTCATCATAGTTAGGAGGCTAAATATATTGACTCAATTTAAGGATTAGGCAGATTCTCAAATTAGAGAATTAAATTCTAGAACTAGTCAAAATAGCAACAACACTCACTTTGAGGTACTGTACGTTATTGATAATCAATTCCCAGAGTAAAGACAGGAGTAATCAGTCATTTCTCAAAAAGAGAATCATGTATCTGAAATAAATATTAGTAATTCTAATTAGAAATGCTCATCTGGAAAAACTCTAATAGGCATTCGAAAAAACCAAGTACCTACCCAGACTTGAACGTGTCCATTAGCTCTGGGTAGGTTCTATCTTTAAACAAAGAGGTTGAAAGAAAAATATTGCGAAGTGGGTAAGACATATCAATCTTGTCTGCGTTAACGGTGTTGATTACTGAAATGAAGAGAATTGTCTATTTGAGTTGTTTCATTTTTTTTTCAGTAAACTTGGCATATGCACAAACGGAACAAGAAGATAAGCAAAGTGCAATAGATAACTCCACACTTTCATTGGTAGAAGCATGTTCTAGTTTGGGTGAATCCGATACTAATCACATGAACCTTTGCATTAGCCTACTAGAAACTATTCACAAGCAGTGTCAGGTAGCATCCTTCATCTTCTGCACCACTAATGTATTCGGATCACAATAGTGATAGTACTGTAATCAAATACATTCTATTCAACTCTGATAGGTTTAGCTAAGATAATCTCACTTTGCTGTAACTTGTGTGTGTCATAATATGAGCGTAGTATGTTACTCTAGAGGATTAACATATTTGACATCGTGAAAGACATTTCCTGAGTCAGGTTCTGGATTTTTGACAATAGTAAAGTGGTCTATAGTTTTACCACTGTCAGTATAGAATTCCGCGTTCAACGATTTGTCGTTTATTAGCACATTAAGGCACCCAAAACCTTCATACATACTTACCAAGTACGGTTTTTGATCAGCGCCATGAATTGACATGCCTCCCGTGCCAACAATTGCAAAGACTGTGCCTGGTTGATTGGTGTATTGGACCTGTTGATGATCCAATATTAAAGGTCTTCCGGGTCTGTCCTCATTGTAATTCAATGGATAAGTTCGCTGATAATTGTGTGCATGACCGCTCAGCACAAGGTCAACATGATACTTTTGAAATAACGGATGATACATGTTTCTCATTCCATCATTGTTTGAGCCACTTCCAGAATAAAGTGGCTTGTGGAAAAAAACGATTATCCAATCAGTATTTGTATTTGACTCTGCCTTGGCAAGGTCTGCGCTTGCGAACTCGAACTGTTCTTGAACCTCATCAGAGTCTAGCTCACTTGATAGCGAAATCAAATGGGCGTTATGATAATCAAAAGAATAGTACTGTTTGGCCATGTGAAAATCTTTCATCAACTCCTGTAGATCTGAGCCCTCTACATCGTGATTTCCGATTGTCACCTTTATGGCAGATCCCGTTGATCTTACCATGTCGAACCAACAGTCTAGAGTGAGTTCATGGGTAAGATCACCTAACATCAAATAGAAATCAGGTTTCATATTTTTCATCATATTGAAGATTTTCTCCGAGTCAGAATTACACCCAAAGTCGCCCGCAGCTACAAAATTAAAACCAGACCCATTTGGATCTGCTTTCGCTGCCAAAATTAGGTCATGTTGTGGAAGTATAACCATGAGAATCATGGAAGAAATCAATAATGAAGGAATTGACTTACTAAAGTTGTGTCTCATCATTTTGTAATTAACTTAACTAGGTGAGCGACAATAAGCCTAGTCGCAGAGGTAATATTAGATACACGAGTTTCCCTTTTGACTATGGGAACCCCTTTCAGCTATTGTGATCGTTATCCTCCATACATATGAATGCCCAATTCTGTTAAAATTAAGAATATGTTACTATAGAAAATTAGAGAAACCTAAAAGGTATTTGTACCCTGAATCATAGTTCCAAAAATATAGCCTAGATTCTGGAATCAACATTGGTGGGAATAATTATCATCTCATACACGTAAACAACATTCTGGATAGGAGATCCTACCCGACATGTTCTTAGTAAGGGCACGCTCTTTGTCGGATAGGAAATAAGCACCTCTTATCACAGATAGTGAATGACTTTTGATGCCTGACTACACTTGTCTGTTCGATTTAGTGCTTAAATGCCAAACTTGATAGCAAGATCTTGTTATTTAAACATCATAGATGATTCTATGTCCTGAAAATCAACATATACCTTAAGTAGGTATCAACAACAGTTCAATAAATGATTTTGAACGGTTATTTTTCCTGTACAAAATCACTTGTCCTCATTTCAATTTTTTTACTTATAGGTTTGAATATTAGTAACAGTAACATTAATGCACAACAACCAAAGGTAACACAATCAGATTTTAGTTTTGTCGCTGCTGGGGACTGGGGATGTGATGAGAAGGCTCAGAGAACAGTCGTGAACATACGAAATAAGGCACCTGACCTTGTCTTACCCTTGGGAGATCTTTCTTATCAGAAAAGTGCTGACTGTTGGCTTGAAATGATGGGTCCGCTTTTAAACAAAACTAAAATCGCCATTGGGGATCATGAATATCATTTCAAAAACAGTTCTAGATTTAAACAGTACGTTGATGAATTTGATCTTGTATATCAATACTATTCTTTCAATTATGAAAACATTCACTTCTTGACCATGTCCGCAGAAATTCCATTCGACAAGGATTCAGAACAATACAAATTTGTCGAATCTGATTTAGAAGCCGCATCAAACAATGCATCGATTCAGTGGATTGTGGTGTTCATGTACGAATTGATGTACTCTTCTCCTACGTTCCATGAGGCAAATGAAAATTTGAGGGACACATCTCATCCATTATTTGACAATTACAACGTCGATCTTGTATTGCAAGCACATAGTCATAACTATCAGAGGTCTTTTCCGATTTCATTCAATGAGGACGAACCTCCAAATCCCATTATAGGCTCAAGGGATAAAGCGGAATATTCTGATCCTAAGGGTAGCATTTTCATAGTTGCAGGTACTGGTGGTGCAGATCTACACAACTTTACGGGGCAAGCACCTTACATCGTCACACAGTTTCAGAGGTTTGGATTTCTTAACTTAGATATAATTAATAATGGCACAACAATGGTTGGTACCTTTTTTGAGAATAGGCAAGGCGCCGATAAGGATAATTTCACTATTACCAAATCTGTAAAGGATGAAAAATAATATCTTGATGTTATTTGATTAGATTAAATTCATAGGTCGGCAGGTTAAATTTTATTTATGATCACGGCTATGATAGATTCTTACTGCATGAACCAATGTGATGGAATCGCAAATCGTCCTCCTCTGGTCTTTTTCAATATTGTCAAAAGCCCTCTGAATATTCCTGGCTTTCTATACTAAAGTGCCTACCTGAAATTTCGCTATCAGTGACCTCAAATTGTGAGAATCCGTTGTATTCGGGGCCACTCAGACTTTGATCGCAATTATCATCCACTGAGGAACCCCATGGGTAGGACTCCCGTCCGCCAGTTCCATCTGTTACTACTGTTACGTCAGGACTGTCAGGCTCACAAATTTGATATCCATGATTGTGTCCTTGCAAGAGTAAGGTAAATTTTGGATATTTATCTTTCAAATCCTCATAAAAATTTCTGAATCCATCAATCTCACTTTCTGGATGATGAGCAGAAGGATTTGTTACAGCAGGGTTATGCTGCGCCACCACTATGTTGCCAATGTTTGGATCAGCTTGCCACTCTTTAAAGTTATTCTCAATCTCCTTCTCTTGCAATGATATTGAAGTCTCGGTATTGACTATCTGAAATGCCACATTCTCATGAATAAATCCAAAAGTACTTGGGTGTCCGGACAACTTTTCGACTTTTGGACAACCATCATGATTTCCACAAGCGGCAAGAATTTCGGCTCTTGATCCATTGAAATAATCAAATATACACTTTTCTTTACCATACCCAATATCACCCAACAGAATGTTGACCTCCAAACCAGTAGCTATCATTCCATCTGCGACTTTCTCACCCGTATCATTACACTCTATATCACCGACTGCAGCAAACTGCCAGCCGTATGTGCTAGCAACTTGCAAAAGTAATGGTGCTAACATAAATGTCAATACAATCGTCATCATTGATTTACTTTGTAACATTGATGTTATACCTCCCTTTCCTCTTTAAGATATCATAATTATTTTGAAAGTGTCCCAAGCTGACTTGTTTGGTCGTTGAGAGGTAACACATTTCTACGTACTCGAGTAATTTTGATCCCATACCGATACATCAGGCTCATTTTTTGCAACTCTTGTCAAACATCGAAATTGCGATATACTGATATTTATTGTAGATTTCGTTTCTCGTTTGTGAAAATTGGGTCATATCTTAAATAACACGATCTTGATAACTTGCTTGTCGAGCTATCTGGTTACTCTTCAAGCAATCTTTATTTGATTTTATATTGCGTTTTTTTTCATTCATTATCCTGACAACCCAAGGGATGCTTACAATGTGAAACAGTTAGGACATAAATATGATGGGTCCGCGGCGTCCAACGAATGGGCATTATAATTTCATAGGTTTGCTTGTTGGTTTCAGATATCAAGTCTTACACTTTGGAAATAATTTTTCCATACAATATAAACAAAAAAAAGGGTAATTTTTCTGATAATTAGCCACTCCGATCTTAAGGAAGACAAGGCTTATCTTATCACAACACAATTAAAATAGAAATTTTGTCTTTTTTAGTTGGTCTAGAACATCACATCCACTAAAGTTGGGTGTTGAGTCTAGTGAAAAAATAACAATTTGAAAACGTTTAAGTCATTCATTGATTGACGTATACTTATGTCAAAAAGCACAAATTCTGATCCAGCTGACGCAGAAGGAGTGTCATCTTCTATCAAGGAAGAGATAATCAGAGGATTAAACGATGATCTTGCAAGGGAATACAAGGCAATTATCCAATATGTGGTTTTCAGTTCTACACTGAAAGGAGCCGAATATGGAGACATTGCAGAACAGCTTAGAATCCACGCATCCCAAGAACTGTCGCACGCCTTGGAGCTGGCTAGGCAGATCGACTATTTGGGTGGAGATCCAACAGTAAAAGGCAAGGAAGCAGAGTATTCAGATGATTCCAAGACAATGCTCGAGATAGATCTGAGGGCTGAGCAAGAAACAATCATAAAATATAGAGAAAGAATCCGTCAGGCAGAACGCGCCGGTGAATTTGCTTTATCCGAAAAACTAAGGACTATCATTGCGCAAGAACAGGATCACGAAATTGATCTAAAAGATGCTTTAGGGCTACGTTGAGTAATTGTCTTTGACGAATCGCTTTTTCTTTTTGATTTCTCCTGAGTTTGCGATTGTGGCCTGATTACTTCAGCGCCAATACTAAAAGCATAACGAAACCAAGACTGAATAGCGGTATATTTGGTGGAAATGTCACAATCATTGGACATTCTTTTGCATGGCATCTACTAAACCTGTCAGCGTAAATGTGGTTCTCGAGGAATTCTAGTCCACTGCAGGATGGGCCCCGGTGTCCTGCCTATTTTTTTAAATTTGTCCGAATTTTTCAAAAGTTTTAACGAAATGTGAGCTGGTAGTATATGATACTAATATTTAATATCAGTCTTATAGAAATAACAGTCTTAGTTCAAATAATTCATAGTAATCTTCGCCCTAGCACTAAAGAATACACTATATCCAGTCATTCCTCAATACGCAACCTTAGATACTTTGGTGACGTTATATTAGTATGAGTATTTGTCTTTTATGTCATAAAACTTACGACACAGTTGACTCAACTATGGACCAACGTTTGATCGCCGACACCGAGTTTTGCAATATATGCTTCACCGAATTTATGGCAGACGAATATGACAGTAACTGCCTTTCTCCTATGGGATATAATCGACATTCTAGTCTAGTGTGAGCTTATTCTGAGCATCATTAGACCAAGCAAGCAAGTAAATAAAAAGAATGAGATAGTAGAGGGAGCTAGCAAAGAATTCCGTCAGTCGATAGCTGATATTTTACTTTTTCAGATGGTGTTATAAAATCGGGGATTGAATTAGACTGAAGATCAGTTATGGATCAAATGGTCTAAATGAGAAATTTTCCTAGTTAAAACAGATTCTTTGGGCAAGTCCATTCTTGATTCAACGGTGGGCCTTGCACTAAATCGATAAAAAACATGTTGACTAATATTAGATGAATGACTAATACAAAAGTTATCTCTATTACTATTCTCTTGACCGCGTCACTAGTTTCCCTTTATGTAAATATCCCGACCTATTCACAGAATGAATCCAATAGGGTAACGCAACCTGAGCAGAATACCGGCAGGGATGAAATGGAACAACCCGAAACAGTAACTACAACGGAAGGAGCCGAGCAAAAAATACGATGCTCCAATGGTTCTCTGGTTGACAGTGGTTCTGAATGTTCCTCCACGGATGAATGTCCGTCTGAACCATCGGATAATGTTACATTGCAATGTATTCAGCCATCACAACAGGTTAATCGTAACAATAACACAAATGCGACTAATGCTAGTTCTTTAGTTGGTGTCGATGGTACAGAGAATGAGTAGGAAGAAGACGATTGAATTCTCGTGTCGGAACGATACTATTAGCATCTTTTATCTGATACAAACGAACTTGAAATTTGAATAAATAATCGAACTTTAGACAAATCTTTGTGACTCAGACTTTTGCTTTTACTGTTTTAACCAGACCTCCGATTTCCATCCTCTTAAGTAGTATCTTTTTCTCTGTCCTCGGTACGGTCCTGTATAATCTGAAGAGCATTTGTTCCCGTACTAGTAGATGAAACAGTTGTGTAACGAGACATGCGAAGACTTGGCATCTATTTCATGAACTCTATATTACTAATGTTGTTCGTTTAAAGGCATGGGTATTGTAAACCGATGAGCACACTGTTGAAGCATTCACGAGAATTTTTGCGAGACCGGATCGAGGAGGTATTTCCCTTATGATTTTTGATTTGTTCATTGGTCCTTCTGTAAAGTTGGGCGAAGTGTCATATCGATTGCTTGAGCAGTATGTTTTAAACCAATTAATCAACTTCGGCAAAGGCTTTGAACAAGCTGTCATTTTGCTTGCCGTCACCGCATTTTTACTGATAACCATAGGTATCCTGATTAAACATGTGAAAAAACTCCCAAAATACTACGTCATAGAGACTGTAGATCTTTATGGTAGAAATATCATCCCTCACGGCTTAAGACTTACCTTTCGTACATACGACGCTGCTACGAGTTATTTGCAGTTCTATCAGTCGTTATACGGTAGGCAGTATCAATTTCGGGTAACAGGATTAAGGATTAATGATAATACCCAACTTTAGAATCACTTGATGTCTGCAGCTTACATATCTAAAAACCCTGTTCTTGTTGAATAAATCAAAACGATTTACTTGCATCTCAGTTGGATGTCACATTAGATAAAATGGCCAAATATGCGATTGTGTGAACAAGTCCTTAAAAAGCCCTTGGCGCTTAATAGTGTCAGTTGGGTCCTTTATATATGGGCTGCCGACTACTCCATCTCAAAAAAAGATTAAAATGCTTTACTGAGCATAGCTATGTAGATTGAAATCTCCGCCAGATGTCTCTCGTGAAAAACTAGCACAAGTGGGAGTAGCGGAGGAAAATGTAATCGAACCTGAAGAAATGAAGATCTTGTCAGATCCTATTGAAATCCGACAGACGTACTTTAACTTGATTAAATCTGCAAAATCTGAAATTTCACTTATCATAGCGACTCCAAACGCACTACGCAGAAATCTTAGCGGCGGTATTATAGAAGCACTTAGAGATGCTGCTCAGGAAGGAAATGTCAAAGTGAACCTGGTTATTCCTGCATATGAGGATCAGATTTATGCTGCTACGGATACCTTTGAGCGGATCGGACTTATGCCAACACCTCAGAATTTCCAAATTAAAACAATTCTACCGATGACTCGGCAGACTCACAAAATAAAGTCTACTTTTCTAGTAATTGATAGGAAAACTTCATTCATAATAGATGTAAAGGACGATACGAAACAAAATTTGATTGATGCTGTAGGCTTTGCCAGCTATTACAACAGCAAATCCCGTACAGAGTCTTATAGATACATATTTGAAACCATTTGGCGACAAGCTGATTTATATGAATCGCTAGCCCGTGCAAATAAAGGTCTTAAAGATGCCTACGAAAGGCTCAAACAGCATGACGCCATGGAAAAAGAGTTTATCAATATCGCTGCTCATGAGCTAAGAACCCCATCTCAGGCGATTATTGGCTATGCGGAAATGCTCAAGCAATTTCCAGACCGAAGTAAGCACTATGAAGATGCAATATCGAGGAACGCTGAAAGACTTTATGGACTTGTAACAAAGATGTTAGATGTAGCTAGAATAGAATCTCAAACACTGAAACTTGACAAAACCGATATTGATCTAAATGAAAAGATTCAAAACGTAATAAAAGATATATCACAACAGACTCTTGTAGATTCACACAAAAAGGTATCAATCGTATTTGAGCCAAAGCAGCCCATTACGATTTCTGCTGACAAAGCCAGAATGTTTCAAGTTTTTGCGAACTTGCTAAATAATGCACTAAAGTTTACTAATGGTGGTAATATTATTATTACGGCAATTAAGGACGATAAGGCTAATGAAGCAGTAATTTCAGTCACAGACTGCGGCACAGGGCTACATCCTGACATATTGCCTCATCTATTTTCAAAATTCAAATCGAAATCTGACAAGGGAATTGGACTTGGGTTATATATTGCGAAGAGTATAGTTGAAGCACACGGTGGTAGGATAGAGGCACAGAACAATGTCAGTGGTATTGGTGCGACATTCACAGTTTTCCTGCCGCTGCCAGAATAATAGTTGCTAATTCACAGTATTGTAATATAAGCCCTCTCAGAGTTCTCACTGAAAAGTGTGTTATTTTCTCACCTGATTAAGACGATTGTATACATAATTCTTAATAGGAGTTTAAGATACTAGTTATTAATGCTAATTATGACTCATGACACTAAAACAGCAATAAAGCGGCAAATTCCTTTTCTAATCGGTGGTACTATAACAGGGGCAATTATGGCTTATTACATTGGATTCCTTCCCACTATCGTCGTTAATTCCATTCTATGGTATTTTATATCACTTATCACTTACAAACTTGTGTGGAATGCAAGCGGACTAGCCGATCAGAAATATCTTTTGAGATATTTTCTCGCGAACATAAATTTCAAAGGACATCAAAGAAGTCTAGTTAATTAATCTGGAAAGGATCCGGTCTGAAGCTAAAGCAATGTGGTATTAGAAAAACCCCTTTAATCAGTGCCTGACGCCTTTAAATTTTATAAACTATTAGAAGTATCATAGGTCAATTGATTCAATCTCCCAATGGCAAGCATCGCCGCCCATCAGAATCCAAGATAGGTAATAAAAGTAAACTGCCAATAAAAGAGCCAGTTTACTCAGATAAATTCTTGGTTTGTGAAGATTGTAAACATAATACAATTACGTATGATCCTTCTAAAGATGGGACCTGCGAATGCGGTTGCCACTAAAGACAAATGGACATTGTGATAGGTCGCTCGGACAGATCACTTCTCTTGTAGTACGGACAAAAAGTTTCTAGCAGGGTCTTTAAACCATGCAATCGTAGGTCCACCTCTGCAAATACCCTTTTTATCAGTCTTTAGCTCACCTTCATTGTAGATTTCAAATTTAACACCCTTACCGGTTAGATCGTCTACTGCCTGCTCAACATCATCAACAGAAAAATTAAGAATAGTAAAGGTTGCAGGAGTATGATTTGCTTTGGGATATATGAAAATTTCGTTACCTCCCACTAGGCGCAAACTCAATCCTTCATTTGCTTCTGATACATCAATTCCTAAAGTCTTGCCGTAGAACTCTTTTGCTTTTTCTAAATTGTCAACAGAAAAGCTAGAGAATGTCTGTTTATATTTGAAATTAGTCATTCTATACTAGGTTAAGCAAGGTAACTATATTAATTGGTAAGTAACCGTTCCGTTACTAACTGAATATTGGGTAAGTACAAAGTCGCTCACTTAATTAACATCCCAGACAAATTGATTCACCTTTACTTCTCCGCTATATGCGTCTTGATTTAAGTGCTCCCAACAATTCAAAGTCAGGGGCCACGAAAGATTTCCGCTACTCTTAACATTATCTACCAGACAAATGCAAATACTCGTGAATCAAAACTAGAACCTTGAATTCCTATGATAGTCGTACATCGAAGCTTTAAAGGTTGCACCTATCCATTGAAATTGTTTTGAACAGCAAAAGACAACGGTGCAGTTGGGCAGGAGAAAACCCCCTGATGATTGAGTATCATGATAAGGAGTGGGGTGTTCCAGTGCACGATGACCGAAAACTCTTTGAATTCCTTATTCTGGAGGGAGCCCAAGCAGGCCTCGCCTGGCAAACAGTTTTGAATAAGCGTGAAAATTATCGCAAGGCGCTTGACGGATTCCAAGTTGAAAAAATTGCTAGATATGGGACAAGGGATGTAGAGCGGCTTCTTGCCGATTCGGGCATAATTCGAAATCGCTTAAAGATTGCAGCCACAATCCAAAATGCCAAAGCGTTCTTAGAAATCAAAAAAGAATTCGGTACCTTTGACGCTTATGTTTGGAAGTTTGTAGATTGCAAGCCAATTAATCACATGGTAACTTCAATTAGAGCCATTCCAGCCAGCACTGAAGAGTCCGATGCTATGAGCAAAGACTTATTCAAGCGTGGCTTCAAATTTGTCGGCTCCACCATTTGTTACGCCTTTATGCAGGCAATAGGTATGGTAAACGATCACGAGATAAAGTGCTTCAGATACAAAGGGTGTTGAAATAAGAACAAGTACGCTTTACGTTCTGGTGGTCATACCACACACAGGTAAAGGATCGCAATTTCAGCCGGACAAAGTGTTCACGCATCTTGAAGTTGTGAATGGGCATATCGATTACTTCAGCCATATCTTTCTTAAAGTTATTTTTGGACCGGAGATGGAGAGAGGAGAGGGGAGGGGCGGGCAGGCATCAATTACCACATTTCCCTTTTTTTGTTATGCTTATGTCCTAGTTCGTTGTATTCTTAATACGGAGATAATGTCAAGCCCACTTGGAGATAAGAGATCTTACCTCGTAAATCTGCTAATGTGGTTAGGGATTTACCTTGGAATTAGCCTCGCTAGTTCATTAATATTCGATTTTCCGATGTCATTAATTGCCTTTATGCTAGCTTTCATACTCATCCAGATTGTAAGAGGGTATATTCGCCAAAGGAAAGAAGGGGGGATTAAATTCCGTAATTTCTTTAATCCTCAATCTTCTTCCATGTATGGATTTAAGCCAGTGAATTATTATTGCATGAACTGTGGCACCAAGCATAATGATAGAGAGTGTCCAAACTGTGGTTCAAGGATGAAACGAGTAGGGTGAGCCAAGTCTCTTGTGTAACCTTTTTTAATACATTATTGTGCTTATAATTACAATGAAATTTGGTATTACGTTGCCTCAGCTTGGAAAGCAAGCCACAAGGGAAAACTTGATTCGATTTGCAAAAGAAGCTGAAGAAGCAGGCTTTGACTCCGTTTGGGTATTGGAGCGACTTCTCTGGCCTATTAATCCACAGACACCGTATCCCGTGACTCCTGACGGCAGCCTTCCCGTTGATTATCAAAACGTACTTGATCCATTAGAGACCTTATCCTTTGTTGCTGCAAATACCGAAAAAATATCACTGGGGACTTCAGTTATCGACTCGCCATTCCATAACCCTGTAGTGCTTGGTAGGCGATTTGCCACACTGGACGTTTTATCAAAAGGAAGAGCCATATGCGGCCTTGGGATCGGCTGGTCTAAAGATGAGTATCAAACTTCTAACATACCATATAAGGATAGAGGCAAAAGAGAAGATGAAATAATTGAAGTTCTAAAAAGAATATGGACTGACGATGTTGTAGAATTTAAAGGTGAATACTATAATATCCCACCATCGAAAATAGGACCAAAACCGATCCAGAAACCTCATATTCCAATTTACGTAGGAGGCTTTAGTCCAAAAACACTTGCTAGAATTGTAAAGTATGATACTAATGGTTGGTTAGGTATAGGAGGATTTGGCCCCCTGGATCAACTTCGAAATACTGTAAATGCAATGAAAGAGATTGCTAATAAGGCAAATAAAGATCCAAATTCTTTCAAGGTTATTCTTTTAACCTATCCGCAGATATCTGAATCAGGTGATTCAGGAAGTGGTCAAAGGTCCCCTTTGACAGGAACCATAGAACAAATAGGTGCTGATATAACTGAAATTAAAGACATGGGAATAGACCATATTGTAATTGGCTTCTGGTTCTCGCCGATGTATGAAAACCTAGATAAAACTATCGAAATATCAAAACAACTCGCGGGTTACGCAAAGTAAATCTACGCCCCCCCCAATTCTCGCCTACTTTTTCTAATTGCCTCATAACACTGTCTGCTGTTGCGATAAATTCGTTTCTCTCTCAATACCCTTCAACTTACATCGTTTTTACCTAGATCTTTGCGAAGTGTAGGCGCGACACGCGTACCAATTAATTTTGTAGCTTGCATGAGCTTCTCATGAGGTAACGATGAAGGGTTCATCATAAAGGTGATTCGGGAGATACCACCGAGGACTTTGCTGTGCCGAACGATCTTCTCGACCACCTCATCCGGGTCGCCGATGAGCAGAGCGCCTCGTGGACCACGCTGGGCATCAAAATGCATTCGCGTCATCTCGGGCCATCCGCGCTCCTTGCCAATCTCTGTCATGGTATGTGCATAACCTGGAAAAAAGTCATCGGCTGCTTCTTGCGTCGTCTGTGCTACATAACCGAGTGAATGTATACCTACTTTCAATTTATCGGGTAGGTGGCCGGCTCGCTTCCCAGCCTCCCTATAGAGATCGATTAATGGCTTGAACCTGTGTGTTTCACCACCTATGATTGCGACCATCAAAGGAAGTCCAAGCAGACCAGCACGGATGAATGATTGCGGAGTCCCGCCAACACCGATCCATATCGGTAAGGGGTTCTGTAAGGGCCTCGGGTAGACTCCCTGTCCATTCAGGCTAGGTCGATATCGTCCTGTCCATCGGACGTTTTCACTGTCACGAATCTTTAGCAGCAATTCAAGCTTCTCTGCGAAAAGCGAGTCGTAGTCCTCTAATCGCAAGCCGAACAGGGGAAAAGCCTCTACGAACGAGCCACGGCCAACAACCATCTCTGCCCGACCCTGCGAGAGAAGATCGAGTGTTGCGAATTCTTGAAATACCCGTACGGGGTCGGCGGCGCTCAGTACCGTTACTGCACTGGTTAGGCGTATGCGTTTAGTTCGTGCCGCTGCAGCTCCCAGTATAACAGTCGGAGCCGAATCTAAGAACTCTCGCCGATGATGTTCACCTACTCCAAATACATCCAATCCAATTTGATCGGCAAGTTCAATTTGCTCAACCAATCTCCGCAAACGCTCGGACGGGCTAACTGAGAGGCTGGTATCATCGTGGGCTGCTGCGAAACTATCGATTCCCACTTGCATCTAATATGCATTAGGTATACATACCGAATATTTAAGCACGGTAGTAATCTCTAACTTAGTCGGTATGAACTACCATATTTAATTACCAATAATTTACGTTTTTTGAACTAGACACAAAGATGGTTCCTGTAAATTGGGACTCAGCTGGACTTTTACATTTGATATCATTTGATATACTGAACCTTCATTCAGTTGTCTTTTCAATTTTTCGTACCATGTTGTATTTGGCTAGCGAATAATCCAGAATTTTCTATTATATCTGAAATTTCTTAACGCGCATAGTTTAGTGTATTGTGATTCAAAATTCATCATCTTTGTTCTTTTGATTGAAATATTTCTAATCATGATTCATTCCCAATTATCTAACATTTTCAAACAATACTCACAAACGGGATATCCTGTATCGGTCTCGTATTCAGTCTTGCATCGCTTACATATTTTAACGGTCCGCTTGGACATGATTATTTAGTAAACCAACGATAAAAGTCTTAATTTTACTTAAACGCAAGATCACTATAGAAATACTATGAATAAGGTTGAGTAAAGTATAGAAAATATAGTCCAAATAAGAACTATGTTTTAGATTTAATGACTCTTGAATGCGCTTGCAGCAGAATCAATAAAGTCTACTAAAAAATATTTAGAGAATGTGAATATACTTCTGCCTCTGAGTATGGTTGTTTGGGTCTGGCTGGTGAATTGTATCCTGCCTGATCACACTTTAAGCAATCTAAAAGATATAGACCAATTTCTGTTAACATAACCTTTCTATTCAGAAATTCATAATAATAGTCTCCCCCAATTTCAGGCATCATTATTGGATTGCTCTCTTTGTTAGACGAAGGACTCGACTTTTCAATCTTTATAATTTGATTTGCAAGCGCTAAATTGACATCAGTAGTGCTCAATCCATACTCTAGTACATCTAAAATTGAGAGACTCTCTCCATCTAGAATAGTCACTATTTTCATGATAACGGGATTTCTGAGCAGCTCTGCAATAGCCTCAGATTCAATTGGGAAATTCTCGCTCATAGCAGATCCCTCAAAAAGCGCTTATATACAAATTCCTCGCTCATGGGTATATTCAGCCGGAGACTACCACTAATTACCAGTCTTTTTGGTTTATGTAACATTACTATTATATACAGTTGAACTTATTAAACTATTACTTAACATTGGTAAATAAGGATCGACTAACATCACTTAACATATAAAGAAAGAAATGACACATAACTATAATACTCATTGTCATAAATTGCGCGAGATTATATCAGCAATTTTGCAATATGGAATACTGAATTTACCAGAAGATAAGTCAGAATCAGTATCCCTATTAGAAGGTAGTATCATGTGTATTTCTTAGATCAATTTACAGATGGTGGTGCAGGAAACTTAAATGGGAAGCAGAAGCTTTACATTTAGTATGGGATTAAGCTTCATATTTTTTGTCGCTGTTTGTATTCTCGGCTTTTTCTCCATGCTTGGATTCACTTATGCACAAGTATTCCATACTCCCTTGAATTTGAGCAACGATATCCGAGATTCCCGCGAACCACAAATCGCTATTTCTGGCAAGAATGTATATGTTATTTGGACTGGGTTTGGGATGGGAGTCGAAGACCAGGACGATATTTTTTTCAAGAAGAGTTCAAACGGTGGAGGAAACTTTAGCGACACAATCAACCTAAGCAATAATATTGGAAGTTCCTTTAACCCAAAATTAGCTGTATCAGGAACAAATTTTTACGTAATTTGGCAAGATGATACAGGAAATACTGGCAATACTAGTATCTTCTTCCAAAAAAGTTCTGACTCAGGAGCAACGTTTAGCCAAGCAATTAACTTGAGCAATGATTCAGGATTTGCGATAGACCCTCAACTATCCTTGTTTGAAAATATGATTCATGTGATCTGGCAGGATGATACATCAGGTCCTGACGACATATTATACAAGAGGAGTATTGATGGCGGAAGTAGTTTTTCAGAGATTATGAACATCAGCAAAAGCTTAGACACTGATTCCATTGCTGGTAACATATATGCAATTAATAATATGGTATACATTGTATGGACAGAGGGCAACTTTGATCAAGGCCGTACGTCGATTTTTGCGAGAGCAAGTTCGGACAATGGAGCAATCTTTGGCCAAGCAGTCAATCTGAGTGAAAATAGCGGAGACGCTATTGTATCCAGAGTATCTGCGTTTGGCAACAACGAATATGTTTTATGGATGCAGGGCAAATTCAATCAGGGCGAAATATTGTTCAAGAAAAGTTCAGACAATGGAACGACATTTGGCCAGACTATTCGTCTAAGTAACGATGATGGTACCGGTAACGGTACTTCCTCTAATCCACTGCTCTTTGTAGATGATAAATATGTTTATACTGTCTGGCTCAACAATCAAACAAACAAAGCTAATGCTTATTTGAGGACTAGTTTAGATGAGGGTAGTACTTTTGAAAATGTAAAGAACCTTAGTCAGGGTACTTTTGGTGTGTCGAATCCAGCGATTTCTGGCAATAAGAGTTCAATATATGTGGCATGGGAAGAAGAAGAAAGTCCAACAGGCTCCAATATCGCAATCAAAAAAAGCAACGATGCTGGGGTAACATTTGGTCATACAATCAGTCTAGGCAAAAGTAGTGACTTCCCTTCTTATCCAGCAATTTCTGTCTATGATAATAAATCATACATAGTTTGGCAGGATAGCGCAAATGGAACGGATCAGATTAGATTCACCAGGGAGAGATGAGACGCTTTTGTATGACAATAATACTGTATCTTACTATTATGGCGCATGATATTACGATATTCCAAATAAATCATTTAGGTCTATTGATCAAAAAGTCAATGCATTTTTACACGCACAGAAAAAATACTGCCTACAATATGCGAACTCTCTGGTTGACCCGAAGTGGAAAGGATAAGCCAAATTGGCGTTGACTCGTTTGTCAGGTACCTTAGTTCTTTCTAACTAATAGGTGGGACACAGCTCATAATCAGACCATGTTAGGCGTATCTTGTAGGGATGTAGCGGCTGAGTGCGATTTTGTTGTAAGAGCAAATTCGGAAGAAGAGTTAATGATACGATTATTAAGTCATATAGTAAGGGACCATCGGTCTGACATGGAACAGATAATGAAACCAGAAATTAGAAATAAGATTAAAGCAAATATTTGGAGACATTGACACTAAAAGTTAGCCCCACTTAAACTCATCCATATCTGGGAACACTCTATCAATTGGGATAAATAAATTTCCACCAATTTCACCATCGTGATAATTTTTTGTGCTGACCCCAACGTACATTTTTCCGTCGGTCATTAGATCACGAAGATTTGATAAGGTTTTGCCTTTCAGTGGACCGTCAAGATCTTCTTTAGTTATCCCCCCATAGCAAATCGTACCTGTTACTTTTCCTTCTCGCATCTTCTCTGATACTTGTATAAACCCTTTGTTAGATTCTCTTGTTTCCAACATAAAATCCAATACTTTAGTCCTATTATTAGAATCTTCCATATAGTAAAGGTAAACTCCTGTCACATTACTGATATTATCCAAGTTAACATTGTATATTAGTCTGGTAGTATCATCCTGAAATTTCAATCCAACAAAACCAATAGCGTTTGTATTGATAGGTGGGATATGCTGATCTCCGCTAAGAACCATCCAATATCGATCCAGCTGATCCACCGCATAAGTCAAACCACTTGGACAAATCAATTGATATATTAATAATGAAATTACCACACCTGTTAACAGAAATATTTTATACGACATATTGTGGACGACTTTAGGCCTATTCGGCTGAATTAGGATTTATGCCATATTCGCAATAGGATTTGTATTCTTGAATAAATGTCTGCTTGAGATGTTCTACCAAATTTTCGACTTCGTAAACATCATTTAGTTCATTGAGTTTCGATGCACTTATGCCTAATGATTCCAATTCAGAAATCAATGAGTCAGAATTGGGCTCAGTACTCATGAAGTCGATCATATCTGTCTGATAATTAATAATGTTGCCTTATAGTCTACATTCATTCATTTAGACAGGAGGTTAAACATCAAACAGCATCCAGCCTTCCGACTCATGAGATGCCAGCTATATCTAGAATTGCTAATTTTATAAAACCTCGAGGCTGCTAACCTGCAAACTAGAGTGTAATACATGCTATTTTCCCATCAGATTAAAAAGTTGGACCGGGCGTGATGAGGAGATGTTTCCGGTCCAACGAATTGGTTTACGCCCGCTTAAGATCTTGCATAACTATTACCTTTGTCTAACTATTAGAATTCTTTCCTAATAGTTCACTTTCCAATATTTATACGAAAACTGGTAAAGGGTGGGGTGCACCCTAACTCATGCACAAAATAAATTGTTAAAGAATTGTTTCGCTGTAGTTTGGAGAGGTTTTAGTCATTGTTACTAAAAGATCAAATAGGGAATTACCTAGTATTGTTTCCAAAGAATTTGAATAGATGCTATATTACAGATTTAGGTTGAATATATTGAATAGTATCGATTTTCCCTATCTGACTATCTGACTAGTAATGTTATTCTCTTATTATTTTTCATCTCTAGGAAGATATGCTAGAAAATAGAAGGCAGGATGACCTGATAGACCCATTACCTTATCGGGTTTAACTTTTATAATCACCCTCTTGTCCTTTGGTTTCCTGTAATAATATTTACCTATACCGAGATATCTTTTAGCAAGTTTGTGGAGGTGCTCGTCAGCTCCTTCACTTGTTATTTCTACGACAGTTCCTTTAATTGTTACCATATTATATGGATTAAACTGCTCCACTAAAGAGATTCCAACACGAGGGTCTCTCATCACATGCTTAGTTTTTGCCGAAGCCTCAGACGTATTTATTAAAATTAGATCACCATCCATATCTGCCCAGACTGGAGTAATATGCGGAGAGCCGTCAATGGACAAGGTCGCTACAAAGGCAAGATTCCTGCGACCAAAAAGTTCAGATATGTTTTCTCTTGTAATTGTAGTAATACCTGCCGATAAATCTGGTGACTCAAGATTTGCCGTATCAGAAGAGGGGAGGTCATTAATAATATCTACTCTGGGCTCATTTTTTTGCATGGGATATACTAACTTTGTTAGCATATAAGTTGTTCTCGAGGGAAATTGTCGTACCTATGCAGTGTGTTTGCGAATTGAACGTAAGTACTGTCATATTTTGATTTTGATTATTCGGTCAGTCATTAATGACCCTTTTTTGCTTATTCACAATTAGACAATGCCAGAATCTTCTAATTTAATCTAAAATATACATTTGGAAAATGGATCAAAATATTCAAGGTCTATTACATTGTTACAGTATGGCGATGACTGTACTTTCATAAAGACAGAAGACATTGTTACATTTGTATATTACAGTCTGGCTGGTTAACAAGTGCTATATAACGATTGAATTTAGATCTGTAGTGATCTAAATTGATTATCAGAACTATTATACTAGTTTCAATGCTGGCCATGAGTTTTCTTATTCCTCAACTTTATCGAGGCGAGAGCAGTACAAATTCCACTCAATTCAATATTGCAGCGGTCGGAGATTGGGCTTGCAATACTGACACTCAAGATACTGTCAAGAACATTGTCAAAAACAATCCATCATTAGTTCTTGCCTTAGGGGACCTATCCTACCAACGAGATGCAGACTGCTGGTTTGACATTATATCTCCAATTGATAATATTACTGCCATAGTAAGAGGAGATCACGACAATGATCGCAGAATGAACTCTTATAAGGAACACTTCAATATGACGAGCGAATTTTATTCCTTTAACCGCAATAGTATACATTTTCTAATCATGTCCACTGAAACACCTTATGAAGTTAATTCGGAACAGTATAGATTTGTTAGAGAAGATTTAGAAAATGCATCAACAGATTCGGATATAAATTGGATAATAGTTTCATTCCACCAACCTGCATATACATCTCCCACTGACTGTGGGGGATGCAGTCCAAGGGAAATGCTAAGGGATGTTTACCATCCTATTTTTGATATGTATGGAGCGGACCTTGTCTTACAAGCGCACGACCACAACTATGAGAGGAGCTACCCAGTATTGTATAATAAGAATGAATCCAGCAACCCTATCATAATTGACGAAAACGAAAACAACTATGACTACAGTACCTCCAGTCCTCACGGAATAATCTTTGCGACAGTTGGGACAGGAGGCGGAGAGTTGAACAACTTTGAAGGTAAAGCACCTTACATTGCAAAGCAGTACCGAGGTTTTGGATTCTTGAAAATAGAGGTCGAAGACAATAATACGAAACTAAACAACACGTTTATCGCCAACAACGGAACCATAGTTGACAATTTCAACATACATAATAATTGATACCTTTTTAATGCACCTTTGCAGAGGAACGTGGTAAGTGCACAATTTGCCAAGTTAGAGTTTTGATAATGTATTATTGGATCCTATCCAGGACCACATATGAATTAAGTTCTGTACTAAAGATCCTTGGTCTCTTAAATACAAGCAAACTGAATCTCATAACAAGGTACGCCTGGTAACATCATAGTATGCAATATAGGTAACTATCTTGGCGTTACAACTTCGATGCCCTTTTTCGAAGCCCCTTTCTTGAGTATCAAGACAAACGCAAGTGAAAGGGCTGATAATAATCCTGACGTAAGGTACACCCAGTTATAAGAACTCAAAGAGGGATATGACCCTGGAACTCCTTCAATTGTCTCATGATTCTCCAAGTACACGCCTGTTAGCGCCGGGCCAATTGCCATCCCAAGAAATAGCAAAAGAGCACCCACTCCCACAGAAATGCCAATAAATAATTTCGGCGACGATGAAACCACAATGTTCCATGTGGCAGTAATTGTCAATGAAAGGCCTGATGCAATGATAGCCAAGCTTATTGAAACTGCGATTTCTGTTGAATGAAACGCAAATAACCCAATAGACCCAGCCAGACTAATTATTGAGCCTATGATGATGGGATTTAGTTTACCTATTCGATTTACGATTAGAGGGGTGATACTAGCAAAGATCAAGAACATGATCATAAATGGCAGTTGCACATTCGCAGCATCTACTGCATCACCTCCAAATCCCAGTGGTATAGGACTCCTAACTAGCTGTACTATAGCCGGGTATTGCATAAACATGGTAATTCCAGTGGCCATCAATATGAGGTATGAAGGTAGGAGAATCTTGTCCTTTAGTAGCCTTAGGTCAACTAATGGAGATGGAACTCTTCTCTCGATTATTACAAAGATGACTAAGGATATTGCAGAAACTATGAATGCAGCTTCAATCTGAGGCAAATTATCAGAATTTATTCCAGTCTCTACAAGTGTTAGCGCCAAAAGAAATGCAATTATTGTAATTGAAAGCGCCAGTGCTCCCTTTAAGTCTATTACAAATGACGTTCGTTTTGACTTCCCGTTACTTTTCTGAGTACTTATGAATTCGGGGACTGTTACAGTTCCTTTGTATTCTTTCACGAATTTGGCAATCAATATCGTCACAGCCGCCGCAAATGGTACTATAGTGAAGAAAGTGAAATGCCAACCCAAGTTCTGGATGATAGTCGCACCAGCCAAGAGTCCTACAACCGAACCAGCAGAATAAGCTGATCCAAAGACTCCTACGGCTGTCGCAAGTTTGGCTGGCGGAAAAGTATCCCTCAGTAAACTGAATGCCGCTGGAACTGCAGCCAATCCCACACCTTGGATTATCCGGCTAGCAAGTAAGAATGAAATGTTATCTGAAAACCCTCCAGCCGTTATGCCCGCTACGTATATAGTCAGTAAGATAAGCAATACTTTCTTTTTACCATAAATATCTGACATTTTGCCTGCAATTGGAGTCATTACAGCCGCTACAATCAGGTATGCGCTAAATATCCAGGCGGCCGTTCCATAAGGTATACTAAATTCCTGCATAATCTCAGGGATGGCTGGTAAAAGCATGGTCTCAGAGAAGAATACCACCAAGAGTGTACTACTAAGGATTCCAAGTGTAATCCAAGCCTGTCGGCTGACTTTTGCTACTTGATTCTGACCCTCTCTTTCGAGCATAACCTCAATAGGTGTATATACACGGTTATAAGTGTATCTACACGTATTTAGTCCAATTCAACTTACATAATTTCTTTGAAAACCTTTTTATTGGTAATAGGTGTATATCAACCTAACTAATATTGACGAGACAAAATACTGGTACTATGTTGGAGGATGGAGAGGCGGCAGGTTCGTGTACCTGTGGTGAGTTACGGAGGGCAGCCAGGGCAGTAACGCTCCTTTATGACAATGCGACCAAATACAGTGGACTTTTATCCACGCAGCTTGGTGTTTTACATCTCGTTTCCGAATCGGATTCAAAAATATCAGATTTGGCCGAAGAACTGGGTATGGACAGAACGACTCTAACCAGAAATTTATCTGTTTTAGAGAGACAGGGATTAATCAAGATATCATCAGGTAAGGACCATCGAACAAGGATAGTGACAATTACTACTAAGGGCCGTAACTCCCTAGCTAAGGCTGTTCCATTATGGAATCAGGTTCAACTCAAGGTAAAGCATCAAATGGGTGAAAATGCTTGGAGTGAATTAATGCGAAATTTATCTCACTTTATGAAGATTGCAGACCAACTAAACGAATCGAAATGAAAACGACTGGTTCTTATCGAAATCTTGCGGGCTAGAAAGTAAGACAGTCAACAGGCACTTTTCATTTTACATATGTTGGGAGTTGGGAGGAGTTGGAGTTTTTAAAAATTTCTACAATCGCCTGGCAGTGGAGGTAGAACCAAAGTATAAGGAAAGTGAAAAAGTTGGCACACCAAGGCGGCCTATAAGAAATCCTTTTAATCGATGCAATTGGTAAGGGTGGTGCATGGTAATGGTGGCGAATACACAATAAAAACAAATAATGAAGCAGCAAGTATTTTATCAGTATTTACGCATAAAAAGTCGGTGTTAGTTGGTTTTAGTTTAGGAATTTTAATAACTTCACTCGTTACTCTCTTAGTATCTTCCGACAATCTCATTCCTCAAGGTGCATATGGAATAACTAACGAGACAAAGCAAGCCATACTTGACTTGAACAGAAAAGGGTTAAACTTTTTGCAAGAAGGAAGCTACAATGAGGCAATTTCATATTTTGACAAGGCATTGGCTATAGAGCCAAATTATAGCATGACACTAAATAATAAAGGATTTGCACTTTTCTTTTTAGGGAACTATTCAGATGCCTTTGCGAATTATGATAAGGCATTGGAAGTAAATGCTAGCAATGATTTTGCGCTTAATAACAAGGGTTATGCGCTTTATTCTTTAGGGAATATTTCAGATTCGATAGCATACTATGATAAGGCCATTGAGTTGAACCCCAATAGCGATAATGCCCTAAATAACAAAGCACTTGCCCTTTACTCTCTTGGGAGATACAATGAAGCCATACCCTTCTATGATAAAGCGTTGGCAATAGACCCTAATGACACTTCTACGCAAGAGAATAAGGCTCTGGCTCTTCATGAGCTTGGACGAGATAATGAGTCTATTGCAATCTACGACATGATTCTTGCAGCAGAACCTGATAACACGGTTACCTTAAAAAACAAAGGTGAATCTCTATATTCTTTGGGAAGAAACACGGAAGCTATGTCACTTTATGATAAAGCGTTGGCAATAGACCCTGACTTTCCTGCTGTGTTAAATGATAAAGGTGTACTTTTAATGAGTTTAGGAAATAATACTGAAGCATTAACGTATTTTGATAAAGCTTTAGCCATTAACCCCAATCATGCTCCGTCACTAAATGGTAAAGGCGCAGCTCTAGCCAATTTAGGAAAGTATTATGAAGGCATTCAATACCTTGACAAAGCTTTAGCTGTAGATCCTAATTATGCTATCGCGTTAGACAATAAGAATAAGATTCTAGATCTCTTAAAAGGCGGACAATAATTAGGGGAATGCAATAACAGTAGTAGCAGCAAGGAGATGGATCTAGTAATTTTATTTCTGGTCCTTTAGTTTTCTAATTCTTCTTCTGTCAATGAAATAGAAAATCCCTCCGACAATCAGAACAACGATACCAATAAAGGATAGGAATGGCCCAGCTATCGCTGTAGCACTAAGTGTGGCTTTGGGTTGGCCGACACTATCGAAAAACTCATTATTTCCGAATGCGACATTTCCACTTATTTGTTCTGAACCTAGGTTTGTAATTAGAATGTTAATGTCCCCATCTTTTTTAGGCACAAAATTAGTAAATAACTTGTTTGTAAAATTAACGTCCTGTATCTTTAATAAATCCTCCTCTTGTATGATTTGGACATTTAAAGGTACATCTGTTGGTTGATAATTTGCAGAGATAGTCATATTTGTTCCTGTTGATGTATCAATTGACTTAAGTATTGAACTGCCAGGGGCAATTGTGTCATAGCTGGTATTAATTGAGAACGATGATTGATTCAATGTGGCGAACGTAAGTACAATTAGAATTATCCCTACTGCCAGTATCGCAGCCCCAATGATCAGGATTTTATGACTTCGTTGCATATGGGTTGGGCGACCTGAGGCTCATGCTCTAATTAATATCTCACTTGCTTTTATTATTATTGTAAGTGTGAGGGCAGTATTAGTCATAATTAGGCATAGGATAGAAAAGATAAAAATGAATAATGCGGATCAGCAACACTCCTTTAAGTATTAAAAAAAATTTATTATTCAGTCGTCTGCTTTATGCTCTGTGAATAATATCGACAATAAGTTTAATGGAGTTAATACTAGAGCACTAAATTCGGCATTCAATTCAATAAAGAATCAGCCAGAAATGGCAAAAGTAACATTTTTTGTAAAATCGGCATGGAATGGTGGATTTAGCGTAAAATCTAGCAGTAAGGATTTTCGTATGGGCAATCAAACCATCCATAGAAACAAGGAATATGAGATGGTATATGACTTTCCAGAGCAACTTTCCGGAGAAGGGCAAGGTCCAACAGTCTGCGAAAATTGCATGGGTAGTTTGGCAGCATGTTTGACTCAAACCATTGTAGCACATGCTGTATCCAAGGGTATAAGATTGGATAGTATCAGTGTTAATGTCGAAGGGGATATTGATATGCGTGGTTTTACCGGACTTTCCAATGATTCAAGACCAGGTGCACAGCAATTTAGAGTTAACATGAAAATCTATAGTGATACTGCATCTAAGGAGCAAATAAACGAACTGTATGAAATAGGCAAGAAATTTTCTCCTGCTTTTGATACTTTGACAAATGGAACATCAGTGATTGTAACAGGCACGTAATCCAGATTAAAGTATGCTGGCCGCATCTAACTAGATACAAGAAAACGAATCTTTGAAATGAACAACTATTTGAAATGATTGAACTATTTCGCAATGTTGCTAAACGAGCAACAAGCAAGCAGTCGAGCTGATACTGTGGGGGTAAGTAAGGCTGCTACTGTTAATCGTATCCATAAGCTCAAAGTTATTGCAGAATATCTGTGCTAGCTCCCTACTAGTGATCATTGGATTGCTTTTCATAATCCCCAATACTTTAGGTCGCAGCTGGAAACAAGTAATTCTGTCCTTCACAAATAATTCAGGAATAGGCGTTTGAAAAGTCCCTCATCTAAAACGGACTTACTGCGGCCGAACTCAGTGTACCGGTGGTGGTATCTTCTTCAACTCCAAACTTTTTCTTGATAAAGTCTGGATCTACTTCGGATACTTGAGATGATTTGAGCTGTGAACTTTGGAATGAATTGGGTGGAATAGTAACTATTTCAGCAGTAAATCCGCAGCACTCAAGCTCTTGTGTTGGAGTTGTGGTATCAGTTATTTTATCATGAACTAGGGTCGCAGTCGTATCAGCATCAATGGCTATTGATGCTACGCCGACGTTTCCACCAGATATTTTGTCATGAGAACTTGCATGATTACCATCAACTATAGTAATACCAAAGAATCGGTTGTCTTTTAATTTATTGTTAGTTATTTTACAACAACCACTATTTCCAGCGACGGCAATTCCAATATCATTATTTGATATTTCGCTATGGGAGATTGATGAACCCGATGCGGCCGCAACAGCAAGTATTGCAACGCCCTGAACTTGATTGAAGAAATCTGGACCGCAATCAGGATGGTTACAGATATTCCCGCTAACTTTACTTTGTGTAATTGTTCCTTTTGCACCAAACGCGAATACTATCCCAATCTGACCATCGACTTCTGGTGCATTAGCGGCAACTACACTGCTTTTAAGAAGTTTTATTGTTGTGTTCGGCCCTCCTGTTTGAATTCCGACGAAACGATACTCGGTGATATCTGTGTTCGTTATGGTGGCATGTCCTACTTGAGGACCGTTGGGAATGAATTGATTAAAACCAACTAACATACCCTCGCGTGTGCAGCCTTTGATAGTGGAGGAATCTAGATTAAGTGAGGCATCATCGATCACACGAATCCCTGCCAAACCTGGACAAGTTGAACCATCAGGACCAGCGATTGTGAATCCCTTCATGTTTACTTTTGCTGCGTTGAATATATCAACAATATTTGCTCTCCCTGGAAATGGAAGAAAGGGACTTGGATTCAATATATCTGGTGCTTTAATGATTGTAGACTTCGCTCCTGAGCCTGTGATAGTTAGGCTTTTAGTAATAATTATTTGCTCAATATATGTGCCAGCAAGGACGTTAATTGTATCTCCTTCACTTGCAGCGTCTATTGCTGCTTGAATGGTAGGAAAATCAGATGGAACAGTTATCTTTGCAGCATTTGCAATTGGCAACGGTGACAGCGGTATGATCAGGAGAATAATTATTGCAGCAAATATTGGCAAACACAGGAGTCTTTTCAATGTAAAAGACGAAATAACGATAAATAATAAAAGACATTTGCAGATCTGTATAGATTAGAAGTTCCTATACTATTCTAGCGAATCTTGATTCGATCCGCCTGACATACATCAAATTTACTAACCCATAACCCTAAACTTAGCATATCATTTTTATTGAGTTGGAAAATACCGTTAGGTTTAACCTCGTACTATCAGAGAAAGATGACGAATAATGAATTTCTGAAATATTGTGGCGATGAAGAAAATCGTGTCACGGACGCATAACTATTATTCGACATACTGATGCTAGGGGAAATACATCTACAACAAGGCAAACTCCAGTACGTGTCTTTGGAAAATAATAGATGCATACTTTTTTGTAGGCGGATCAATAGCAGCCTTACTTTTATAATTTAAAGTTGCAAAGGCTACAATGAATACGAAAATAAATTTGAGAGTTATCATAATGGTAGCTCTTGTAACATCATTAATTGCTTCACTGGCATCACAATACAAAGCAGAGGGACAGATGAACCTCGCGGCTCGCAGCGAAAAAGCGCCTGTTGCTACATTTGAAAATGATATCTATGTTGCCTGGTGGACAAATGAGACGGGAAACGATGAAGTGATGTATAGAGTGTCAAGCGATGGAGGAAAAACATTCACCGACAAAATCAACCTAAGCAATTCACCTGGCACTGATTCAGTAGATGTCGAAATAGCCGCAGATGAAGGAAAAGTGGCAATCACATGGTGGGAGAGAAGTCAGACAGTAAATGAACCGGTAATTAGGCTAAGCAGCGATGGTGGTAAGAATTTTGGACCAGTGTTAAAACTTGCCAATAATGGTACTATAGGAGGATAATGATTTTCTTCCCAACTTACTTTTAGTTGCAAAGGGTGTAATATAATCTTGAGAACTAAAATCATTTCATGCAATGGATTACAAATTAGGTTTTCAAGTGCCTCCCCCCCTAGTCATTATCATAGAAGAGATACAAGAATAGGTATTAACTATTTTTGGCAAATTCGGAATGCTTCCTACTTTTATATCATTACTCTTTTACATTTTCTCATGATACATGGAATACTCATAATAGGAGTTATGGTAACGATAACTCTGGGAGCAACAGCAATTATTACAACTCCAGGATTGGTACAGTCGGCAAATGCACTCAAGGCATGTGGAGGCGGAAACTCGGGGCATAGTTCTAGTAGCGATCTAAAAAAAGCACCCCCTGCCATCACTGGTGACAATGTTTACGTAGCGTGGTGGACTAATCAAACTGGAAATGATGAAGTAATCTTTAGAGCATCTACTGATAAGGGAATAACATTCGGAGATGAGATAAACTTGAGCAATACAGCCGATGCAGATTCTGCAAGAGTAGAAATAGACTCTGACGCAGATAGTGTTGTTGTTACATGGTGGGAAGCAAACGACACAAGTGATACTCCGGTTATGAGAGTAAGCAATGATAACGGAGCAACATTTGGTCCATTAATAAAACTTGCAAATAACGCAACTACAGGCGGGCTTTAGGCAAATAAGCCCGTATCTAAAATGGACTTACTGCTGCTGAACTCGAGGTACTGGTGGTGGAGATATCTTCTTCAAGTCCAAACTTTTTCTTGATAAAGTCTGGATCTACTTCGGTTGCTTGAGATGATGATTTGAGCTGTGAACTTTGGAATGAATTAGGTGGTATAGTTACTATTTCAGCAGTAAATCCGCAGCACTCAAGCTCTTCTGTTGGAGTTGTAGCACCAGTTATTTTATCGTGAACAAGAGTGGCAGTTGTATCTACAAAGGTAGCGATGGCTGCCACACCTATATCCCCTCCCGAGATTTTATCGTGAGTACTTGTTTGTTCACCATCGAATATAGTTATTCCAAAGAAGGGATTATTTTTCAGTTTATTGTGATCAATCTTACAGCATTCACTAGTCCCTCCTACGGCAATCCCTATATCATTGTCTGATATTTCATTATTTGAAATGGCAGATCCTGCAGCAGCCTCGAAGTAAAGAATTCCCGCTCCTTGAGTCTGAGTAAAGAAATCAGGACCACACTCAGGGTTGATGCAAATATTTCCACTTATTTTACTGTTAAGAATTGTCCCCTTAGCCCCAATAAGGACTTCAATACCAGTCGGACCTACCGTCTCAGGAGCAGGATCAGCAACAACTTTGCCATTTGAAAACTTTAATGTAGAACTATCTCCGAATGCAAATATTCCGACGCTTCGGTAATTAATAATATCTGTTTTAGTAACAGTTGCATGTCCAATCTGAGGACCACCTCCAACTAACAGGCCAGTTATCACACACTCTTTAATGATTGAGGCGTCTAAAGCCAGTGTAGAGTCTTCCAATACACTAACTCCAATAAGTCTAGGACACGATGTGCCATCAGGACCTTTAATGGTAAAGCCCTTTATGCTCACTTTTACGCCGCTATTGACATCGACGATGTAAGGTCTCCCTAGCACGTTATTATTTAACACGTCTGGTGCGTTGACTATTGTAGACTTTGCACCAGCGCCTATAATTTTTAGATCTTTGTTAATTGTAAGTTGTTCAGTATATGTCCCAGCAAGGACGTTAATTGTATCTCCGTCACTTGCAGCGTCTATTGCTGATTGAATGGTAGGAAAATCAGTTGGAACAGTTATCTTTGCAGCATTTGCAATTGGCAGTGGTGAGAATGGCACGACCATGAGAATAATAATTGCAGCAAATATTGGCAGACCCAACACTTTTTTCAATGCAAACCCATAGTTAATAATAAATTATAAAAGACCTTTGTAGAATTGTGTAGATTCTAATCATCTATACTTTGCTAGCGAATCGAGATTCGATAACAATGTCCCAATCGATACTTAAACTGTTGGTTAATACTCATTTTGGTAAGTGGATAAAGTATTCAAAGGTTTACAGCCAGTCAAACAGGAGGAGAAGATTACGACAAAAAGTAAAGATAGAACGCTGGCTAAGACGCTGCACCCTATCTCATAATGAAGCAATCCAGTTTGCCATGTTTTTTTGATAGCCAAGATATTACCATCTTGGAAAGATACTGTGATACTTCGAATGACCAGAATAGACACACTAGTAAGTCAGTAACATGTGCTTATGTTCTACAATGGATCGATTCTCTCTTTAAATTATTAAAACAAGACTAGAACCAAAATTGGCAGTTTTTGATAGTATAGTATACATGCTTCTCAATCGTAGTACTTCTTTTTTGGAGTATCAGATCCATACATCATTGCCTCTTTTGCCATAACAAACCAACTTAATTGATTAATAGTATTGTGCGCTGAATTTAGTACATAACCATTGGTGGGCCAGGCCATTACTTACTCCATTCTACTCCATCTGGCCCATCGTCCAAAGTTTGATTATTCCAAATATGGGTAGATTTGTAGTTGTCATATTGACACAGGGCAGCGTTAACTTTGCGATACAGGGCGGCCCAGCTGGGACGTAGTCTTTTGACTCATATAACATAGCCGATAGTCCCAGCCCATTTGAAGTACGATAAAAACTCTGGCTTATAGAAAGAAAGTACTTTTCCAAGCAGGTGGAACAGGACCCTATTACACATCGCATCGTCTCAGGTCATCAATAATTCCTTTTATAGCACGGTTCAGGGTACACTGTTACAGTTCCAAGGGTCAGAACTAGGCGTTCATCATGCTGTTCTGGCCCATTAAATTAAGAGTCTAATTTATTGGGTTAACTTATTCAATCGGACGATTCTGAAAACTAGTTCAGTTATATCACATTTTTCGGGGAGGTTTAAATAAAACTATCCACTAGAAGAAGATTAACGTTGAATTCAAACACAAAATACCTTATCGCAATGACTGTAGCTGTGATCTTGGTAGCAGGAGCATTAACACTCCCGCTAG
>JBIOZE010000124.1:0-3353 GCA_044870745.1 Nitrososphaeraceae archaeon | reverse complement strand
TGCTGGTATTTTCCCAAAAAGCGAAAGAAAATGGATTGCGTTTTTCTTCTTACTTGTAGGCGCGTGGTCAATCGTGTTATTTACTACTGTTTATAACAGGCTTAGCGGCTCATACGGACTGGTAGATAATTCAATTGACCTATCATTTCTAACCACGCCATTATTGATGATAATATTGGTTTATACTTTCGTTACCATTTTTGTTTTCGTTGCCCATATCTTCACTTCAAAAAGGGCAATAAAGTATCAAACGACTTTATATCAATTATCTAAAGATTCGGCAAGGAATATGACCAAACAGAGTAATGCTTCCAATCTCCAGGTACCTGATGAAGGACTATGTAGTATAATTATTCCGTCTAGAAATGAAGAGGCGGTAATAAGGCGTACAGTTCAAGAGTGTTTAAGGCAGACTTATAAGAAAATAGAGGTCATAGTCGTCTGCCACAACTGCACAGACAAAACATTTGAAGAGGCAAATATTCAAGACACCAGGGTGAAGGTATATGATTTAAAAACAAAGGATGTTGGAAAGGGAATTGCCCTTAATTTTGGAGTAAATAAGGCGAGTGGTAACTACTTGCTAATTCTTGATGGAGATGGATTCTTGGCTCCAAATTTTATTGAGCTTGCATTACCTATGTTCAAAGAAAATTATGCTGCAGTTCAAGGGAGATATTCTCCAAGCAACAGGGAATATAATTTGCTGACGAAACTGCTTTCAATTGAAGGAGACTTGTGGTCTACTCCTTTCATGACTGTCAGGAGCGTGTTCGGAAGGAGATGCCCATTGGGTGGCACTGGTTATATTGTAAGGAAGGATGCATTGATAGAAGTTGGGATGTTCGATAACCACCTAGTTGATGATTTCGAACTAACATTCAGGCTGCTGAGGCATAAATACAGAATTGCCTTTGCGCCGCTTTGTGTTGATTACGATGAAAAGCCTCCCGCACTGGACATAATGCTAAGACAGAGAGCAAGATGGGCTAAAGGTTTCCTAAGTTTGCTAAAGTCTAGGATTACCGAACCCGGGGATCTCATAGGTCACATTACTTGGCTATGGCCAATTGCGGCCATTTCAGGGTTAGTGATGCTCTTCGTTCCAACCTACGCTGCAGTCCATTATATGCTATACGACTATTATCCATATACTTATTCGTATATTTCGTTGGATGCATGGATCGCACTCAATATAGCTATTTATTCGCTGCAAACCCTCGTTCTGGTGAAGGAACATGGAAAGAAAGCATTGAAGTACATACCCTATCTACCCATCTATAACACATTCTCCCAGTACTGCTTTGTTACATATATCAAAGCCTTTTCCGTAAAGTCATGGGCCAATACGAAAACACAGCATGGCTTCCTTAGCAAATATGAAAAACCAGTCATAGTCAAGGAAGTTTGAATTAACTTCTAAGGCACACCTGTTGGCAAATTTTTTGCCAATTCTTTTTCTATTTGTTTTTGGTCATAATAAGTAGTGAAATAACTGAACAAGAATATGCTTCATTACAATCTACATCGAAGGCAAATATTCTTCGTTCCCACTGTTCAGTGACAGCGTAGACAAGTTGAATGTAAGTTAAGCAATGACTTAAGTATGGACTTAAGCATGGTATTTGCTCGTGACCAAGAGTAACAGATTTTTATACTCACAAATAGCACTCAGAATTATGCTCATTGATTGTTCCACGATTAGAGTTGAAAGGTCTACCTTGACCTCCGACTTGAAGTTATTGCCTATGAACAGTTCCTATAAGGAAATACGACCTCTAATTCGAAGTACCATTTTTCTAATTAATAAATAAAGTGAATGACGTAAAGGAAATAGTCAATGTGTATGCTTCTTATTTTGCATTCTCCAGTCACTTAGTGACGAGGTTAACATTGCAAACAATACTTCAATAATTTTATTTCCAGTTGTGTGAAAAAGCATCTTCAGTTGATATTCTGAAAATAACTAGGCATAGTAATTGTTGGTTTTTACTTGGGTGACGGATAGGTGGCAAAGCTGAGCTAGCTAAGTAACTAGAAAGGGCATTCATTTTGAAGGTAGTTATGCTTATGACAAAGTTCATAAAACGAATGAGCCTAAGCGACAAGGACTATCATAAAGACAAAGAAAGAACTATTCTACCGCAGACTGAATTAGAAATCAAGAGTCTTTTTCTTTGCACTTATTCCGACTATTTCATGAACATGTCCGGCACATATCCATTCAAAGTGATTAAAGATTAAATTGAATAATTCAAATAATTCAAAGTACCTACGAGCTTTCTCATTATTCTAGCAATCAGCTGACATGGTATCTCCCTCGGATGGGTTGAAATCTGCTATTTGATCCACCCCTTGCCCGCAGCTAAACCTGTCAGCTCCAGGCCCACCAACCATGTAGTCATCTCCCGGACCTGCTACTAGATTGTCATTGCCAGAGCTTCCGAAGATTGAATCGTTTCCGGAGCCTCCCATTAGTGTGTCATCTCCCTCACCCCCAGTCAAAAAATCATCAGAATTTTCGCCACGCACATTATCATTACCAGGGCCGCCATTTAACGTATCAATGCCCTTACCACCCAGAATCAAGTCACCTCCTTCGTTACCCACGACATAGTCATTACCCTTATCACCATATACCTTGTCTCTTGACGATCCTCCATGTACCTGGTCGTCTCCGGCCAATGCCCTGATGGTGTTTACTTCTTCATCGCCAACAAGAAAATCATTTCCCTTTGTTCCAATAATATTAGCTCCAAACGCGCTTCTTTCCGCCGTGAAAAACATTGATAAGAATATACCTCCGACTACAGTTATCAATATCAACTTACTAATTCGCTGCTTCTTACTTGACCGGTTTCGCAAGGGCGATCTAAATATCAATAATATTAGTAAATATCCTTCAACAATAAAATATTACGAGAAAAACATAGTCATATTTTCCGAAATAGGCTAAACCATAAAATTTGCTCATATTAGAAACATTGGCTCATATTAGCGACAATAGTAATAAAATTCTCGCAGAATCAGGGATTCTTTTGGCAACTTTCAAGCTAGCAAAATTTATGATCAGTTAGGCTTGGAAACTCTCAGTATATACAAATATATTTTAATACAGAACAATATACCGAATTGTATTACGAAATTATGAGTCATGAAAAGATCCTGAATTCTTTAAATACCTCTTTCATTTTTATCCTTTTATGGAAAAAATTTACGCTAGTATCTTATCTGCGATAATAGCGCTAATTCTTCTAGTACCAGTTTCTGTTCTTAATTCAGGTGCTGCTTGTATAACATATAGTTCTAGCACCAAAACTATAACTATTAGCTGTACTGCACCGACCCGTCTT
>JBIOZE010000123.1:0-4357 GCA_044870745.1 Nitrososphaeraceae archaeon | reverse complement strand
ATGCTGCTCTACTAGATTTAGCATATACTTGTAGGTCAAATACTTCTGGCTCTTAGTTGCTTGTTTACTTACTAAAACTCCGTTTATTATTTCTGTTAGTCTTGCAACGTCTTTTGATGCTTGTGTCGATGCTACTCTTGAATTTGCTTTCAGTCTAGTCATGGCTCCTCTTGTAATTATTGCAAGAAACTATACAAATTTCCAAGTTTCTTTTAATTTTTCCCGTACTGCGAAATCACGTGCATGGACGAGTTTGTGGACTTTAAGCAAAATAATCCTAAAGGTTTAAAGACATCACCTCATCATGAGGTTCTTGAGCATTAACATGGAGAAATGCCAAGAGTGTAAATCAAAACTTCCACCAAACGCAAAATACTGCCCTAGTTGCGGCAGCCTGGCCGGACTTAAGAAGGACGTTTATCGGGTCTCAGGCGAAGGGTTGGTAGGTAAGGTTAAGGAAATAGTCAGCGATGCCCGAGTAAAAAGGATCACGGTGCGGGATGATAAAGGCAAGCTACTTCTATCAATGCCAGTGACATGGGGGGCGGCAGGTGCTGTGGCGATGATAACTCTGGCACCCTGGCTAGCAGCTTTGGGAGTCATTGCGGGATTTGTAGCAAGATGCAAAGTGGAAGTAGAGAAATCCACAGAGAAATAGTAATCATGACTAGCAAGCCAACGACCTAACCTGCTCGTAAAATCGCATATATCAAAATTCTCTCATTCATAGTTAAGCAAAGTTTCCATACGGTGCCTGACTCTTTCTCTAAGAATTCCTACTATACCAAGCTTCATTACGACGAAAGAAATATCACAGCAAACATTTGCTCCATATTTAAAGAACACTTGATCTTTTGTTTCTACAAAGTAAGAGGAAATACTAATGAATTTTTTGATCATCAATTCCAAATCGCAGAATTATTTGAATTTGAGTATCCGAGTATCCGTATACAAGTACCGTAGTATATTACCGTACATGATAGTAACCAAAGAACATTAATAACAAAATGTTTTTACTGTTTTGCTTATGAGTGATGATAAAGTAGAATCTTTGGATTGGTCTTCTTGGCTTGACTATGAGAATTCTGGCTTTAATTCTGTACCTGAATCTCCAGGTGTATACAAGATGCACACAGGAATGAAAATTCTCTATTTTGGGAGCGGCAATAACCTAAAGGAATCCTTGCAATTGTCTCTGTCAGATCCGTGTATAAATCAAGCCAAGAGATTCAGCTATGCCCTAACTTCTTCACCGGATAAGGTGAAGAACCAACTTCTAGTTGAATATCGAAGTAAACATGATGGCAAGTTACCTGTATGTATGGAAAAGAATTAAAGATAAATCATTGAAAGGATAAATGCTACGGGCTATTCACGAAAGATCTCACTTTAGGCAAAATCGAAAGTAATATTATGTATTCAAATTGTATATAGATGATAGTCACCTTGTCAACGAAAAATACTGTCTTAGAAGGATTTGTTCTAAATGTCTTAGCGTTAGATAAATCGATAAGATGGGTGGGAGTAGCGTCATCTGAAGGCGAATTACTCTTAGTAAAACGTCGAAAAGATCTCGTCCCCCTCATGACATATGAAGAGAATCAAGAATATACTCTAAGTGCAATAAATAGGCATAAATCTAGAGTAAAATTTCAGGAGAAGATTGGAAAGCTCCTATATGCGTTAGGGAAATATGAAAAACTGACTAGAGTTGTAGCTCCGATAAATGATAACTATTATCTATTGATTACATTCGATGTAGAGGCATTGAACTTTGATTACTTGATGTTGGAAAAGGTAATTCCTTTTGTCACTGCTAATAAGCTTAGTATTCCTACGAAGTAACATAAAGTTCTGGTACTACTATCTTTTATAATAATTCCTGAGAATTTTTGGAAGCTATTTGCATTCAAATCGATCTAACTTTCAGTCCCGCTTTTTGCTCTCAAACCTTCATGACTAAGAAATCGACAAGTACTCCAAATTGTATCATGTAGTTTCTTGACAATTAATTGATCTATACTCCACCAATTACATCATTTAAGATTGAGTAAGGCAGAACAGTATGTGGAATTAATATTAAAGTAGTTGCTTTGCCTGTCAATAGCTAATTCAGTCGGCATGATATGAATTATAATCGACAACAGATCTTCTAAAAAATCCAGAGCAGTTATCATATTTCATATTTGGAACCACTACGCTTCAAGACCAATTATCAAGAATCCAGATCCTATGGAATTTATGGAACTTCAGAATGTTTGGAACAAAGAACTAGATTTGGAGTAATTTCGACCTAGGCTTGTATTTAAAGCCTCTTTAACTATAAATACATCACATGATATACTGTATTGTGCAAAACGGGCTTGCTATTCCTGAAAGTATTCCATCACTGATGTCTTCAACTGTTGGAATCATAATGAATAGTGATGCAATTATTTTAGAGAGTGATCGGTTTGTTGCCGAAGCAATTACATTAACTAAAGAGCGAAACCAACGCAGTGTCTTGGCATCACACAAGGGGGAGGTTGTAGGTCTAGTGAGCAAAACAGATATTCTTTATAAGATAGTCGCTGAGGGCAGGAATCCGAGCAAGGTGAGGTTGAGAGAAATTATGACGAGTCCCGTATTGGCGGTAGATCCCCACACAACAGTAAGGGAAGCCTTGTCTATTATGAATAAACGAAATGTAAGACAGTTAATGGTGCATGCATATTCAGCAGTTTTGGGAATTGTTTCAAGAGAAGATGTCTCCAGAATGGTAGAAAAAATAGCCCTGTCAATGGAAGGCACGGCTTTAGAGGGTACTCCTGTGTGCATAATCGATCAGAAAACAATTACCTATGTAAGAGATACAAGTCGAGCTAAATTGACCTGTCCTTATTGCGAATCTCCATTTGACACTAAAGAAGGACTTTCTAAGCATATTGATAGATTACATGGTGAATCAGGTGTTCTAGAAGGCGATGTTCGACGTATGTTTGAATAATGCATGCGCGCCGCGGGAAAACATATTTTAGATTAATCACTTCATAGTAATAAACGGGTACAAGTCAGTCAGTCAACTTGATTGCATAGTTGCGTGTTGACTGATCCTCAATTCACTTATTTGAAAATATTACTGGGGTTGGAAGCGAGACCTATTGATACTAATACTGAATGGACGTGCGGACTTATCTTGTTTACCCTCATTTTGATTTATGCGTGGCAGATTGGAATTGATTGTTTTTACATGTACGAATGAGCCTTAAGGCTACTAACCAGTAAATCTAACAGGCCAACAATTTGTTTTCAGTTATTTTGAAGTACTTTCTTTTTTCTTTCAGTTTCTTATCTGCAGGAGATGTCCTGAGCTGAACCCCACAACATGGGCAAAAATTACCATCATGAAAAAGATAGATCTCACATCTGCTGCAGTATTTTTTTCCATCGCCATAACCAGGTCTATATTTTTTCAGAAGAATTCTTTCACATATACTTCTACAAACCATAAGACGTGTAAGTTACGTGTAGGGTATAATAACAATTGAAGCACCGCATAGACGGGGAGGGGTAGTTCATTCACGCGTTAATTCATTCATGCTTTCCCATTTTTTGATAGTGGTGGCCTTTGCAGTTTGATCGTAATCTTGATCATATATTACTACAAGGACCACAGATTTGGATTGATTGCCAAATATTTGATAGGATTTGATTTAATCGGACGGATGATTCCATCAAGTAGGTAAGGTTTGATGAAATCAGCATGGGAGGAAGATAATAAGCTGCGAAGGTTCCAAGAATATGAGAATTAAGGATCAAAAGCTACTCGGTAGTCTTCTCATCAAATTCCGCCTCGTTGTCTTCTGCTTCCTTTCTACTGGATCGCACAATCCCATCCTTGTGATGGGGTGGAGCATAAATGGTATACAATTTGAGATCTACTTGTTCGTCTATATTGATGACATTGTGCTTTGCACCGGCTGGAATTACAATTGCGTTACCGTCTCGTATTTCATATTCGTTACCATCGATGATGCATTTACCATGGCCAGCTTCAATGCGAAAAAATTGATCGTTGTCTGAATGTGTCTCTTCCCCAATTTCTTCCCCAGGCCGCAGACTCATAAGTACAAGTTGAATATGTCTTGATGTGTACAGTACATTCCTAAAATTACTGTTATCCAAGGTAGCTTTTTCAATATCTGTATTAAATCCTTTCATTAACTTTTGCATAAGTTAGATATTATTATGTAAATGATTAGAACCATTTACCGAACCTTATCTAGTGTTATAAGTAATTCAGTAATCTGATGATGGTAATCCGCTGCACTATTTAATGCCACCTTGTTTTTCTCCATTAGATCTTCTATTTTGTTTT
>JBIOZE010000122.1:0-3119 GCA_044870745.1 Nitrososphaeraceae archaeon | reverse complement strand
CCCGTAAGAAATCCTCTTTTCTGCTGCTAATACTATTGCATCACTACACGTTAACCCAACTGCTGTGGCACCTGGCATGAATTCAAAAGCCATATTTATTCACGTTAGAAGTAAGTGCATTCAGATTTAGTCGTTTCTATTGAGTAGATAATCAAGACCAAGTCCGATACGACCTCGCTAAATAAATGATCAACCAAGTTATTAAAATCTATTTCTTCGTCAGGACGCTGTTTTTAAGAATAGGTGACAGGAAGTATGTCGTTTTAGTAAATGGTAAAACTCGTATCAGAGGTATTCCGCTGATCATAATTGTAAGTGGCTAGAATTCTATTCGATTGTGTTACCCCCATTTCCAGAACAGCTGATGGATTCTGAAGGTCTAACTAAATAATATGCAAGTTAAGAATTGAGGTTTATGACCTTTTACCTTGACTGGAGGCTAGGCAATGTATTTAAAGACATACAGTCTACGCACGATGTACTTATCCGACTTGACGCACAAAGTCTAAATTACTTCAAGTTCCAGAGATTTCCATTTGCAACCAAAAATAGAATAGCATGAGGTACAAAACTAACGGGTTGTAATATTACTCTAAGCTAATTGCCATCTATTACCAATCTATAAAAACGTTGCCAAGCATTGATATAGCTAGACGCCGTATTATATATAGGAAGAAGATATTAAGCAAATGGCAAATATAAGAAGAACTAGACAAATGGCAATCTCAAGAAAATGGAAATGGTCTGGTCAACGACTTTGAAATAAATGGCAATATTATCTCACATTAATGAAATTTCTACAAGTAGGTAACTAGTAAGATGGTGGCCAGTGAATGGTAAGATTATTAGAATAAGCGTGACCAGCTAATAATAGGCGCAATAATAGGGATAGCTGTCATAGTAGCTTCAGTCATGATCTACAAATTCCTATTACCTGTATTTATGTCGCCAAGTTTATAGAATGACATCCTAAGTTAAATTACTCTCAGTCATGCTCGATTCAAGATCAGCATTCAAACGATGTGATTCTCATCTGCACATAATTTATTTAGGCATCTCATAAAGGCTGTAGGACAAGTTGTACCATTGCTCTTCAGTCAATTGTAATCACGGATAACTATCATGGGAATGAATAATGCTATCTGTCCTATCACAATATCCACAAGTCCAAGAAATATGTTCGGCGCAAACAGCGCAAACAGATGTCGCAACTAAGAAGGTTCCACAAAACCTACACGATCCTCTGTTGTACATACTTGATATCAATCAACATAGGCTATTAGTCTTCCTATGAGTATTCTTGTAGGATTGGCACTCTTATGTAGTGATCATTGAACTATGATGCGTAACTACCGACTTTTTACTCTAAGCTCATGATTTGGAGTATATTTCAGTCTGTATCGAGATGACACACTACATTATATACTTCGGTGTAGTATATTACCTTAGGTTGGAACAAAATAGTTATCCTATGAAGGAATGGCATGTTAAACATATGGAAAATACTCTTGTTAAATTTGTGACAGGGCTGTCTGAAGACGCATCACGTTGGGAAAGAAGAATAAATAACAAGTATGGTAGAATTGGGAGAGTAGCTAAAAGAATAGAATATGACATAAAGCATGGTGTTACGATTAATCAAGTCTCTTCTTTCTTACAATTAATAAGAACTGGACCGGCTTTCTCAGAAATTAGGACACATAATGGTTCTATGGAAAGATTGAATGAAATACAAGGATATTTCAAGGCTGAAGACGAAATGCCTCAATATCTTGATAAATTGAACCAGAATAGTTTTAATCTCCTGATAAATGTGCAGCCATCGACTTAGTTGTCAAGGCAAGTGGGAATCTTGAAAAATATCCCTCAGCATTAGCAACAACCCATCTAGTAAGAAATTTTTACGCAGTAACAAGGTAAGTTACGAAATAATTTTCTTGTTCTAACGTTTTAACTAGCGCTGTGGAAAGAAAAAAATAAAATGGTCTATTCTACTGTTATTTCTTTTCCTTTAGGCGTTATCTGTTCTTTTTTCTTGAAGATTATTTCGAGTATTCCATTCTTGTAAGAAGATTTGACTGTTTCAATATCTGCCTCAAGCGGAATGTCAATGACACGATGATATTTTCTCTGCGGATCTTCACTTTTTACTTCCACATTATTTTCATAAGCGTTCAGCTTAATATTCTCCTTTGCTATACCAGGCATTTCTACCGTGACTTTAACTTCCATATCTGTTGTAATTACATCAACTAATGGCTCTCTTTCGCCCGAAATTAGAGGTTTAGCTACAGAACCCCGGCCTAAGTTAAGTGGCGGTTTCACATTTCCAAATTCGTTCACCCGAGCTTTTCCATCTGGTCCGACAGTCATAGAATATCCATAGACTAGGGGTCCAAATTCCTTCACCTTCTGACCATCAGACGTCTTGTATTCTCTGACCAGATCTTTTGGTGCTTTTGTCTCCATTTCTTCATATGACTCTTCAAACATCTTCTCTATCGCTTTTCTCACATCATATATCTCTCTGAAGGGATTTTCCCTCCCAAACCAATTCAATCGTCGTGTAGGCATTCCTGTCAGTCTGCGAAACAACTCTTCCGTTTTGTCGTCCGTATCCCAAGAACTCATTCGTTTATGATCTGCATATTATTTGAGTTCGTGATATTAAAGTCCTCTTCCTGGTTTTAGAATACTTTAATTGGAAGGCAATCCACATGTTTTAAAATTTGCAAGATACGAACGATCCTTCTGTTGCACCTGGCGTAAATCGGAGCTTTAATTTTGATATTTCTAGGTTAAGACCTACAAATCCTAGCATCAACTAAAATCCTGAATTTCAACTTCACGTACTTTGCTGTATCTGTAAACCTTTTTGGCACTATAGTGGCCGCAAATGGTGATGTACATTTTTTGTAGTCCTCCATTCTTAATCGACCACAACAACAATAATGTGGGTTACAGCAATGAGATTGTATATCCATGGAAAGAGTGCCGCAATTTAAGAAAGAACACGAGAAGGTTAATTAGAGCAAAGTGTATTGATGATCGTGGAAAAATCAGCCAAGTGCATTAGTCAGGAGCATGACTTATGTTCAGGCGATATAGTGCAACCCGAC
>JBIOZE010000121.1:0-31109 GCA_044870745.1 Nitrososphaeraceae archaeon | reverse complement strand
AACAAAAAGTCGTTGCTCTGCAAAAATTCCTCACAGAACAAAATAACCTAAGAACAGTACAAGTGATTGCGAATCAAAATGTAATTCAAGCTGAAGCAACTGCTAGATCAAACGTGGCCAAAGCAGAAGGTGAAGCACAGGCAATTAATATAATAACTCAGCAGTTGCGGTCAAGTCCAGAGTATCTTCAGTGGCAGGCAATCAATAGATGGAATGGTCAACTACCTTATGCATTAGGAGGGGAAGGTGGCGGCGGAGGAGTTCCATTCTTCCAGCTACCAAGTCCCAGTACCACAAATTCTACTGGTATTGGAAATGTCACAAGATCCTGATCCTAAAGGAGAACATTGGTACATCTTACTTTTTTATTGATAATACAATAAGTTAGTAATATGAAATTGACCTTAAGAGAATGTAGATTTTACTGCTTGCACTGACGAGCCCTGCAGAATCAAGATCCAACTATCTAGTGCACAGATATGTATAAAGAAGGCTACTAATTATCTGTGGTAACACGAACAATATCCAAATCGTTCTTCTTATTGTCTATTACTTTGATACTATCGGTGTCGACTCGGATTTGTGGGTCGTGACCATCATCTTCAGGAATTTCAAATTTAATAACGACGTTAAATGAACCACCAACTTTTGGGTCATTATTCATGTCGATATTTATTTCCTTATATCTGTTCTCAACGTGGGCAGTCATGGATTCGCTGCCTACGATGTCCCCATTTTCAATAATCTCAACAGTAACGGGTATCCGAGAGTAGGATTCACTAAATGGATTAGAACTCTGCATTCTCTTTATGTCAAATGACAATTCGTGGATCCTTGTAGATTCATCTATTTCCAACCTAAGTGTTATCGAGTCTCCCTCTCCAATGTTAACTTTCTTGGCTTCAGCAATAAAGATAAGCGGAAAACCTAAGGACAATGCGAAAAGCAATACCAATATAGTAGGTATCACAGCATTTGAAATCCATATTTCGACGCCATCTTTATACTGCATAGTAGCAGTAATATGGCTGTCCCGATATTTTTGTCTTTTATATTGAGTATACATATCTTGAACATGTTTTGAAGTACACGAAGTAAATTTTTGCACCAAAATTGGATTCCAACTTCATGGATGAATTTGTTGATATACACCTTCTGCTGTTGCATCGAGTTGTCAATCTTGGTTGATTGATTTCTCAATTCTGAAACTGTCTATTGTCATATCATCTAGAGAGCATGACTGCGCCTTTAGTTCGTTGGCCGCCTCGTCAACTTCTATCCGTGCTTTTACATCTTGTGGTACAAACAGTTAACTAGCCAACTAACTAAGAAATTCGCAAAACAAAAAGATTTCCGGCGTTATTTTTGACTGCTATAACATCCGGCGACAAAACCATAAAATAGTTAGTTAAACAGTTAACCTTCGAACCTGTAACTGGGTTCAATTCATCATGGCCAGAGGTTGAGATGCTAACGCCGACCTCTGGCTTTGATTTCACTAATGAAATTAGTAATACAAGCTTGATTGCTTTCGCTCCATATTTTACTACTAAAAGGTGAATTTACCTCATGTGATCAAAAATCATTTCATCTTGATCTCCTAAGATTACCGAAAGAAATGTATACTCATACTTGAATTTCTCCTAATTCAGGAACGCACTACAAGATCTATGCTGAACACAATCACGTGTATCCTATCGCGCGGGACACGGTTAAGTCTGCAGCTGATGCAACAAGAAGTACGGGATTAAAGTGACTCAGAAAGGCTTATTATTTTCTAGGATTATCTAGACGATGTGTCCAATAACGATATTGAAAGACTAAGGGAAAATCAGAAGGAAGTAGAAATATCCCTCCATCAATACCTGGAAGCTAATAAACAAAATCTGGATGAATTTCTTAAGAGAACAAATGAACAATACAGAGCGTATATAATTGGACAAATAGAGCTACTCCAAAGTCAAATAAAGATAGCAATTCAGTCGGGGAACGAAATGATGATAGCCTTTAACAAGTCGCTCATAGATGCTTGGTTTGAAATGCTCACTCAAAACCCATAAATTCACCGAAAAGATATCGATGAATATCATATATTATTCTTAATAACAGTAACAGAAATATTGTTGGGCTAATTGATTATTAGCCTCATAGTACTAGTTATTCATATTTTATGGGAATGCAGCGCAATCTACCTGCATTGATACGCAGTGTCCCAGGATATAGATAAAAGGCAACAAGAAAGCTGATCACCCTGCAACTACTAGTACAATGATACCAGTATTGCAATCTTGGTATAGTCTACCATGAAAGTCCATTAATTATTAATTGTGCTTGGTATAATACTCGAATCTTTTTTCTACGTCTTTATTTTTTCCGTTAGCGACAGACAAAATTTCCATCTGTAATAAATTCTTAACATGGTCCAAGCAGATGGAGGATTCAGGGCGCTCGGGCAGTCGTGATGCTAAGATATTTTCAAATTCTTTCATGAATTCAATAACTTTAGCACGGTAGTCCTGAATAGAAGGTCTTTTGTTATTGATTATCTTGAACCAAGTTGTGGCACATGGCGCAGCGTAACATTTTGCAAGGTCCTCCACGACCCTGTCTATCTCGAAGAAATCTATTTTCGCATTATTAGATGCAAGAATTTTGTTAGATGATTTCACTTCTGGATCAAATTCTGCAGGCATGAAATAGACTACACGATAAAGTAATTAATGATTGGAATATAAAAGTAGAGCCTACTTAAGGGCATATCGAAGGCGAAAGTGCGTGCCCGTATGGTATCGTTATTACAACGACAACGATGGGCTGCCTGTGGTTGGCGCAGAAATTATGGTAGATTCTTAATTAAGTTTATTCCTTCTTCTGCTGTAAATGCTTTCAGGGTCTGAGTCCTTACATTTCCATATGAACCAACATCAAGCATCAGGGACATTACTACTTCGTCGCTTGGAGCTTCTATTATTATTACTACGTCATATTTGCCGAAAGTGTAGTACCCCCCGACTAATTTGCCTCCTGCTTTTTCAACTGATGCCTTAAATGTATTATAACGGTTCGGTGATTCCTTTATCTTGCTAATTCCTTGTTCTGTCCATTTTATGAGTAGGATATAATGTGACACAATATAAGTTACATTGCGGTAGTATATATCCGTAAGTTCTTATAAAGCTCCTGCCATTTTTTTTAGAGTAGGTAATCCTCAATGGACAAATCCTATTCTAAGATTTTCGCTTGTATCTAGATTCTTATGGTGAAAAAATTTTCTGTAAAAGTGACTTCCTTTCTTAAGGTTTCTACATTCTTCCAATAGACAGGTTTCTTTTAACAGCCGATACTAAATGACTTGTTTCAAGAGGCTTCTGAAGTATGTTTTCGGGTTCAATGCCTGGAAGCATACTTATCAATTCCTGGGAAGCATCTAGTGCACTGACAAAAAGTACCTTGATATTTCGGTCGATAGTTTTCAACATTCCGTAAAGTTCGAGGCCGTTAAGTCCTGGCATTCTTATGTCCAGAATAATTAAATCATAATAGTCGTGATCAGCTTGACGAAAATGTCTCAAAGCTTCTTGAGGGTCATGGTATGAATCAACCAATAGCCCTTGTGATTTTAAAATTGTGCGAAATGCGTACAGTACATCCTGGTCATCATCGACAATCATGACTCTTTCTAACCGTCTTGTTTTCTGACGAAAATTTTCAATTACCGAATGCAGGGGATCATTTTGAGATGATTTCAGCTCGGTGATTTGTTTGAAGCTTTGGATCACCGGTTTATAGGACTTTGATGTTACTGTATACAGGGGATAAGAGTTCTTGACTCCAACAGAGTATTCACCAGCAGCCCTGAAGTTATATTCGTTGCTTATAGATGGTAGCGATTTCATAATCCGGAAAAGGTCCCCGCCTATCAAGACTTTGTCTGGTGCAGATAACTTGTTTATTTTCGCACACAAATTAACGGTAGAACCAAACAAGTCATAATCCTGGGATGTTTTTGTCTTTGCAATTTCTACCTTGCCATAGTCAGCACTGATTCGATATAACATCGGAGGTAAAGATTCTTCATCAAGTTTATCTGATATGACAGAGTTTGCCGCATTAAGTGACAAGCAACAAAGTAACGCATTTCCGAATGCTAGCTCATTAGAACTGTCATCAGTATCCGGAAAATAGTAAACCAAGCTGTCCCCTACATTCTTTATGATCTTTGCGCCAAAATTTTTGGCTATCGTAGTAGAGGTGTTGATAAAAATTGAATAATATTTCCTTATATCTGTAGAGTTAGTCATTTTTGCAATAACTTGGGTGGAATTCACAATGTCAATGATGCAAATGCAATAGTTCTTCGAATGACCTGCAAACTTAATTTCTTCACTAGTTGTGGTTGAACTTCTGTGGAATTCTATTCCGCTGGTTATCTCACTTTGATTCTCGCCGCTCATTTAATTTCTCCTTTTGCGCAAAAACTGCTATCGTCGATTGTACAGGATTTGGGGTTCATCCAAGTATTTATTCGCTTGCATTGAAAGCCATCTATGCCCTTGAGATGGATTGGAGAACCATGCAAATCGTAATTCACTATTAGGACAACTAATACTTCCATTCTAGTGCATATATCATTATGACACATTCGATTATTAAATAAAGTAAAAACTGCAGATTTACAGTACAATGGGCGTAAGAATTTAGACAAATTCGACTATTGCTTTAATACCATTTTATGCATTTTGGTTGCAATACAATTATTTGAGGAGAAAGGCACGCCTTCATTCATCCCGATAGGGGATCCAGCCACTCGACTGAGTTTGGTCTATCTCTTCCTCTTGTTTTTCGTGTCGCTTTATTGACGTGGTAGTTACCTGTTTGAAAGATCTAAGCCTGATGGAACCTTGGGCTCAAATTTAACGGTTGAAGTATCTTTATTACCATAAATAGTTGCATTTTCTAATTTATCCATAGCATCACTGATCATAATATCCATTGTACCAGATATCATCTTATTTACCTCGTCCTCTACAGTAGAGGAAACATTCGAAGTAACAGATTTTAGTGTTTCGATAAGACTTGATTTGACAGCGTTACTATCAGGGAGAGCCGCACTTACGTAAGTGAAAGTACCGAAGAATAATGCTACTGTGAACCCGAATATTAAGGCTAGTGTATTGAATATATTTTTCGGTTCTCTCATATTTTTTCATCTCCAACATGAGATAAATCAAGTTATACTCATTGTTCAAGAACAAGAGTAAATTCTTGCATACAATCTATGATAAAAATTCAATTAAAAAATAATTGAAGAGTAGTTGACTCATTTCGACAACTTGTGTCTTTTTCATGGATTCTATTAACTAGTTCGTACCATCTAGTTTAGGGATTTTAACATCGGATAGCACTAGTCTACATCTAGGATTCTCGGTACAAATGAATTTGAAAGCTACAACAACATCCGTAAATACCGTTACAACACACCTAGTATGCGCTTGCGTGACTATTAAACCAGCTAAAACTGTCTACTGATGGCTAAAACTGACCTATTTAAGCAAAGGGAACACTTAATAAAAAAGAGCTACAACTGTCGGCATGTCATCAGTTGAGCAATTAAGAGAAGTTATTCGCCAATTGGCAGATACATTTAACGACCCACAGAAAAGAGACGCATCTTACTTTGATTTTTATGATGATTCCTTGACTATCCATGGGTTCCCTCCAAATCTTCCAACGAATAAGGAAGGTCTCGAACAGTTCATTCATCTTTTGTGGAAAGCATTTCCGGACATAAGAATTACCTTTGAGGATATTATTATAGAAGGGAACAAGGCTGCATGCAGATACTATCTAGCTGGCACACACAAAGGTGAATTCGTGGGCCTTCAACCTACCGATAGACAATTCAAAGTCAGCGGTACGACCGTTTTTTCATTTCGTGATAAGAAAATCATAGAACGTTGGAACCTAGTAGACATGATGTCTTTGATGGAACAGTTGAAAATCTGAACCCCTTGGCAGTACCTTCAACTGGGTCCAGAGAAGTTTCGTAATAATTAGATGCTATACGCTAGGTAAAGCACTCGTAGCTATGCCATATTTTTCCTTACCGTACTATTCGATAACTGTATACGGCAAAAATTGATGCGTGGAAACTAAATTGAGAGGGTAGACTGAGCATATGAAAAGTCCGCCGAACCTGTATGATTCTTTTTTTCGCTCTTTACGCGCCTGATTTATCGCTAGGTTTTTAATTGCATATTATCTATATTGTGATGTAGTACATATGGAACAACTCGAGAAGAAGGCTTCTAATAATATGGAGGAGCTCGGTAAGGACGCTAAGCAAAATGCCTCAGATTGGACTGAACTTGTATCTCAATTGATGGAGAAACTAACTGGAAAGGATATGGCAATAACTTATGAATTTGAAAATCTGGTAATTGATGTGCCAAAAGCAACTGGACCTGGCGGCAAGGAATTAGGCAGTGCCAAATGGAAGATTGATGGCAAGTTCGTAATTTCCAGTCAATTACGTGACAGTAATGCAAACGAAATGCATAGGTAACGAAAAATGTCCCATGAGAAGGAACACGGGAATGGAAAAGACGATGAACTCATTAACAATCTAGCACGGATACTGAAAGTACCGAGGGGCAAGGTTAACATTCATATCAATGATAAACCTGCCCTTTCAATGGATTTTAAGGGCGATAATGTTAATCTTGATATCCAAGATGCTTCTATTTTTGATATAGCAGAAGTAAACGGTAGGAGTCAGGAGGATGTTGGACTGTTAGACAAATTGAAAACAGCAAAGACTTTAGCTCAAATTTTTGATGATAATAATATCACTCTCTCAGTCTTAAGAAAGGGGAAGAGAGCATTTACTGTGGGAAAAGAGGCACATCCGACACTTAGCAGAATACTTTCTGGCAGTGACGACATACAAATTAATAGTGTAAAACAGGCTGCAAAACTAGGGAGAGATATTCAAAAAGCTCATGAGCATAACAAGAAAAAATAATATAGATACTCATACACACAAGTTGTAATCGCATTTTATGCGCATATTTTGACAAAACATGGTAAGGATTAGTTTCCAAGCCGCGCATGAACAAGTGAACCCTACTGATCTCCTACATGATGTAGTAGTTATGGATAAGTACGGAGTCGAAAGATGTTGGACAAGTGATCACTATATGCCGTGGTGGAACAGCGGAGCTTCTGGTGGCGCTGCATGGCCATGGATGGGGGCAGCGTTAGCTAAAACCCAGAGAATTTCGATAGGAACGGGTGTAACTGCTCCTATTTTACGATATCACCCAGCAGTCGTGGCGCAGGTATTTGCTAGCCTCGGATACATGTTCCCAAATAGGGTATTTCTTGGCCTCGGGAAAGGTGAAGCACTTAATGAGGTAACTACTGGTCAAGATTGGCCTCCAAGTCCTGAAAGATTTGAAAGATTAAGAGAATCAATAAGCTTGATGAAAAAATTGTGGACTGAGGATTGGGTTGATTTTAAGGGAACTTATTATTGGGTAAAAGACTCCAAGTTATATACCAAGCCTACGCAGCCGATCCCTATCTATATCGCTGGGATAGGCCCGAAGAGTGCAATGCTAGCTGGAGAGGAAGGGAATGGATTTGTTACTAACGAACTAGATACAGAAATTATCAGAAATAAATTGTTCCCAGCACTCGAAAGCGGTACTAGAAAATCAGGAAGGGATTTTGAGTCAGTAGAGAAAATATTATTTATTCCAACTTCAATTCACGAAGATAAGAACCGAGCGCTCCAATCTATTAGATTCTGGAGTGGATCTATGATAAAGGAATTTTTCGACGCTGATATACATGACCCTAGAAAGATCGAAGAAGAAGGTCGCAAAGTTAGTGATGATACCTTAGAACAAAAATTTCTTGTAATTACATCTGCAGAAGAGGCAATAAAGAAGCTCGAAAAGTACATTAAAGTTGGATTTACAGAAATTGTGTTAACTAATTCAAGTCCTGATAGAAGTGAGCTCATAAAACTTGTTGCAGAAAAAATTATTCCACATGTGAATAAATCTTGATAGTTGATGATGATGCTTTTTATTGATAATACAACATGTTCTCAGAAATATGAGATTCTATCTTTATACTCTGTTAGTGGGATTTGCTTTAAGGAAATTATTGACAAGTAGTTGTACGTAAGGCGCTGCCATGTGAAGGTAGGTTTCTAGGGTTCCCAAAGATGAGATTATACTTGGAAGTGGTTTAAGCTTTATCTGCCTGTCAATTTGGTTTAATATTTTCCTAATATTTGCTTTCTCTCTTTGAGAATGGCCACTTTCATCCAGCTTGACCAAAATATGATCCAAAATGTTAGGTATAGAGAAGACAGAATCTGATGTTACTTCGTTTTGGGACAGATTGTGGATCCGCGGCTTGTCAATAACATAGTTTCCATTTTCATTGCTTATCGTAAGGGTCGGGGCAAGAAGTCCGTGAGCTTTGATCCCCCTATCTCCAAAAACTATAACGGATATGCTATTGTTACTGAGTGGTTCAATTCTTATCCGTTTCGATGACCATATTTTGTCCTCTATTGAGACGGGTTTCTCTAAAGAGCGCCTGATCACTTTTGAAGTATCTCCGCAACTAAATACTAACTGATCATAGTTGCTACTTGGAATAACGTTGATAATTTCTACTTGCTTGTTACATATTTGACAGAATCCTGTATGTACCCTCATTTGTTGGAAAATATTTGTAAGAGCAAGTTATTAAGATTAGGCACTCGGTAAGTAAGAAATCGGGAAGCACATTCTGAAACTCTTTAGTTAAATGTTGTCGAAGTACTCTAGATTGTAATGGCACAAAGTGAGATTAATCAAGAGAAGAAAGAGGTGATAAGAAATCTGTATCTATCTGGAATTGGGGAGGAATTTATTGCAATGCAGCTTGATGTACAAATCCCAGATGTGATAAAGGTGCTAAAAGAGTTTGATATTCATAAAGCTCCCTGAATATATGGAATATTCGAGGTAAAGTTTCAAATACAAAGAGCGTCAATACTACATATGGAATCTAATGAACATCCCTCAAGTGGAAATGATGAGGTTTTAGTACACAAACTATGTGTAGCATTTAAGGAGGCAAGCGACAATGGAAAAATGCACCTGGAGGTAGACGAATTCCATAAAAATTATAGTGAACTTGATCCAAACGCGACGCTAGAGGTTTTGAAGAAACAAGTTCAAAAAGGGATCATAGGAATAGATAACAAGCAAATTAGACCTACACCTTTAGGTATTGAAGTATGTAGGCTGGACAAGTCCTCCTATCAGTGAAGGTAATTTTCTGTTGCTTTAGCAAAAAAGGGGCGTAGCCTTCTCCTAACGGATGTAACTTACTGTAAGGAGGGGCCGAAACTACGAGTCTAATTACCTATCTCATGGTTATATTCTAACTTAATAATGGAGCATTTGTTTCTACGCTACTATCGAACTCATGGTGACATTATTATGTCAAAAGCATCATTCATGCAAACTGGACATTTCCCTTTCCTAGTATTAAACACAGTACCACAATCCGAACATGCAACTATGTCTGCTGGATTTAATATCATCGGCTATAATACAATAAACTAGGAATTAAAAGTTTCAGTATTGTTGATAACTATAGTTGGAGACTGACGAATGACCGCTCAACCTAGGCGGTCAAGGTTACATTTAATGTGCGATTTCTATTATCTTTTAGTCTAAGAAAAAGAATATGGATCGTGGAAATGGCGACAAGTAAACTCTTTTCCTAGGGCTCCAGATGAACTGCATGGTTCTTGCGTTGTATGATAAAGTAACTTACTATTATCGGGATGTCTAATACTTCACTTTCTCTTAACTTCATTCTACGACTAACTATGGCATTGGAAATGGCCTCGCCAACATAACAGACGGATTCCCTACACCAGAATTACGATTGATCTGGTTTAATCAGATAACTTAGTTCAGCAAGACCTTATATTGTCAGTATTACATAATCATTGAAGCATTAGATCCATACAGGGTAGGGGTTTGTTATCTGCTCCATTCTTCCAAAACCCTACCCTGAATTAATATCTCCAAACGCTCAAAAAATGTCCACTCAAACGGAATAAGGCATAAAAAACTAGTCAAGATTCCATCGCAGTCAGATTCCAAAGTCGTTGTTGAATCGCCATTATTGGACCTTATTCTTGAATAGCTTGTAGATGAAACTTAGAGTTATATTGGTAGATGTACACATACAGTCAATGAGTCAAACAGAATACGTAGAATCAAATCAAGAGAATACGAATGAAAAGAAGAAGAAACAAAATACCGATACATCAGAACACGATCATTCAAGCGGCTGTGGATGCGGACACTAATCCGCTTTTTTTATTTACTTTAATATTTATTCCTTATTTGTAATCGATTACCAAATGAAGAAAATGATATTTGATTGTTCTCATTGAGTCATTGGACTACAAAAGTCAAGCAAATGTAAGATTGGATCAAATAGTACCAATCAAGACACATACGACAATTTCGCATTTGTTTGTTTTCCACATAAAATAGCAAATAGTTATTCCCTGATTTCGCGTAAAGATATTCACTACTTCATTATTGTTCATATTATCATCATTATTACTAAATATTGGAAATCTTTATGTGTCAAATTAATATGAGGTGTTGTGTATGTTTGCTTTAATTTTTTCTCTTACTTCTGGTTTCATAATGTCTTCGAAATCATATTTATGCATTTTTACTACGTGGCCAACTAACTGCATCATTAATTCTTCTTCAGTATTCGCTTTACTTATAAAATCACAATCTGCTGCAATGTCCTTGCAAGATACCGTTAACATGTCTCAGAATTGAATATGATGCATTATTTAACTCAAGAATACCTATCCCTGTCGACTACCAAGTCAACAAGATTGCATATTAGGCTCTCTCAACTATTTTAGTCGCCATCTTATAAAGCAAACTTGCTTGCTTCTCATAGCGTGAATGACATTACGAGTTCCAGTAGTCTCGATAACCTCAACATAGCAGTACGGTAAGCCACTGGCGGCGTTGGGTGTCTGTGAAATTCTTGGAATTCTTGCTCCTTTACCAAGTAGAAGGGTTAATAGATCTAATGGATTACCCGCAGGAATAGGAAGTTCAATCATAGTTGAACAGCTTTCCTAAATTAGGAATGCTGACGATATCTTTTGAAGCCTCTGCAGCATTTTGGTAGCAATGAAAAAAAATGTAAGACAACACCATCCGATAGTAATCAGAATTAACGAAACATAAATCATACTCGACAGATAATATGATTAATAATAACTAAATATGATAAATCGTCCTATCATAATAGAATAGCACCTCTGGAACACTTGACATGCCGTATTTGAGATATCTTATCTATGTGGGCTTATTACCAATTCCTCCTCTAGTTTTCTCCGCAATACCTCACCTTCTAATTCGATAGCTTCTTTGCCATAGGCTTCAATTACGTATTTGGTGCCTTCCTTGGAGGTTACCTCTACAAAATAATACGATCCAAAAGGCCTGATTAGGATTTTTTCAGATGTTCTAGTAATGTGCCCTCCGTAAGCTCGTAATAACATTAGCTGTCTTAATGCATCAGTTTCGCTCTCATATGCCATTTGGGTCTCCTCCACCTTTTGCATAAGTTCTAAGGACTATCTTGCCTCTATTCTGAAGTTTCCTGCTAGCTACTTCCAAGCCTCCTAACATTGGCACGAAGCCAAGTGCAATCCATCCGATTATTTCAATTAATTCCATATCGAGATATGAGCGACTAAAGATTATAAGATCTTGTAAGCTGCAGTTATGATTTATCAGCTATTAGGAGATTGTTATCTGCTACTTAATTCTCAATCATGAACGTTGATGAAACGCCAGTTAAGTCATGTATGTATTTTTTTATAATCACTATTAGCTCAGTACTCTGTGGGGTAAAATATTTATCTGCATATAACAATACTATTTCTAGTCCCAATAATTTTTCGAACGGGACAACAAATCTATCTTTACTAATTTGTAGTTAGATCCCTAATTAAAAAATTCTTTTCCTATGAATTTAATTGAAATTGAGATGGTTAGTACATTCGTCGAATGTACCAAAATGTATAATTAATCGAGAAAGACTAGAAGGCATTCCAATGCATGGTTTCGATGCGTGTACCAATGACCTTATAATAATGATCAGCTCATAGCACTTATGCGAAAAAAGTCATTACCACAAGTACTAGCCATAGCTACGATACTGGTATTTTCTTCGGTGCTAGCAACTCAAAGTGTCATAGCGCATGAAGAAAGATTATACACAATTGGAGACAAGGATTATTGGATAACAGTAGGTTCTATGAATGAACCGGCTTTTGTAGATGACAAGTCTGGGGCTGAAGCATTCGTTGTCTTAGCTGATCCGGCAGACCCCCTTAATTCAGATTCGAATGGAACAAAGAACGTTGAAGGGTTAGAGAAAGACTTAAAATTTGAAATAACGGCAGGAGATAAAAAGAAAGAGTTGCAAGTTGAACCAGCATGGCAAGACCCTGGCCACTATGAAGCGACCTTCTTTCCTACCATAGAGACTACATACAATTACACACTGCTTGGCACCATCAATAACGTAAGCATATCATTGCCGTTCCAGTGTGTTCCTGGAGGCGTTGAAGGTGAAGAGACACAGGATAATTCAACAAAGCAGATTTCAGAGGGCGTAACACTTAAGGCAACCCGAGGAGGATTTGGATGTCCGGCGTCAAGAGCAGATGCTGGATTCCCTGAGCCATATGTTTCAAACAATGAACTAGTTAATATGATTAAACAACTGGGCGGAAATTCAACGAGCAAGTAGAAACAAGAAAAGACTAACTAAATTGGTGGAACATGCGAAAGCTTCCTTTTTCCTTTCTTTTGCACTAGTTCTCATCTTCATTTATTTTTTAGTATTCGTGAACACAGCTTATGGTCATTCCGTACCTGATACGTATTCATTGGCACCTAACACATTATTGCAAAACTCAAGTGCATTTCCTTCAAATATCACCATTATTTTTTCAGAAAGACCCGATCCCAAAGTAAGTTACATTCACGTTACCGATTCACAAGAGAATAGAATTGATGATGGGAATTCTAAGATAACAGGTGAAAATGAAAGACAAGCTACAGTGTTATTAGACACAAACAAAGTTCATGATGGAGTATACTCTATCTCATGGCTGACTCTTTCAAAAGATGATGGTCATATAGCAAAAGGAACATACGTGGTGGGAGTGGGGGTTATAACAGACCTGACTCAGACTAGTGAAAGTATAGTTGAGCATCAGGAAACACTGACCCCAATAATTGCAATCATAAAAACTCCTATTATCATATCCCAAGTATGTATTTTGGGATTTCTTATTGCCCATATCATGATCTGGCATGGTATTCCGAGAACAGAATCGCGTAATGCAATTCATGATTTAACACTTTCAAGATTTAGAAAGATCCTAGTATTTTCAGCTGTTGCAATATTAGGAGCCTCCACGATCCTCCTTTTAGTTCAAGCCTATGAAGTAACGGATAGTGGAGCAGATTACTTTAAAAATTTGGGTTCATTACTTTATGAAACATCCAATGGTGCAGTGTGGATTACAAGAATTATCTGCTCTGCAATTGTGTTACTAGTAATATACATTTATTCTAGACAAAGTACCGCAGATGCAAAAACTGATGTACTAAGAGATATTGTGAATCAGAAGAAGTCGGTACTGGTGAGCATCCTGGTGGTTGCAGTAAGCATAAGCATAGCTTCTAACAGCATTGTGAGTCATAGTGCATCCATCCAATCAGCTCCCCAGATAGCAATCATTACCGATTTCATTCATTTTTCAGCAGTCTCGTTATGGGTTGGAGGACTTGTCTATCTTTCCTATGTATTTTTTCCTAATCTAACCCGTATTGCCTCCAACGTGGCCGGAAAGGTACAACAAATTGTTGCAAAGCCTGATGCTATAACCTTATTTACACTATCTCGATTTTCCACAGCTGCTTCCATATCTTTAGGGGTTATAGGTATAACTGGGCTTTACCTGGCTTGGATACACATAAATTCAATTGAAGATCTGCTCTATTCTGACTATGGTAAGGTATTGATAGTAAAGCTATCTATCGCCTTGCCAGTATTATTATTGGGAGCATATCACCAATTCTGGATTCGAAGAATATTCAATAAACTATCACTATTTGGTAGCAATAAGCAAGCAGAAGGATATGATAAGATTGTAATTGATAAAGCTCTTTCGTCTATTAAATCTACAATAAAATTTGAGGCCATTCTAGCCATTTGCATTCTTTGTGCGGCCGCTTTTCTCACAGTAACACCTTTACCGACATATACAAATGATGAGATTAATCAAAATGCTACTAACCCGAGCATGCCACCTCAAAGTCAGTTCGAACAAGTGCTACGCAATCAGGGCATACCAATGACACTTACCATAAGTCCGTTTCATATTGGCTTTAATAATTTCACCGTTAGCATACCTGAGGCAAGTCAAAACTCAAGTCAAATTTCAAGCGCATTTATTGAATTCAAGAAAAGCGATGGTAGTTTGGGCCCTATTATTGCAAGATTGCAGAAGATTAATCCTGGTGTATACTCCATAGTTGGAGGCTATCTGAGTCAGCCAGGGCAATGGGATATGAGGATAACAATTCAGCGTATGGGCGAATACGATCTTAATTATCGTCTTACAGAAACGCTCAATAGTACTAGTGCCTCGGAAAGTGAGCATATGAATATGAATATGAATATGAATATGAATATGAATATGAATATGAATATGAATATGAATATGAATATGCCCGTGGATTCAACTCTATCAGAAAATCAGAACATGCCAGCAAAATCAATATTCTTTACATATGTATTTACTATTCTCGGTATCGTTGTAGCTAGCTTATCCGTAGTATTCTATTTTCAAGCAAGAAAGAGCATGAAGGCTATACAAAATAATCTAAGATTAGTAAAGTAGGTATGGAGCGGATTTCTACCTGCTCCTGAATGTTTTTGATATTTTAACCTCATATTCTCTAGGATATTTTGTGAACAAGCACAGAACAGATTATGTTTGACAAATGGAATTATTTACACACACATTAATTGACAAACTAGATGAAACAAAAGGTCAGTAGAATGGCAATTAGGAATAGTGACTGATATAATGAGATGGTTATCAAAGCAGATCCATATTACAGACTAGAACTCCATTAAAGTCTGGTAGGTCAGTTCGTGTTTTTAGAGTATTTTATTAACTCTTATTTATGATATTGGGACTATGGTAGAATGATAGAACCAAGGAAATGTACTGTTTGCAACCCTGGCTATCTGATTCCCGCAGGCGATAATCCAGACTTTTTCAAGTGTAATAATCTAGAGCGTAGAATGCATTCACAAAATAAAGCCGTAGATAATAATCGCTTCGCAACAGTGAAATTTGGAGATAGCGTTGATATGGACCACTTTCGTAATGTAGAGGGAGACTATTTCAGTGTCTGCTCTACTCTCTGATAATTTCAATAACTATTTCTTCATTGCCAAAAAGATGAAAGTGTAATCGAGGCCTGTCCTTTTCCAATGTACGACTTTGTCCATGTACGTAAAGTTGACAGGTTCCACTAACTTGAGGCCAGCTTTATCTGCAATTACTATTAGATCCTCTATTTCATTTCTATCGAATACTCTGTCAGGCGTTGTTTTGGAGAAGACACATTTTGTATTGGTAGTTTTGACTGGCCAATAGTCAGTGGATGTGAGTAGACTTCCACCTTTTTTGATAATCCTATTCATTTCCTTGAAGTACTTTTGGATATCAACTCCATGTTCAATAACAGACAAAGATGTTACAAAATCAAACATGTTATTTTGATAATTAGTATTCTCCAAATTTTGTATTGATAGGTTGAGAGGCTTGTCATGATGCATATGAATTATCGGTCTATACTCTTTCTTGAATAGTGAATAAAGTGTATTAGTGAAATTGCGTTTGAATCTTGTTTTTAAGTGCAAATCACAACCATAAAGATTTCTGAAACCAAGTCTTCTTAGCATAGGTAAAATTGGAGAATCATTGCAGCCAACGTCCAAAACAAATGAGTCTCTACGAGCATTGTTTATTATATTGATCATCTTATAGGTGTCCCATGACTTGATCGGGTCATGATGGAGGAAAAGCTTAAGCTCTTTAAGTTGCTTCTTTGCCTCAATTACCTCTGTATAGGTCTTTAAAACGGAATTGCCGGAAAGAGCTGCAAGTCGAGTTAAGTCCTTCTCTTTGGATATTGTCAAACGATCCACTTTCTATGAAAGTTAAGATTGGAGGATCAAAACGTTATTGAAATATGATCTTGCCTTCACGATGCACTTTCTCGGCACGTCCACTGCTTTCACTCGCTTCAGAGTCTTTTCTTATGGGTTTTCCAAAGTCAAAATTATGCCTTCCATCCTCGGGATCTGAATTGTTACATTGCTTTCTATTTTCAATATAATTTAACCAATTAGCTCCACATAAACGACATTCAAAATCGCGAGCCTCTTCTTTAATGTATTTCATTGTTTACCAAATTACCAAAGCAACAGCATTGCTTTAATGTTTCAATTACAACAATCGTGAAAAAATTTAGGATAATTATTAGGTACAATTAATGCATTATTTGTACTTTTACTCTTTAGTTGATTGATTGATTGATTGGAACTTGATTAATATCGCTAAAGCTAAAATGTTGTGACACTGGGCCGCTTACACAACCATTGCCTGAAACTCTTGTATCTCATGCTTTATTTCTTAATTAGGTAATAACTTACCAAATCAAGCAAATTTCTAAATAGTTGATTCTTCCTCAAAATTGAAGTTCTCTGCGATTTATGTAACCAAAGCCTAAGAATTTGATTTTGAACGAAGAACAAAATCAAAATATTCAGCAGATTATGATTTTCAGTATTAGTAACTAGACTTTATTGATCCTCAGTAATTGAATAGAAGGATAAAGATATGTCCACTTATGTCCAAAGGAAATATTTGAATACCAATGTATATGCTGAATACTATATTCATTCATGATGGGCAAAGTCATCCTCAAATGGGATCGTATAATGAACAACTAGTTGAGAGTATAAAAGAAACTTATAGATATCTTTACTGGTAAGCTTTTCATTGAGCTAAAAGTAAATTCTTCAAATAGGGGTGGGCGCTAGTGTAGCCAATGCCAGATTATGATTTATTTCAATCATTCGGCATGCTGCTATTTGTCATAATCTTGATAGGTATTGCATATGTCTGGCTAAAGATAAGGAGATCCCATCTAAGGATAGGATTAACAATAATAGTTATGATTACCGCATATCTTGCTTCAATATCTGATATTCCAGAGGATTATAGGATTAATATTACTCAACAAGAAATCATCGCTCTCATGATATTATCGCTTTCATTCCTGACTCTGTTCTATAGATCACAGAAAAAAGTTCGTATATACTTTGCAACAGCAACTAAGTATCAAGCATTGCGCAAACAAAAACAAAAGTGCAATATGTGTGGTAAAGGATTGGAAAAATTCAATATCGATTTTGATCATAAGAATGGAAACAGGTCAGACAATAGTCTCTCTAACTGTAGAGCATTATGTACTCCCTGTCATAGAAAGAAACACGCAATAAGATGATTTTTTCAGAACAATATCATCACCAATATCGTGATAGGGTAAATCATAAGTGAAATCGTCAGATAACTGTAAAAATACTGTTAATTTGAAAATATGAAGCTAAATATTCCACACAAGAGATAATGTTCACTTTTCGCATGCAAACCTATATCCGTGATGTTTCACTTTTTTAAACCATGTCTTCTGAAGAAGACGTCGGGATAGAAGAGTTATGCCAAAAATGTAAAAGAAAAATTTCCGAACATCCATCAACTGGGAGGTTTCATACAATAATATTATATGGATCAGAATGTGCATGGGATCCTGACATTGAAGTTAAGGACTTTGTGGCAGTAACCTTGAAAAATTCTGGGTATGATTTGGAAAACTTTGGATTAAAGCACTTCGAAGCTCATTCATAGTTTTAAAGCACCTGTCTTTCGCTTGCCAAATCACTAATGATACCTGTACATTACAGATCATAATTAGGAATGAATGAGGGGTTGCATACCCATTGGAAATATGGGTTTAATTAATTATCTTGGAATCATAGGTAAACATTAAAAGTTCTTTCATAGAGTACAAGAAATAAGAACCTTGAAAATCATTGATGCAAGTGAACCAGGATTCGGAGGTCCTATGACAGAAGAAGAAGTTAGGGACTTTTTGAGGTTAAGCAAGAAAAATGTCCATATTTCAACATTAGATGAAAAAGGAGAACCAAACATCCATCCTACATGGTATTATTTTGATAATGATAATGAAAAATTATACATAGAAAGTGGAAAAGCCTCTAGGAAAACCCAAAATCTTGTTAGAAATAATGTAATTTATTTTTGTATAGATGACGACATCATTCCGTACAAAGGAGTACGCGGAAAGGGCACAGTGAGGATCTCTGAAGATCCAAAGTATAATATTCCTATCATCGAAGAAATACTACTCAAGTATCTGGGAAGTATTGATCATCCTGTATCACAGTTACTCTTGAATACTGCGAAAAAAGGCGACGCAATTTTATTAGAAATAACACCAAAGTTTTATGCTGCGTGGGATGATGCCAAGGGAAATAGGTTAACTTGAACTAACATGCCAGCCCGGTATTGATAACTGCAATTTTTTTTGACTTTGTGAAGATGGCTCAACCGAAATGGAGTCGTCCTGTTGAAAATAGACGATACTAATTAATCGAAGACTAGCATTACATCTCTATCACAATTTCAGGCTTCAAATTAAAGCATCGCAAACAAACCATTTTGTCGTACCAGCTCCTAAGCTGATGTGTCCTTCTTCCACACACCTGACATCTCATGAGAGTGTACATTTCAAGATCTATTATTGTAGTATATTATATAATAGTTTTCTATAGGTGGATTAAACTTGTGTTATAAAGACGATTTTGAACTAGAGCTAAAGAAGTTCACAGCACTTCGGCAAAGGATCAATGTAATTAATCATGCAGACATTATCTAATTAATGGCTGATAAGTTGAAGCAAGTGGTTGAAAATGTGCTAGTCTTGCAAGGTGGTGGTTCTCTGGGAGCATTTGCTTGTGGCGTTATGAAGGCATTTGCCAAGAAGAATATAAAATTTGACATTATTTCAGGTACTTCGATAGGGGCCATCAACGGAGCTATAATTGCAGGCAGCAAAAGCCAAAATCCTGCAGAAGATTTGGAAAATTTTTGGCTCGAACTAGCCCAAAGCAGTCTGAAATTCATTCCGGATTTCTATACTATAGAGTATGATCGAAAAAATAATACAATGGTTGCAGTAAAGTCGCCATCAGCATCCTTAAACTCTGCATTATTTGGTGTTCCAAAATTTTTTGTTCCACGATGGTTCGGCCTAGGAAGAGATTTTTCAGAGCCTCCGCAGGACTGGACATACCTTTATGACAATACACCCCTAGGAAAAACTATAGAAAAATATGTCGACTTTAAAAAGCTCGCTCCCAAGTCACTAAATGCAGATGAGGATAATGATCCAAATACTATTCGGTTAATAGTAACAGCAGTCAATGTCCTTACTGCTCAACCTATAATTTTTGATTCTGCCAAGATACAAATTACTATAAAACATTTATTGGCTAGCTCAGGATATCCCCAGTATGGATTTCCCTGGATAGAAACCCAGGAAAACCAATTTGGATGGGATGGAGCACTACTGAGCAATAGTCCAATCAGAGAAGTGTTAGAGGGCTCACCTAGAATAAACAAACACGTCTTTATGATTGAAAACTATCCGAGGGTCATAGACAGACTTCCCGCTAATATGACAGAAGTACAATCGAGGGCAAAAGATATAATGTTCTGCGACAAAACTTCCAGCCTCATAAAGCTTTCAAGGCTAATAAATAAACAAGTTGATCTGATAGAAAAACTATACGGCGCACTCCATAAGTGCGAACATTCTCATCTTACAAAGGAAAAAATGACCGAGATTGAAAAAAGTTACGACTTGTTGGTTAGGAGATATGGAGCAAAGATATTAAGCGTTACCAGGATAGTCCGTAAGAGCCCAGAGCGGCCATATTCCCAACAAAATTCTGATTTTTCAACAGATACTATAAAAAGGATAATAATGGAAGGAGAAAGCGCTGGACTTGAAGAGCTAAAGTCATTCAAGTTTAAGGAACAAAAGTACCTGGAGGCTGAGGAATGAACTGAATTCTGCCTAATATTTTCCTAACATGAGCAGGTAAATCCATAAGATACTACGCTGGTTCGAATGAACCTGCTAATCAATATAATACCAACTTCGGGAACACGGTCTATATGATATAGTTTGAATTGTAAAGATATTTAGATTCTAAATATGGGGCTGGGAACTACTCTAATATATGGTTACAACTTCATATTATTCCAATCTATAGTTTGTGTCCAATATTCAACGTGAGTTAGTTAGACTCTGACCTCATAACTAAGGCTAATTTGAAAGGATTCGGAATATGCTGTCATGAAAATGAATATATCACTCACATAAATCTACAAGAGTATTGCCAGAACCAAACATACCAAAAATGATTGTTGAAGATATCCTAAACGTTGACGATTCCATCATGGGAGTCTCCATTATGAGTAAAGAAGGCAATATATTGTCATCATACGGAACTGACGCGTTGGCAAAAAAGTTTGAAGTAGATAGGTATGACGATACATATGGTTTGTGGGCTAGTGTTATTCTAGGATTAGTCGAACGATCAAGCAGAGTGTTCGGCCCAGTTGACGCCATAATAACGTTACACAAGGGTTCTATTCTGATGTTGATCCCAATAAGATCTAGGGCAATAATGGTTGGACTTGTGCTCCAACGAGCCACAAATGTTGAATATATATCCTCTAGAATAATAGAACTTCTCGAAGCTCAACAAGATTATGTTGGTTTTCATGGCGTCTAATCAAGCCGCAATACATTGTCTAGATAGATTACTAAATCAAAATACCCCGATAGCCGTAGGCAAGAAAAGTATCGTAATTTTTAAGTTATACTATTTCATTGGAAGATTCTAGTTAGACCTCTAAGATTTTATTCTTATTACGCCTATTACGTAGTCTTATGGAATTCATTATTAGAGTGTATGGCAAAGCCACCTACTGACTATTTGGAAACCGCTATTATTTTTTAATAATTATTTTCCCTCGTACGCTTTAATCAGAGTCTGAACGTCGAGCTTGTGCATTTGAAGCATTGCCTTCATGACTCTTTGAGATTTCTCAGTATCCTTGTCCTTCAGCATTTTAGGCAAAATAGTGGGAACAATTTGCCAAGAGAGTCCATATTTGTCCTTGAGCCAGCCACATACCTGAGCCTTCTTATCTCCTCCTTCCGAAAGCTTTTCCCAGTAATAGTCCACATCTTCTTGTGTTTCGCAATGCACCTGAAGCGAAATAGCTTCGTTAAATTTAAAGATCGGTCCGCCATTGAGGGCTAGAAATTTTTGTCCTTCGATTTCAAATTCCACTGTCATCACCGTTCCTGCTTCCTTTCCATGAATTTCATATCCTTCCTTTCCATATCGTGTAACGTCACCGATCTTTGAGCCTTTAAAGACGGAGACATAAAAATTCGCTGCTTCTTCAGCCTCCTTGTCAAACCACAAACATGGGCTAATTTTTTGCATGGATCTTTTACCTCATTAGTAACTATTTAAACAGTCATAAAGAACTAGGGAAAACCCCCGTGCTTCTAAACTAGCATTATAACCCTGGTAATGCCGACATAGAAAAGTATTGGCTTAACTTAACTTGTTTAGAAATATACAGCTATCTCCTCTTTCAATGACACTCATGAAAACAGTTTCTATTATTCTATACTGCTTATAACATGGTAAGTAGTGGTTGGTTGGGGCCGGATACAAATACTAGCTCGCCCAAGCCTGCAAAATGCATTAAGAAAGGGTCAGAGGTTGCTTTATTATTCGGAGCATCTGTGAATGACCGAATGAAATCGCAGAAAAAAGTTTCATAAACCTTAACCACTGCTATTTCTCTATGTCCCTCGATGACAAGTCGCACAGTGGTTTGCCTCTCATTGTTTACGTTGTTGCTCTTGTTGTTACTGCTTATTCCCCCTACTTCTACTCTTGGTTATAATGTTGATTTGCCCACTATGAAGTTTGTATTTACGTCAGCATCAGTACTATCAACTCCTGTGAATGCTTTAGAACAGTGTAAAACTGTAGATAAATTCGTGGACTTTCAATCGCATAATTTCTCCTCACCTAGTAGTGTCGAGTTTATCGTTTATGCTAACGTCACTCACTTATTCCATCTTTCATTCGATACCAAGATAAGAGTTGGAATACCCGGAGAATTAGGTTATAAGTGTACATTCTTTCATGATGACCAGAATCCCAAACTGGTTGAATATCACTTTCCTGCTGGAAGTATTATTCCTAAACAAGAGTTCTTCATATGCGTTGATAATCTCGTGACTAGAGAAGATAACTGTGAAACGCATAGATATACAGTAATGAAAAACCCCGAAGTAATCGACCTTAGATTAAGAAATGTTGATTAGAACTTGATATATAACGAGGTTTGACAAAACAGAAAACCTAATTCATTTTATACATCTTACATGCTAGTCTTAATGCGTCTAGGCTATCTGAATAACTTGTTTGTTCCTTGTCAAGGGAGTACTCTTTTGCGTATGCAGTACGCAGACTTATTATTACTTTATCAAACTCGTTAGGTACCACTAGATATTGCTTGTTTACTAACATGTGCAAGTGTGCTAACATCTGTTTATGTTCTACTGTTAAATTTCCAAGGCATTCCCTGTAGTTTTAGGTTTTCCGCTCCGATGTCTGCAGGACTTGGATATGCTGACTTCCCAGGGTGTCTTAGAATGCAGTGAGACTCATAATCTTGTTTGGTTTCATACGTTGTAAGATTGCAATAGTAACACTTCGGGGGATATTTGGTTGATACGTCTGACGACTCCGTGGGCTTTGGAGAAGCATTATCTGTTTCGCTTAAAACCTTTGCGAGTATCGCTTCTATATTTTGAAGACGCTTGGGCATTGTCAAATAATCTAATAAGGCACGTGGGTCATGGAATTCAAATTCGCCTATGTGTTTGGGTGGAGAAGCATTAACCTTACCAACACCATCATAGGTCACTTGGCCGCATCCGCTATTCTTGCAGAATGATTTGGCAACTGGGTCATAAACCAACCATTCACCACGCGAAAATTTCATATCAAGTTAATTTTTAATTGAAGAACTACCTGACTACAAATTTAAAAGAGAAGTAATTCTAGTCACAAGTCAAATTCATTGATGTATTATACTGGTCCTGGTGCAGTAGGTACTAAGATTCCAATAATTGAAGTAATTATCCAAATAACAATTGCCATAACTAAGGCATGAATCCAGCCTATTTTGTAAATAGATTTTAATGCCAATAACCACGTTATTCCTCCAAGTATTGCTGCAATCAAACCATTTCCAAGCAGATAATGGGCAATTGCGTAAATAATTGATCCAATTATTGCTGTAAAGAAGGCAACTTTGAAACCTCTTTTTGTTCCCACGAATAATGAAGACAAGTATATGACTACCGTGGAAATGAGCAAACCGATAAGGAATATCAGGATGGAAGAAGCAGAATTTGATGTCTCCATAGACTCTACTTATGCATCATTTACAAGATTATAAGTAGGTAACAAAGGTTCCGGTGCGTCCTGTCTAATTATTTCTAGATCTCACTTGAACAGTGTACTCTTTACTCTGATAGACCTGATCTTGACGTTTTGCAATATCTCAAGGAATAGTTCTAGTTTCAAAACAAGAATGTGGATCCTACGCTATTCTGTAAATAATTTTCAGGCATTAATTTAATGATCTCGTTAGCAGCCTTCCATCCACTACAGTGACAAGGGACAATGTAAGTTGGATTTGCTCTCTTTAGTTCCGCTACCGTCAACGGAATTAATCCCTCATATGCTTCTCCCGTAAGATGAAAACCACCAATAAGTGCATATATTTTTTCAACACCTGTTACTTTCCTTGCAAAATTGATGGTGTTTATTATTCCAGCATGGCCGCAGCCGGTTAAGATTACTAATCCCTTTCCTTTCACGTTCATAACTATTGCTTGATCATCACTAACAAGGGGATCAGGAATAAGATCAGATTCGTCCTTACCTTCTTTATATTGCAGTGGAAATCCTTTCTCAAAGTCTGTAGTTCTAGGTATTTCCCCGGTAATGAGCACCCTATTATTTACCTGTTTATCAATTTTATTACCAGGGAAGAAGCTTATTTGACTACATTTTCGAATTATACCTCCAGATTGATGTACTGAGTTCTCATCTATAGAATCTAATTTAGCCTTGTTACCATTTGGAAATACAAGCCATCGTTTCAGAAAAGCATCGGGATGTACAATAATTTCGATTGGTTTTTTCACTCTTCGCAGGGTGCTAATTAACCCAGAGGTATGATCAAAATGCCCATGGCTTAGTATTATTTGTTCAATATCTTGGAAGTTAACTCCAAAAATGTCTGAATTGTAAATTATACCGTCTTCGGTAACACCCGTATCAAATAGAAACTTGTTAATCTTCTTCACATCTCTGTCAACATAAGAGATTTCACATAATGCTGAAAAACCATGTTCGGCTCGTGGGGATTTAGTAATTCTCTGGTTACTGGTAAAGGGAGGTCGCTTTACTAAGGTCGAACTAGGTAGTAACCTATCAGTTATGTTATCTACCAAGATTGTTATTTTCACGCTTTCGATTTCTTGAAGACTCAATTTTTGTTCATCCGACAAATATTGAATTCCCTTGCAATTATCTTTTTTGTTTCGGGATTAAATTCAATTATTTCTAGTACTTTCAGATTCAAAATGTAGTCCGTTTCGGATTATCAAATTATTGGTCGGTATTATTGTAAGTGCTTATGGTTTTATGCCAACTTCCACACTCAAGCATTCGGCGTACGCCTGAATTGAACCGTCTACTGAGAAATCCCCTATGACAGACCATTCGCCTCCATTCCGCCAAGATGTGGTAGGAGTATTAGCTCCTAAGCCTGACGAAGCGATCTCGTACCCTCCACCTACGAGAGTCTCCCCCAAGTTGCAATTAGCATGCTGGCGATGTAAGTTTTTAGCTATTCCAGTTACATCGATTGTACTTTTTGGTCCTGGCTGCTGACTAGCTGATATCTTGATATCCAAATAGGGAAGTACCTTTTCTAGTAACTTACGCCCGTCTGCTCTGCTTATTAGTGTATTGACATCTATTTTCTCAACTATTAAGGGGAGTATCCTGTCTACTAGCTCGGCATCGTTGAGAAGCTGAATATAAGCTTGACCCTTAGGCAAAGTTATCACATCTTTATTTATCACGCCGAAGTCTGATGAGTTGTTATTATTTGCAGGAGTATTTTGTGAAGCTTTTGCTGCATCAAGGTTAGCGTTAGGAAGAGTTAAGCCAAGAGTATCCCCAAGGTTTTCAAATCCCGTATTGCCAGAACCTGAACCAGAACCAGCACTCATTGTGGTAAAGGTCCAATTCTCGTCTGATGTCATTGAATTACCTGCAAGATCCTTTACACCAGTCGATACTGTGACTTTGTATGAAGTAGACGGACTCAGTGCATTAGGTGTAAAGATTGCAGTTTTGTCGTCCGCGCTTAGTGATACTATTCCCGATACTTGACTCATATCCGAAGCACTTCTTACCAAAAAGGTAGAGGCGCTTATCGTAGACTCTTGTACTGGTTCCTTGAATGAAGCCTCGATTGTGGTTGTAATAGGAATATTAGTTGTACCGTAATTTGGCTTTACACTGATAATTGCAGGTGGAACATTGTCATTTTTCTTCTTAATTGCACTAAGTGTTTGTAATTCTGTATTTGACTGATTATTACCTATATCACCTTCATCGCCTTCTACGCTAGATGCAGCATCACCATCACCATCGGTATCTTCTGTATTTGCTTCGTTTTCATCCGTTTCAGAAACCGTATCTTCAGTTTGATCTATGCTATTCGAATCAGGAGAGTTCTCATTAGAGTTTCCAGCAAAGGCATAATTGATCGGTGGACTGGAACTTGTTCCTGAAATTACCCCACCAAGTATCATTAGAGCTATGACAGTTGTTAATAGAAGAAAGCTATTCCCCATGTGCCAAAACTAGAGATATGTGACTTATAAAGTATTCATACGCTTCTCTGATATAATATCGATTTGAAATTGAAAATAATAAGAGGTATTTCAACATAATAAAAATTGATTAATCGCATACGAATAAATCAGTAATGTTAAAAGCCGTAAATATTCATATCAGCCTAGCACCGAGAGGAGATGGGTTAAAGGATTATCAGTGGATTTTGTGAAAATGAGATGGAGTACAAAATTATGAAAGAACCATTTGGTTTCTTGAAGTTGTTCTTCAATCAAATCGAAAAAGTGATCACTGAAGTAGGATCATTAGGATACATGAAGGGAATTATTCAGAGCAAGACAAGGACCAAAGAAGGGAGTCTTATTCAAAAAATTCAAACATCGGGCATTTTGTTTTAAGTTTATATAGTAAATCCAATAACTTGTGTATACTGCTTTATTCGAACGGATATGGTTCCTAGAAAAATCAGTAGATTTCGAATGAATGAATAGAAATTGGAGAATAAAATATTAAGCTTCAGTTAAGAGTTTGATTAGCTGCTTCGAAATACTTGATAGCTTCGCTAATATCGCCGCCATTCAATACTCTCACCCCTATTTCAAATTGTTTTCTTGCATCTACAGGTGCATTTGACAAGGCTGACTGCCCGCCAGCAATGAGAGTGTTTGCTTCCTCATTGTCTCCAGTTTGCAGTGCTTTAATTACCGCGTCTAGATATAATCCTGCTGAATTCGTGGTATTATCCAACGCCGTTAAATTATCATCTGTGACATTCCCAACCTGTATAGCGTTAGTCAAATTTTCTGCATTAGTTAGGTTACTGGCATCTGCCTCAATATTATTTTGATCGACTGGCAATTTCAGCGATGGTAAAGCAAGCGCAGATACTGTTATACTGAGAGAAAGAATCAAGAGTAATTGTTTGCTCATGAAACTATGATGGCGGATAATTCGGATAAATGGGTTTTGGTTTCACCTGAAGCACGGCTTTTGCAAACTATGTTTTAGCAGTACTGTCAGTTTCCCAAATTCCAAATCTGTTTCCTTCGGTATCAAGACATACTGCAAAATATCCCATACCAGGTACTGGCGTTTTCTGCATGACGACTTTGCCACCCAACTTTTCAATTTTTGTAGCGTACTCGTCAACTGTGCTTACGTCTATATAATTTGCCATGCCTTGCTGCTGTGGATTTTGTCTTTTCATCATACCTCCAGATAATGCCTTGTTACCGTTTGAGTCCGTTGTAGTTATCAACAAATACTCCATCCCTTCCGCGCCACCACCAGTGTCACTCCCTGGCCAACTCTCAATATCCCATCCAAAAAGCTCCTTGTAAAACGCCTTTGACCTTTCCACGTCATCTGACGGTATTTCAAAATGTACTATTGTAGGCATAACCATCAATTTCGCATATAACCTAATTAAGCTTTATTCATATTTCGTGCTTAGATTTGTGCGACTTTGTGGGACTTTGTGAGTGTGTGAAGTTTGAAGTTGATCCCACCCGGTGTTAGAGGTAACAAAAGATCAGAATCAGAAGTTCGCAATGCTATAAATGAAATTAGAAAAATGATTGCCCTAAATATGTCAGACAGTGAATATTAGAACGACTTGAGATCCCAAGGAGCACTTTTTACAGATACAAACCTAGAATTTATAATGAGGATAGAGAGTTATGGGAAAAAGTATCTATCGAACCATTGGAATCTAGAGCGTTAGTGTTAAAGGAATCACTAGAACATTACATATCGAATTGCTAGCGAAATTGCGTTCAACAATAAGAACCCACCTAGAATAGTACTCCATGCCTGTAAGAAAATGATTGAAGCCCAATTTAACATTATTAAATTATTACGACATGGACCAAATTCATTCAAATTATGAGAAAAAAAGTTGGGCAGAATTTCTGTTAAAGGCATGCCATAGGAAAAAAGATTTGGATAAAGAAAATAGAATTTGAAACAACATAATCGTTAGACATCCCAAACGAAGAGATTAGATAAACATGGTTCTAATCAGAGCGAATAATTCTTGTTAGATTAATTATCAGTTCAGTCAATCTTAACTATCCTTTCCATTTGTCTGTATAATTCTAACGACAACGAATCTAACCATTCCAATCGTAGAAGGTAGTATGAGTCTGGGAACTTGGCAGCAAATAGTGTTCTTAGAGATGGATACAGGGCCCAGGGATCGTAGTTAGATACTGCAATTAATGGGTGAATAGCTTCTCCAAACCTGATTCTATTATTTAATATTTGAAGATCAAATCAATCAAATTCCTTGGATTGACATCATCTAAAAATATTTAGCAATCAGAAAATTAGATGAGTTCAATCATGAAAGTTGGCATTAGGCTACCTCAGACTGGGCAACAGGCAAATCTAGAAAATGTGATCCATCTTGCAGAAGCAGCAGACAAGTCTGGCTTCGATTCGTTGTGGGCTTTAGAGCGCCTACTATGGCCGATATATCCACACTCAGGGGAAAATTTTCCCCAAGACTGGCAGAAAGTATTGGAGCCCCTAGAATTACTGACTTTTGTGGCAGCCATTACCAAGAAAATAAGGCTTGGGACTTCCGTAATTGATATGCTATTCCATAATCCAGTAGTACTGGCTAAGAGATTTGCGACCCTTGACGTATTATCTGGAGGTAGGACAATTGCGGGGCTCGGTATTGGCTGGTCTAAGGATGAGTTCTTGGCTTCAAATGTTCCTATGGAGCAACGCGGAAAGAGAGCAGATGAGTTTATTCAATTATTGAAAATTATATGGTCGGATGATGTTATAGATTTTCATGGGGAGTTTTATAATGTTCCTCCTTCAATAATCGGACCAAAGCCACCACAAAAACCTATTCTACCAATCTATCTTGGCGGAACGAGTCCAAACACTTTTTCGAGGATGGTCAAATATGCCAATGGATGGATAGGAGTCGTCCGTAACAATTTGGATCAACTTCAAATTACACTCAATTTATTAAATCAGAAAGTGGTAGAAGCTGATAAAGATCCTGATGACTTCGAAATCATTCTAATAATTTATCCTAATGTGAAGCAAATTATTGAAAAGGAGAACCGTTTATCCTTTACTGGGTCAATAGAACAGATAGGAAATGATATAGAGAAACTAAAAGAAATGAATGTTGAACATGTAATCTTGAATTATAATCGTTCAGCCATACAGAATAATATGAATATGATAATCAAAGTATCCCAACAACTCATACGTTACGTGAGATCTTAAAAAGCGCTTGCCCGAAGAGCAACATGGCTTAGAAACTTGTCTAACGAACACACTATGCTTGACATCATAAATGACTTCCCAAGGTGTCATCAGAAGGAACTATTGCTTGGATACAGGAAGTTGTTAGAAAGCCATGTTGAACTCACTTAGCAGAGAATCAAAGAAATATAGAGCCTCTTTCGCTACAGTATTATATGGCGGAAATTTGCGAGGTAAAAGGTTGTAACAACCCAGTAAAAATGCATCATGTTGAGAAAAAAGATGGAAGAGATACTGGGACCATTAGGCATATTTGTGAATTCCATTACAATGAAATAAAGGATAATGGACTAGAGCCTGAGTATGAAGCCTATATCACCCATGGGAAGTAAGACAGCAATACCTTTGTCATATGATAGATATTCCTTGTTTAGACGAAGATTCAACTTCTGAAATGGTTACGCCATTAAAATCAATATTAAAGCAGTCAGTTATTGTCATATGTTTGTCTAAGAGAGGCCGCCAAATCCCATATCAGTTGATTCGTGTTGATTCGTGAGTTGTTTAAATTCCACTATCCCCTTTTTTCTTGATTTCTACTGAAACTTTCTCGCCGACCCTGAGACCCATGTCATCATACTCTCTCATACTCAACTTGAATGTCGGAGAGTCGGTATGACCGCCACCAGTCATTCCAGCTATATTTCCCATGGCTTTAGGAAGATTTTTCATTAAATCTTCAGGAGAAGTAAATCCCATCCCCTTCGGGCCGAAATGATTCAGGTGTTTTGCTTCTCCAGACTTGAAATCATTAGGGTCGGTAAAGCCTATGTAAACGTAGGGACTGCCATCCTGTGCTGATTCAATCCGTGACACCATAAACTCCTTTTTCATTTACAAATAAAAATTGAGCATAATGACTCTTTAAGATTTATGATTTTAACCGATAATTCGGTTGATATTGTATCCAGAACCTCAGTCTTGCTATAAGTGTCATCGTACGTTAGTATCAGTTTGTAGTGGATGTAAAGAAATATCGGAGTTCTGTAAGTGTGAGAAGTATGATGCTAAGGAAGAAAAAGCTGGTCAAGAGCCAAAAACTGACCACTTTCCTGAATTCCCATATACCAGGTGAACCTCTAACCTACAAATCCTGACATCAACCAAAATCCTTAAAGTCCAACTTTTCGTTCTTTGCCGTATCTGTGACCTTCTTAGCACTACACTGACAGCATATTGTGATCTTATTCTGTGTTCCTACAATACGATCTAGATGCCAGCAGTGGTTATGAAATCCTTCAGTTTTGTACATTTTTTGTAACCTCTGTTCTTAAGGGACCACAACAACAATAATGTGGGTTACAGCAATGAGATTGTATATCCATGGAAAGACTGCCGCAATTTAAGAAAGAACACGAGAAGGTTAATTAGAGCAAAGTGTATTGATGATCGTGGAAAAATCAGCCAAGTGCATTAGTCAGGAGCATGACTTATGTTCAGGCGATATAGTGCAACCCGAC
>JBIOZE010000120.1:0-3693 GCA_044870745.1 Nitrososphaeraceae archaeon | reverse complement strand
GGTATACGGGGTCCTACTCCGCCAACCGCCCTAACTCTTATGTGAAGAGCATCTATACCTTTTGACTTTGCAATATCAGCGGCAGCAACTGCTGATTTCATAGCTGCGTACGGAGAAGATTCATATCTGTCCGCAGTAACATGTCTTCCGCCGGAGCTAAAAGATATCGTTTCTGCGCCTGTTATGTCAGTTATGTGAACCAAAGTATTGTTATAACTACTAAATATGTGAGCGACTCCCCATTTATGTTGAATAATCTCTTCAGTTTCTGACATAAATCGTAATGATAATTTTTTAAAGGGTGTTAAAAATGTATTGACAAAACTTTCATTATTTCATTGATCCGGCCTAATTATTGAGATTAGGTGAGGGGTAAGGTAATAGAAGCTAGCAATATACTTGGATCTGACTACCAGCAAGCACTTGTCTTTAGCGGAACTTTAAAGAAGGGTTTCAATATATAAACTCCACATACAAATGAAATGGTTTTCGAGGCGCAAGAATGAAGATAATACGGATAGGACTTTTAATTGCAAATATTGTAGTATGAAATTTGAAGATGAAGAGAAAATGAAAAGACATGCAAGGAAGGCACATAGTGAAAAAGGCGGAGATATGCCAAATTTCAATCCTTTCGGTGGTACCTGAACAGAAACACTACGAGTAAACAAAACAAAACAAAACGATTTCATCGAGATTTAGACTGATCCCTATACAGAATATTTCATGATTTTGTCATGGCTCCTCTACTTAATGAAATTACTGAAATATGGAACAAAGTATAAATAATTATGAGTAGAGCGGTAATTGTTTTCGACTTGAAGCAGTGTTCCTAGTCGCTATGAATCTGTAAAATTGATAAGCTATTAATATTGCTGGTTTCAATATGCACTTCTGGTGCTTGTTAAGCTGGAAAAGTCATTATGTATAGACCCAGTAATTCGAGTTAACTACACTATATTATGAAATGTTTCCAGTTCATGATGATACAGAACGAATTCATGGTCGACCATATCTAAATTATGGTTTAATTGCAGTCAATGTCATTGTATTCATTTACGAGGTTGTTGTTACTGGCTATTTCTCAAATGAAGCTGCGACTAATGCATTACTACAAAGATACGGTGCAATTCCAAATCAAGTATTATCAGGTAATGTATTATCCATATTTACATCCATGTTTCTCCATGGAGGAATAGCCCATCTGGTTGGAAACATGGTCTTCCTTTTCGTCTTTGGAGACAATATTGAAGATAGGTTTGGTCGTATAAAATATTTAATGGTTTATTTAATGTGGGGAGCGGCGGCCACAATAGGTCACAGCATATTTGCTATATATGCAGGTAATGGTGAAATTCCAGCGATAGGAGCTTCAGGCGCAATTTCTGGTGTACTAGGAGCTTACTTACTAATGTTCCCAAGAGCTAGAATCTATACTTTAATTTTTGCTTTCTTCATCACAACTGTTAGAATTCCTGCAATTGCATTTATTCCATTCTGGTTTATTTTGCAAATTGTTTTAGGATTTTTGGATCCATTAAGTGGAGTTGCTTATAGTGCCCACATTGGTGGATTTTTGGTCGGAATGGGAACAGGATACTTATGGAAGACGCTAAAGCTTTATCAACAACAACCAGTAGCTTCGAAGCCAAAGTGGTATTACAACAAGAACAGACCCAATAAGGTTGAAATGGGAATCAATGCTCAACCTGAATTAATTAAAGGCCCTGATTTTTACGAAATAATTGCGGAAATGCGTGGCGTAACCTCAACATCCGAAATTAAGCTTGATTATGATCCAAATACAAAAATCATGAGGATATATTCATCAGCACCAAATACAAGCGAGGTCAAAATAAAATTACCAGATGACATATCAGAACCACAAGTAGACCAGGTCCAGTATCTGAATGGAATAGTACGAATTCGTCTGAGATAGAATTTGTAAATTTGATTTGATTTAATTAATTTAATTTTGGACCTAAACCCATATTATAAGACAGAATAGCTATCCTAACAGTAACTACTCTTCTTGATAATAAAAATACTACAGTAGGCTTTATTTGGTAATCTCATCCAAAACAGAAGAATCATAAAGAGATTTACTCAGGTCCCTGTATTTTCTATTTACGAATTCTAGAGATTCAGAAAGCTTTTTTGATTTGCCATATTTGAATCTGATTAGTTCTCTGTGTCTCCAGTAATGCTTGGCTTCTGCAACATATATTGTTGTAAAATATTCAGGCCCAACGAGGCGATCAGGTAATTTGATATTATGAGGAAAAAGATATTCTATTCCAAACCATTCGTCACCATCGGGGTAATCATTTCCAGTGAATACGTCAAAATATAGATGTAAAACATCATCAAGTGTCAAGCCCTCATCGTTGATTAGAGGATGTTTGACGCGTGACCTATGGTAATCCATATTCATCAACTGAACCTCAAAATACATGCGTATAATAGCTCGCCGAAAAATCTCGTTGGATTCTCTGAGGTTCAAAGATAGTATAACTTTGAATAACTATATTATATTCTATTATAGAGACAACGTTCAGGCGATGGACAAAATTCAATATCACTAGCGATATCACTTATCTCCTTCTTAAAGGTCTGCTAAAATCGCAGAACAATCACCTTATTGTGCCTTTTACTTAGTATTGTTCAGGATGAAAATTGCTTCCATCAGCTTGAGCCCAGTTTCGTTGATAAGTGAAGGTAGGCCTTCTGTTGATCCATTGTTTCTAACAAGCTCTCCTAGTTTATTTATGACGATAATTATCTGATTACCACATGCACAGAGGGAGCATATTCCTGTCCTCCTTTGTAATTATATTATTATCGATAGTGATCACACTTGCGTCCAAGGTTGAGAAATCACAGGCCACAGGCACAGACACCCACAACGATGTTAATGTCATGTACGCGGGTTCTTTGGTGAAAATTATGGAAGATGACATAGGACCCTCATTTCACAATCATACTGGATACAAACTAGTAGGAGAAGGCAAAGGTTCAATCCAAATTTCAAACTTGATAATAGATGGATTTAGAAGACCTGATTTTTTCATCAGTGCTGATACACTACCGATTGAGAAAATTATTAATCATAATCCCCCACTGGCTCAATGGCTCATCAAGTTTGCATCTGCAGAACTTGTAATAGCTTACAATCCAAAGAGTGATTTTGCGTCTGATCTAGAGAAGGCAGCCAGAGGAGAAATATCGTGGTACAAGGTTCTTGAAGAGAAAGGATTCAAATTCAGAAGGACCGATCCTGAACTGGATCCCAAAGGATACTATACCGTTATAGTAGCAAAGCTTTCAAATATTTATTATAATGATTCAACAATAAAAAACAAGATCCTAGGTGCTGATAGAAATCCAGAACAGATATTTCCTGAAGAGGTTCTTAGATCTATTTTAGAGTCTGGACAGATTGATGCCATTGCTGCATATAAACACGAAGCAATTGCTAGAGGGCTTCCTTATATCACATTGGCATCTCAAATAAATCTTGGCGACTTAAAATATTCGGATTTCTATAGGCAAGGATCTTACACACTTCATTCAAATGATATTATCTTTGGTCACCCAATATTCTTCGCCTATACAATACCAACAACTGTCAGGAATCTAGATGGGGCTAAATCTTTTGCAAATTTTCTGATTTCGCCTCAAGGAAAAACTGTA
>JBIOZE010000119.1:0-7888 GCA_044870745.1 Nitrososphaeraceae archaeon | reverse complement strand
GCCAAAGAAGACAATTTTGGAAAGGCTTCCCTCCATGTACAACCAGTTTAAGGAGATTGCCAAAATCGATATATCGAAGGAGAAAATGGAAGTGGCACCTACTGCACATTACTCGATGGGTGGTGTAAAAGTAGACGACAAATGTAGGACAAAAATTAGAGGCCTGTTCGCAGTTGGAGAAGTATCAGGCCAGGTCCATGGTGCTAATCGATTAGGTGGGAATAGTTTGCTTGGAACATTAGTTTTCGGAAAAATTGCAGGAAAAGAAGCGGCTCTGCGGGCCAAGTCAATTAAGAAGAATGAAAATGAAAGAAAGACCAAAAATGAATCAGTCAAATCTAGACAACCATCATCATCATCATCATCATCATCATCATTATCCTTTTTAATGGCCCCAGGAGCAAATGGAAAGTTAACAGAACTAGTTCACAGTAAAATGTTTGCAGTTACGAACGCGATCAAGTTCCGCAATGAAATACAAGAGTCAATGCGAGATAATGTGGGAATAATAAGGGAGGGTAAGAAATTACGAAAGGGGCTGAAAAGAATTTTGGCTATTAAAAAGAAATTTTATTCCAAGGATAATATTGCTAAAAGATTCAAGATAGACGAAAATACTGTAAGGACATTTGAGGTGAAATTTGCCTTGGTAGCATGTGAGGCAATAATTAAAAGTGCACTAATGCGCGAAGAGAGTAGAGGCGCTCATTTCAGGTCTGATTTTCCACATACAAATGATGGAAAATGGAAACTAAACATCATTACCTCACTTAAGAAGAAAGGGCGGATGGACAAGATGAATCTGTATACGAAAGGAGTCAAAAAAGTTAAGGGACCATTGTTGGACTTGATTAATCGTCGCCAAGCTAATGTAGATCATCATCTACTCGAATAATTGCCTGAGCGAAGGCACTCTTTTTCCGTTAATTAGAAACTATCCTTTTGCCACTGGTGGGAATTGAAATCGGGCAATATGACTGGCAAACAACCTCTAAAACACGGGTTTTAGTCGTGTACCTATATAAATGAAGTCAGATAAGTCTAAATGTTATCAGCTTGTTATATTATATGGTTAAAAGATTTGGTGAATAAAAGAAATTGAGATCTCTACGCTCATTAGAACAAGTCACGAATGAAAAAGATAAGAACAAAGTCTGCGTGAGTTGTGGCAATATGTCTACACAAATAGCAGTGTTTGACGTGCAGGGTGCAACAGTAGTAGAAAGATACTGTGACACCTGTGTCAAGACGCTTGATTCTGGGAAATAGTTACTTAATACACAGACTGCCTGTTTGGTCTTGACTGGTTACTCCAGATTACTCCAGATCCCAAGTCTGGCGTCTAGCGAATAGATTCAAGAGATATTTTAGGCCTAGTCTAATATTTCTTTTTCATGCAGATTCAGTTTCTATTGCAGCATATCAAGCGCTAATTTTAATTCTGCTATCTCTTTTTCAAGAATAGTCTTGTCATTTTCATCTTTTGTGTATTTCAGCAATCTTTCACAGGCTTCTATCTCAGACAATATTATATCCTTTTTATCTCTACAGAGGCTATGATACGAGTCAACGAACGAGTATGTTACCTTTCTGTTTTTATCTTTACATCCACAAGTTTTGGCTACTATATCATAATCTGCTTCAGTACGAGCGATATTCACGTTATACTATCACCACCTTTAATTGTCCACAGCTCTAAGATCATTTCATTGATGTAACCATTATCTAACTTGTAAGACTCATAATCAGAGACAGGCATCAATTGCATTTCATTATTACCACACGAAGGACACTGTACCATAGTTCTGTTTCCCGTCAAACATGAAGCACACCAAAAACATGACCCACACATCAAGAAATTTTTCGCGTCTACAAACGTGTTTTCATTCTCATGAACCAGTGCTTCTATCCTAGATATAGTTACAATCACAGACCATCTTCTTACAGAACACCCATACGGTCTAGTCTAATTAACATTGATCCTATTGAAAGTAATAGGATTTAAGTCTGCCTACGATTCGATCGGGTCCTATAATACCTGTACTATGTTATGTGACATTTCGCTACTTAGCTAGGCTAATGATTTAGTCTGATTATATAGATCCTCGGCGCCTGCATGGCCCTCCAGGCTGTTCTAACGCCTTAGTCTTATTTCTTATCATGAGAACAAAGTCAAATACTATTGTTGGGCTGACGTATCTCACCTGGTAGCACTTGCCTAGGATTACGAGGAGATTAGGAACCTTGGCATCCAACACTGATATGCACCACCGAAGTTTTGGGTATGCCATCACCGTCAAGCAATGTTTGCAGTTCAACTGTAAGAACCGTATTTACAACTTGTCCCTGATGGATAATATCACTTAATACCACTGTGTGGAATACATCTTTGTCTGGATCTTGATTTACTTTAAAATTATTAATTTCATTCACTATGTAATTATCCCCGGATACAACGCCCACGCCTTGAATATCCTGGTAATTCAGTTGAACTAATTGAGGAAACTCACCAGTCGGATTATTACTATCTTTGATTCTAAAATTCACAGTACCGCTGAATACAACTTCCTCGCCTCCGCATAGGGGGACGGCTGTGCTCTCAAATTCTGTCCTAAAATCATCCATGTTAGTACTTGCCTGTCCGAAGACAGAAGACATAGAAAAGCCCCCGATCAAAACTACCCCTGTTGTCACTAGTACTATTCCTATTTGAGTAAACAAGTGAATTTTGATCCTATATTCCATAAATAGCGCAACTAGTCTAAACTATTTAACGATTACTTGAGGGTAATTGAAATTAAGTAAAAAAAGAGAAAGATCTAGTTTCTGTTATCCCATACCAAAACCATTGCCGCCTGGAAAGGGACCGCCGCTTCCATCGCCTCCAGATCCTTCGCAATTGCCATCATTTCAGGTACATCCCGGAGCACTACCTGGTTCACTACCTCAAACGCATCCAGGATCGGCAATTCTGCTGCCGCTGGGCTTTAAAATTTTCATGACGAGTGACGAGTGGGGTATGGGAATACTGAAGCTGGGGCGCAGCAATAGAACTTTCGTGTAAGGACAAGCTTAAGAAGCAACAGTTGGCATTTAACCTACATATCTGTTACATTAGTGAGGAAGAGCTGAATTGATGTCGTCTTCATGGACAACAGCTGGCAGTCTGTGAATCAATTATGACGTGATTCTTGGGCCGCGTTCACAAGAAACTATCAGCCCAAAGTTGCACAAACCGAACTTGCGGATTTTGTGGTTTCAGAAGTCACTTTCGGTTCACACAAGTCCTGCAGAGCCAAACATCTCCGTCTCTGTATCTATGATAAAGTTTTAGTCCTTTTCTATCACAATTATCGCAACTTGCGCCTGGAACAGTATAGGCATAATCTACCATAATCTCCCCACAACTATACTAAGACTATGCTGCTGAGAGCAATCATATGGGTATACTTGGTATCTCGTAATTGAAAATACCTAGTTCTTGGTAATATTCATTGATTATGCCGTACTTGAATTGGGGCATATATTTGGTTTGGCACTGTGACATCAAACTTTTATGTGATGCACTTTAGCAATTTGTTGCCAGAAACAGATATCAAATGAGGAGGCTTTTCCAAAAATTGGAAAAGGGGTAGACAATCCATCAACAAATTCGACTACGCCATCATTGGGCGTCCAAAAGATACCAATAAAAGAGATGGACAATTTTCTAAGCGGCCTGAATGCGATAGGATCTATATCCCTATCAAGGTATAGAATTCCTTCGTGCTCTCACATACTATATGTTTGTTTGGAGTAACGAATCAGCTAGACCTGATTCAATTTTAGCCTCTTTAAGACAATGAATCTAGTATCTTTTTCGAATTTATGATTTGTAAATACCACAGCTGAGAACATCTTATATACCTAGATGAGTTGTTTACTTGTGATGAGACCACAGTGACAAAATCTTGCTAATTGAGTTGAATTTGCTCTGACTTCGAAAGTGTTGAGCTGCATTATTACAGCTGTATTTGTGCTCCTGATATCGACAAGTTTCAGCATTTCAAACTCCTCTATAGTATCTCCTTTAGAAGCATCAGCGCAGAAGTCTGACAGGGACAGTGTCGTTGGAGATCAAGATAGAATTGGCGACCGCATTAATCAGACTTTGCAAATTCAAAACAAGCTAAGAGAGGTAAGAGGAGAGCAAATACCAAACTACTACATTGTAGTGCTAAAAGATAGCATTGTCCCATCTTCATCGGTTCGCACGTTAGCAGAAGAAGCCCGAACTCAAGGTGCTGAGCTTAGGCATGTTTACCAAAATGCGATAAGGGGTTATGCGGTTAGAGTCCCAAATCAAGATGTGCTTGATTCCATTCTAAGTGATCCCGCTGTAGATTACGTACAGCCTGATGTCAAACTGAAGGCATTTGCGCAAGAATTACCGACAGGCATTGATAGAGTGGATGGTGATCTGAGTTCGACCAGGTCAAATGACGGCAGTGGCGCTGTAGATAATATCGATATTGCAATTCTGGATACCGGTATAGATTTGAATCATCCCGATCTAAACGTATTTCAAAATAAAACTTTTGTCTCAAATACACTTACGGCTGATGATGACAATGGTCACGGCACACGCGTAGCTGGAATCGCCGCAGCCATAGATGATGGAAAGGGGGTGGTTGGTATTGCTCCGGGGGCCAGATTATGGGCAATCAAAGTCCTCGACAGCACCGCGCACGGACTTTACTCCGATCTTGTAAAAGGAGTTGATTATGTTACTTCCATCCCAGAAATAGATACTGTAAACTTGAGCTTGGGTGGCGAGGGTCCAGATGACCCCCTGCATACCGCTATTATTAATTCAGCTGCTCATGGTATCACATATGTTGCGGCCGCCATGAATGATAATGTGGATGTGGACGACGCAAACATAATTCCTGCAAGTTATCCTGAAGTTATAACTGTGTCAGCCATTGTTGACACTGACGGTAAGTGCGGCGGTCTCGGCCCTTCCGTTACTTTTAATAATGAGATCAACATGGACGACACCCTTACCAGCTTTAGTAATTTTGGGAGCGCAGTTGATTTAGCAGCTCCTGGTGTTTCAGTCAAGACAACTAATTCCTTAGGAGGATACACTAGCTATCCGCACTTTAGTGGAACCAGCGCCTCAGCTCCACATGTCACTGGGGCTGCTGCTCTGTACAAATCTACTCATCCACTCGCAACACCTTCAGAAATAAGGGACGCTCTCAGAAATTCTGGGTCTACTGATTCCACAGTTTGTGATGGTAAGGGGCATGGATATTTCACAGGAGATAAGGACAGCAGCCCTGAGCCCTTACTGTATATGGCTAGTGGTTCTCCTCCACCATCAGATACAACTCCGCCTACCGTTACTAGTAGAACACCAGCTAGCGATGCTATAGGTGTCGCAGTTGGCTCTTCGATTGTGGCTACATTTAGTGAAGCTGTACAGAGTGCTACCGGTACGACGTTTACGCTCAAAAATAGTGCTGGAACCAGTATAGCAGGAACGGTGACATATGATAGTGCTACAAAAACAGCTACCCTCGTTCCAGCGGCAGCACTGGCTTATTCTACGTCCTATACTGCAACTCTATCGAACGGAATTAAAGATATTGCTGGAAACGCCCTGGCTGCTACTAGCTGGTCATTCACTACAGCAGCCGCACCTCCACCCCCTCCTTCCTCATGTAACAATAATCTGGCAATTAATACTGCCACATCTACTCCTACTCAAAGCGGATATCCAGCTAACAATGCCATAGATAACACCGCTAGCACAAGATGGTGGTCTACATATAGTGCCAATCCTTCCATTACTGTTGATTTAGGAACATCCAAGACTATTTGCAGCGTTGTTATCAGTTGGTTTGACGGAAATGTGCGAACATACACCTTCAGAGTAGAAGTCTCTACAGGCAGTAGCTTTATACCAGTACTCACTACAACAAGTAAAGGTACTACTTCTCCTGAAACATACAGCTTTGCAGACAGCTCAGCCAGGTTTGTAAAGATAGTTATAACTCAGAATATTGCTAGGTCTTCAAACAGTATGGGTCAGATTTCTGAGCTAGATGTCCTTGGCAAGACAACTACCAGTGGTATCAGTCCTAGCAGTCCTGACCGCGACTCTCCCACGAACATAGCCTCGCGTCAAGTTAATTCAAACGAGACAAATGATTCTTCTTCTGCCGTGAGTGAAAAAAGTGCCCAAGCAAAGGAAGTCAATTCTGCCAGGGAAAAAATAGAAAACAATCTTGGCCCTATTGCAATAGATGACAGAGCTGTGACTGAGTCAAACACTCCAGTTGTTGCCAAAGTTCTCCTCAACGACAAAGATCCAGATGGAGATAATTTGAAAATAACATCTGTATCTGATTCCAAGCATGGGGCAATTGTTACTATTAACAAAAATGGAACTATAACTTTTCTGCCTGCTTCTAATTTTGCAGGGAGAGATACATTTACCTATACCATAGCTGATGGAAAAGGCAAATTAGACAAAGCAAAAGTATCGATTAATGTTATGCTGGATAGAGAACAAATACGGCAGATAGACAAGCAAGTTATTGTCGAGCAAAACCAATTGACAACAGATAAGCAAGAATATTCTACTGACGAACGTGCACATGGACTTAGTAACCAAGGCGCTACAGGCAAGAATATGAAAGTCCCTGATACTCCAACAGCATACCAAAGTGAAAGCACTTTATCTACTGATGCTGAGGCGAGCAAATGAAGCACGAATGTCGTAATTCATGAAGGCAGAAGCAAGGTTTATTGATTATGATAAAAAAAACTTGAAATGAACTGCAAGTGAAAAATAGAATTCCTAAGATTGCTAGCTTACTATGGGCTTATGTTATTTTGGCCTACTCGGAGTCTCAAGAGACATTCTTAGGAAATTTAACTAATTTCACAGGTAAAAATTGATTCTTAACTGTTATGTAGTCTGGAATCGGTCTAGGGACTTTTCATTAGTAAAGCCATTGTATTGGCTAATGGTGGTCAAATTTATGCAGCTCAAAACAATGAGGGATCAGGGTCACAATATTCATTTATTTATGCACTATGGCCCGTTCCCCCTTAAGAGAGGTAGCTATATTTACTGCTTCATCTAAGGTCTGTATGAATATGACCCCATCTCCTTCTTGACCACCATCCGTTTTTCCTTCGTCTACAATGCAGTCAACAATTCCATCAACCAAGTTATCAGGTGCTACTATTTCGATCTTTATTTTAGGTACTAAATCGTAAGCAATTTTTTGTCCCCTCCACTGCAAATGGAGTTCCCGTCCTCTGCTCCAGCCTGAAACGTCCGTCAAAGTCATTCCCCCAATCCCTCTTTTCATGAGCTCACTTTTTATATCAGATATCTTCTCGGGCCTGACTATTGCTTCAATCTTCTTCATTAATATCGGTCACTCTTACTGTGTATTAAGCAAAGATTGCCCATATCCTTTTCCCTTGGTAAGTCCTTATCATGTGGCAAAATCATTTAGTGTAAGCCCTCTCAGCATGTTCTGATATGTCAAGGCCTACTTCCTCCTCAATTTCTTTGACTCGTAAGCCGATTGTCTTGTCTATGATTTTCATTATAATAAACGTGCCACCAAAAGCGAGCAGGATAGCAGATCCAACACCTATAGCTTGAATACCTAATTGAGCGGGGTTTCCAGCTAAAAGACCGTTAGGACCGTTTGGATTCACTGATTGTACAGCCAATATGCCCAGTGCCAAGGTTCCTACTATCCCAGAAATTCCATGAACTGAGCTGACGTCTAGTACGTCGTCAATCTTCAGTCTTTCCTTAATAAGCTTGATACCAAGGAATGAAGCAACTCCAACTACTACTCCAAGGACCATAGCA
>JBIOZE010000118.1:0-12151 GCA_044870745.1 Nitrososphaeraceae archaeon | reverse complement strand
ACAAGCGCCAAGAACAAAAGCAACAGGAACAACAACAACAACAGAAGCAACATCCATGGAGATGATGGATCCTATATCCAATAATAGCAGGGGTCGGTAAAATTAGGAAAAGACATCAATCATTGTTGAGAATTGAGTTAGTTGGTTTGCAAACTTCAGTAGGCAAGAGAAATCACATCTCAATGCGAGTATGAATTGTATGGTCGCCTTTGGCATAGCGTGGTCTGAGAATTTCGTCAAAAACTAAAATTTGGACGAGACGAAGTAAGTTACTTGTGTGTGGAACACTCTCGTTCCTGAAATAGAGATAATTCAGACATCAAGAAAAGGCTTATAGTTAGAAACCAGATCTGAAAGTGGAAAACTCTTTCCGCCAACTATTTTTAATTTCGTTATCATCTCTGTCTTCTTTATATCTATTATATTATACGAGTTTTGGAAGAACCCTCTAAACCTAGAAGAACTAGCGGTACCCGCATAGGCAATCTGAAGGGAACCCAGGTTCCACACCCATGGCCTATGTTTATGGCCACACAGTACAAGATCTACCTTCGATTCTAAACATACTCTTAAAGCATCGCCTGCGTCCAAGATTATGATCTTATCAGTTCCGGTATCTGGGATTCCGATTAGGTGGTGATGCATTGCTACAATTAATTTCTTTTCTCTCAGATTAAACTTTTCAACTGCTTTCCGCATCCATGAAAGCTGCCTATAACCTACCTCCCCTTCATCTCTGTCTGGCCTGGCAGTACCAAGCGTTAGGATTACTACGTCATCCATGTCATAAATTTGGGTACTTGGGAAAAATTTCTTGAATATTAGATATCCAGTGTGTCTGTAGTCGTGATTCCCTGGTACTACCACTAAATTCCTACACTCGAATCGTTCCAATTCCTTTCTTGCGAGCTCAAATTGCGGAAGGATTCCCTCGTCTGTGAGATCTCCTGTCACTATGATACCATCAGGTTTGATACTGTTAACCTCATGTACTATCTTTTCAAATACGGACTGGTCGTATAGACTACCTATATGGATATCAGAAATCTGAACTAGAAGTGTCAAGTCAACAAGACTTTACTCCTGCTGTATATTAAGAATGCATTCTTTACTATTAATTAAAAAAATTAATTTAAGAAAAGTCAAGAATTATACATGCCGGTCATGGCCCTATCAAATCTCTTTGGTCGTATGAGGGGCTCTGTTGTCCTCTATAGCGCTTAGAGCAAACAGCTATAATCTGATAATGTGGTAATTATTGTATTGCGTCATTATGTCTTTACTTATCAGTTCTTTACTGACACATTAGTCCAATCTGGAGAATAAGAAACATCATATGGACGATTTCCGACAGCAACACGACCATCCCCATTTGTCCTACTGCGTGCACATTGTAAGTAAAGCGTGGAATCAGTACAACCTTCTGACCTTGTTCAGTGCCTATAACTGTCTGAGTCAAAGCCCATAGTAGACTGGTTTTGTCACAATTCTGAATTCTGGTAATATAAGATTTCCTTGGTTGTCAATAATCACATGCTTCTTTGCTGACAATATTATCTTAGTTATTATCATTGGTCACAGTACATCTCCTGGTTTGTCCGCTAGAAATTATTCCTGAACATTCTGCTGAAAATGACGATGACATAGTTGACGACGGGCAGGAGTTATCATTAATAATATTTGGGACAAGGTTTTGGGGGTTTACTGATATAAAGACTGGTCCTGATGATTTTCTATACGTATTATCAATGGGTGATGGCACAAGCTACGGGATCACGGATTACGTATTCTCTCTTCGAATAATCTTCGATTGGAAATAGAAATTATGTAATATGGGTAAGGCTTTAGGTTTTTGATGGATACGACAAAATATGTTGTAAAGAATTTCTCGAGGAACCGTTCGAGATATGCTTTATTTATTGAAATTTTGCAATAATTTGCATTGATTGCATCGCCAATCAACCATTGTTTCCAAAATTCGCCATCTAGGTCATCAATCAGATAGTGAGTCGAATTGAAATCGACAAGCGTAGGCTCATCTTCTTCGGTATATTGTCCATCGATATGTGCTGGGTCTAGGGGTAAAGCCTGAAGCGACAAATTGGCACCAAAAATATCCTCTACTAGACCTAAAAGAGATTGAACCGACTCCTTTCGCAAAAGTCTTTGCTTTCTTATCTTATCTGGTAGGCCTTCCGCACGAGCTAGTACACTAGGATCACAGGTGAAATGTTTCTCCTCTGCAGTCAGGTCTATCCCTATGTCTTTAATGAATGCATATTGAAAGGTTAAGCACTTTTCACAGAAATGCGCAGATATGCCTCTTATTTCTGTTTTAGGGAGAAGTATATAATCATCTAGGACGTGATTAAGTCCAGATTCCTTCAGTGGTAAATAAGGTTCTGGGATGGGTGTCCCCCTTGTCAACGCCTCCAGTTTGGTAATATCATTGATTGTTTTGGCTAGCTTCCTGATAGTACTCGAAATACTAAATTGTGCCTCCTTAGTGAAATGACTAGTGAGGCTTTTCTGGATTGTATTTGAAACTTGCGACGTTTGCTTGATTCTAAATCGTTTATCGCCTCGTACATTTACATTATGAACATCTTTGCCATGTCTTAGCAGATTCCATTTCCGGCCAAAGGTTTCGTTGCAAATCGGGCAGACATATTTAGGCTTCATTGTTTACAGAGTGACTTAGTGGCACTCTTATTTCAGTATTGAGATATTATGATCGAGTGACTCGCAATAACACTGAGTTACCCCGATTATCGGTCTTTACTTTTAGCGCCACATTTTTTGGCAGTAGTTATCAATTCAAGTGGTCACGACGGCCTCAAAACCCTGACCAGGATCTGAAATGCAGCAAAATGATGGCGGAAAATAACGTTTATATTGACTAAAAATATAATAAGACGATTAGTAGCCAAGGGTATGGTTGATCTGTGATAAATGAGAATCCCGCGTCGAGCTGTAGCATCGCATTCTAAATCAGATCCGTGTAATTTGAACGCGATTTCTAGATTTATTCCTGACGAAGTTCGGATGCATCATCTGGCAAGGAAAAATTACATACTACCCTGCGGTCGAACCGTAAAGGAGAGCTGGGCCGCTTTACGCAAAGCATGGCATGGATTCGAAATTGCAAAGTCCAATAACGATCTACAAAGAATGAAACATTACGCTGGCTTCATAAACAAAGTCCAAAATGAGCTAGGGATTGAGCAGACCGCCTTTGACCAGGGTTTAGTAGATATTGAAGTATTGAATCTCCAGAATGACTCAAACTCCAATGCCGTAGAAGAAAAAGTAACGGCCGTTCACAGTTCTGAAAATCAAGTTGCTGAGGAATCATTGCCTGACTATGATAACATTCTAGGTACCGATCCGACCGTCAGTCCCAGTATCCCAACCCCAAGACAGTCTATCTTTGCCACCTATTATGATAGGCCCAAAGCACAATGTGAGTATCTTCCGAAAACAGAGACAATCATCGAAAAACACGTTTATCCGCAGAGATCCTGCCCTAGCCCCGGTAGTCTGGATGCAGGTAACGAGAATGATCAAAAAACTGTCTACTCGGCTATGTCTAATGACCAATCTGGGAATGTCAGAAATGGCAAAAAACAGAAGGATCCACATAAATATGCATATGAGCAAGACGACCAAACCCAACATAAAAAAGTTAACTCCGAAAGACACATCTATTACAATAAATCGTGTGCGACAAGCGATGAAATTATTGAATCAAGAAAGGCTAGAAAAAGGAGATTAAATTCCTGCTACTTTAGAATCTAGTCATGGCCTAAATTAATGCGATGCTCGTTCAGCCATTCAATTTATTATACTTAAATTTTATTAGATAAGAAATTCCAATGCCGGGAGTTGGACTCGAACCCCTCAGTCATGGTCGTGTTGTCATCATTACCTTTGAAATCATTAATTAGACGTAATTAAGCCAGACATTGATATATCATCTGATGTCAGACTTTAGTCAAATTTAGTTGAAAGGTAGAGTACCTAGTGCTGGCTGTATCAATTTGTTTAATATGCTAATCTACAATTGGAAGAAATTAAGGGCGTGAATGGACTCAAAACCCAAAACTTCTTAACAATTGTATTTACAGCAAGTGTGTCAAATCAACCCAAAATCAACGACTAAGATCATACCAACTACAACAGTAACCTTACCCTCAACTATTTGTCATGGTCATAGTAGAATCAAGGCAAATCTGAAAAAAAATTCCGTTTTACCCTCATTTGAGATATCCATGTCTTACCAGCTTGGTATCTCCATCTATTACCTGTCCAACTCCAGGTGCATGCAAATTCTCCTCTGCTGCCACTCCCGGTTCAAGGTCGCTTGTTTCTTTCATATGGATTACGTTACTAAAACTGCCTGCAGGAACATTCACCGTTTCATTCACTCCTACTACTTCAGCTTTATCCATTGCGACTTCTAGAGCAATTTCTTGGTAATATTTTGAGCCCAATAATATGATTCCAGGCATATTCAGACCATATCTAGCATTATCAGAGCCATGAAGCCATGATCCTTCATGACCAACTACTTTACCATTCTCATAATCATTAACATTTTCTCCCAGATAGACAACAGTGTTTGTTTCATTGCATATGGAAAAGTAATCATTGGTTAGCTCAATTAGGTCGCCAGTTTGAGCATTAACAGTCTTTTCTTCTACTACCCTCGCAACTATCCCATCCGCAACAACTTTAGGCTGATTAAGTACAGTACTAGTTACGTTAACAGGCCCCTCATCTCCTTCACCTTCAAAGACAAGCTGGTAACCTGGCTCTAAAATGAAGTATGGATTGCTGCCTGTCGTAGAGAAAGTGCAGTTCTCAAGACCGAAAGAACTTGTATATTTTTCATCGGGATCTTTGCTCCAGCGATTGCAAAATTAATGCCCCCCACTGTCAAGGATTTTGGATTTCCCGTAATGCTGGCTGCGTTTAACATCATTCCTGCCATAATAATGATGGCGCCTAGCGCCAAAACTAATTTTGTTCTCATGCTTATAAATAGTAACGCTATACTTAATAACAAATTTGATACAACAGTATCAGTAACTTAGTTAAATGACGAAGAGAATGCATCTATCGTTTACACGCTTGTACTATAAACAAATCTTGTTTGCCAAAGGCGTTGGCTGAGCTATTGTGAAACTAACTTTTACCTTTCCGTCTCTCTATCTCATATTTCAATTTAGTTGTTGTGAGCTAAATATCATACCTTGAAGAAATCACAAAGCATCTTCATTACATTAGCTAGCGCGCTCCTTTCCATGCTTGCAAGAACTTGTCATATTGAAGTGCTGAAGCCTTAACTACTCCAAATAATGGATCCAATATGTGTTATTGTGTGACATATTATTAGCTGCATTTAAAGAATTACGCAATAGAAAAGGAAGCAATATGGATATCGTTAGTAACAGGTTTTATAACAACTAACTAAGTTCTTCTTGTATAGCCTATTGTGGTACAAGTATGTAATTCTGATTGCAATAATGTGTGCGGTTCATTGGTCGTGAATGAGCTGTTTGTACCAATCATCTTATTATCTATAGTTAATTGTCCATGAAATATGGGATCTCGAACCAATAATATCCTTCTGTTGGCTGCAATACCTGCGTTATTCTTGATGTTGATGTTATCTGTTACCATTGCGTTACCAGTACAAGCAGCTATACCCAAATTCGATAAATCAATCTTTCATAATTCCTTGAAGATCGATAATAAATATTTCCCGCTGAAGCCTGGGACCACTTTTGTCTACAAGGGAAAGAGTGAAGGTGAGCCGACCCGAGACGTGTTCAAAGTTACCAATAAAGTAAAGGTGATACTTGGTATAAATACACGCGTAGTTCACGATGACGCTTACGTGAATGGTAAGCTAGAGGAATCGACTGATGACTGGTTCGCGCAAGACGACAAAGGGACTGTCTGGTACTTTGGAGAATTTACAACTGAACTTGCTACCGGTAGTCATGAAGGCTCTTGGGAAGCAGGTGTGAAAGGAGCAAAGCCTGGAATTATCATGCTGGCTCAACCGAAGGTTGGCGACACATATCAGCAAGAATTCTTCAAGGGTGTAGCCGAAGACGCAGCCACCGTACTGAGTCTCACTGAAAAAGTCTGCGTACCTTATGGATGCTTCTCGAACGTATTAAAAACCAAAGATTTTACGCCACTTGACCCAGACTTAATAGATCATAAATTTTATGCGCAGGGTATCGGCACAATTAAGACACTACAAGTGAGTGGAGGGCAGTCAGTAGAGAATCTAGTACAAATCAAGCGTGGGGATTCGAGCACACAGCAACTGGGTAATAGTGGTCAAAGCAGCGATTTCGGATCTGCTACAAAGGACCTTAAACAACGAGACCAGTCAAAGAATACTAATGCTGACGACCAACCATCACAGCATCAAGAACTACAACAAAAAGGACCTCAACAACGAGACCAGTCAAAAAATACTAATGCTGAATATCAACCTTCACAGCAGCAACAGCAACAAATACAAGATGAGTCAAAAACTATTGATGGTATGAATCAATCGTCATCCCAATAATATTCCAATTTCAGATTCCTTTCAAGAATTACAGGGGGGGTTGGAAATTAGCCAGTATTATTCTTCTACTCCAGCTTGTTCAGGCAAGCAAGCGCTATTGTTTCAAACATTCATACTTGTATAACTTAAATTAAATATTGCACTTATTAGAGATTAGTTGGCCAACCCTCAACTACATGCCAGGTTTCAACCATTTTTCCATTTTGAATTCGGTATATGCTTATTCCTCTGTAATTAACCATCTCCATACTTTGTTCTGTGTGATCGGAAGTTGCCTTCGGTGTCAATGTTCCTTTCCAATAGGCACCCACAAGGTCAGGATAATTTTGTGATGCAATCAATTCTTCGATGACATAATTGAGTTCATCTAGTCTATCTAATGAATATTTCAGATCATTTTTTGCTCCTGCAACTCCTAATACTGGAGCTTCCATATAGGCGGACTGGCCATGGTCTATGTAATCGGGAGAAATTACTTCATCAAATATCGCTTCATTTTTGTTATTATATGCTTCAAAATACCTTTGAATGATTGCCTTATTTGTTTCCACTTGTGAGGATAGTTTGCTAGTGTCCATATTGTAGTTTATTATACTGTGGTTCTTATGGATTCCTAATCATGTTTAACCAGACCTATAACTCTCTTTCTTGAGAAATATAATTAGTTTATAGTAAGTCAAAGTGGACTGGAGAGAATGAACCTCAAGAAGGACTCTCCAGTCCAATCTCTTGTCTGAACTACTAGATTGTAGCAGGTTTATGATGGCTGATAGAAGTATAAGAGATCCGATTAACTTAGTTAACCTATTCCATTTCTTCAAAAATGTAGTTAAAAATGACAATTATTGGGAACTACAATTCCCATTTCTCCAGTAACTGAGTCCAGTGCAGCATTTAGCTCCAATATGTCTGCAGTCTAGTCTAGCCTTCTTTTTCGTTCGTCTATTATTTCATCTACAAATTTAGCGTCACAGTTTGGACAGAAGTATTCTCTAGTGCTACCTTGTGGATATGGTTCAGGATTATCTTCAGAAACCGAAACCCTTGCACCGACTTCCAATTCGGTATTACAGACTTTGCAATACTTTTTTTCTTCAGACATTGCTTCTCAATTCGGACCTCAGACTAAAAATGTTGTCATATTATTGCTAATTAGGTCCTAACTATTCGAAAAAACCTCTGGGCTTGGGCTAGAAGAGACGTTGAATTCAAACGCAAAGTAAAGAAAACCCTCCTAGCCACTCTACATTTAGTGAGAACGTAGTGGATTAGCCCATACATGATAAGACATCTGGACATTTAATTTTTTAGTTTAATTTCTAGACTTGCTTGCGATCCCTAATCTTACTTATGCGACTTTGAGTCTCCTTTCCTAGCTTGAAGTTCATGTAGCGCTTTTGGCCTGATCTTACTCCTGGAATATGATTCCGTGCAGGAGCTCACGGGTGGTTTGTTTTTTTTTGAAACCGTTGCCTGTTGGCGATCACAAACTTTCTTATAATATAGGTGTTACTGGAACTGGTCCCAATGATTCTTCTGCTGAGATTACGTATAATTTGAAAGTTAAATAACAAACAGTTAGCATGTGTCTAGATATTGGGCCTTATTACATTAATTTTATTAACTTTCCAGATCAGTATATCCCAAATGCCCATAAGTCCAATGAAGAATATTGAATATCGTTACTGCGTGTTATGTGGAAAGAAAAGGGTTGCTCCAGTTAATCGAAACCCTCTAAGGTACCCTAAATATGGAGCTTGTCCTACATGTAAGGGATTTGGTGACTTTGAAGAGCAAATGAAAAGATACAAGGAGAAGGCGAAGACTCTGAGATATGTCAATACTCCTACCCCTTGACTAGGATCGAGCTAAATAAATCTAGAATGGGTTGTAAAAGTGTAGAAGGATAATGAACCCCTTCTAACTGCATTGGCAAAGTAGTTGGCTTCTGAAGGATAAGAAGCCTACATTATCCAAAATAATGTCGCTGCGAGTTGAACATTAGGATTAGTCAGTAAAACTAGAATTAGATTTGTAGTCTTGAATGTACATCTGTTTTAGGTTCTCTATCAAATTACCAATTTCATAGCCGTCATTCAATTCATTTAATTGTGGTGTTTTTATACCGAGTGATTCCAATTCAGATACTGAAGTTAGAATATCCAGTTCACTCTCGTTCAAGTATTCCATTTTAGGTCAAAACTAATTACGTATAAGGCTATAAAGAGATCACTTAACTTTGTTCGTCCTAGTCTGGTTCGATGGCTTGTAAGTGCGTAGTCAGTTCTTTCCCAAAGCAAGTCTAACCTCTTCGATTAATTTCTCTTCGGAAATTGGTTTTGCCAAAACCTTCATGAAATATTTCTTGACCTCATCTCCAAGCGATAGCCATGCGGTAAGCAGTATCGCCTTAGCTGAATTATCAAGTTTTCTTATCTTTTGTATAAAGCCCAACCCGTTCAGACCGGCCATACGATAATCAAGAATTATCAAATCATAATGGGAAGGCTTGAATGCGGACAAAGCCTTAATCGGATCATTATATGAATCCACCATGTAACCTTCAGCCCTTAGCATCAACGTAAATACGAGTAAGCTGTCGTTTTCGTCATCTACAACCAATATTCGTACCACATCCCTCGTTGTCGTTGTAGTTATTTAACTTCGGGGTTGACCCCCTCTCCTAAGCGTTATTCCTAAGATACTAATGTATTCGCCTATGATAAGACATGGAATAATGTCCAAAATGTAAAATTGATTATTTGAAACTTACAGATGATCCAAGAAAACTAATATGCCATTTCTGTGTAAGAACTGAATTTGATCTAACATTGAAGGACTTGTCTAAATAAAAAAGAGGAAAGCAATGACAGACATGACGGATAAAGCTTTACAAGTCCGGGGAGAAAAAAGAATGGCGGGTATGCTGTATCAGAACATATATGCTACCAATGTTCAGCTAGCGGTATGAAAAATAGACTGATCACGAAGCCAAGAGCACATAGCATCCCCACCACAGGCAAGTTAGATTTGATCCTTTTCAAGATACTCATATCAATAAGACAGCAGAGCGCATATTAGTACAGTGCTCAAGATTTAAGCTGATTAATCAACAGACTCTATTACTTTCATAAAGAATATCCAAAATTCTGAATTGAATATACTCTGAACTCAATATTCCAGAGCTTAGTCGTGATTGCTTGCTATTAAAGTATAAGAAAACGTTAACATGATTGGCTGTATATAGCTCTAAGCATCTAAATGCTTGTTGGCATCTATACATGTCTGACAGTAACGCTCCAAAATGGTCACACCTTCAGACTCAAACATAGCGAATTGGATTGCTTCGTTCTGACATAGACTACAGAACTTCTTAGCTGGATTCAGATTCTTGCTTCCATTTTTTAATTTCTCTTCTGGTTTAATTGGACGCAACCCCTTGAATGTATTATCCACTAACACAGGAGTTTATCAGTGTGCCCTTTAAGTGCTGTTATTAAACACTGGTCTTAGGATTGATTGCAGGACTTTATTAGAATAAAGCCAACATTAATACTGGAGTGGAATAGGCCTAGGGTAGTTGAAAAAAATCTACGAGACCCTAATATTCACAGGTATTCTAATACTTTTTCTATTCACAATGTCAATCATACTTTAGAACTGAAAACAAAAAAAAGTGAGCCTCAGTAATTATAAAAATAATCTTTTTTCTTATGATCTGTATATCTTAATCTTCTATTGCAACAAGGGCATGAAATATCTGTTGTCATAAAATAAATTTCACATTTGCTACAGTACCTATGGCCATATTCGTAAGTACCATTGCCAATTCCTACTTCTTGACAAATTCCGATACATCCCATTGATACTGGGCTAATGAAATTGTCAACTTAAAACGGACAGCTGTATTTGGGGAGAGGGGGAGCATATTATTACAGACTAGGACTCTTGTGTTTGTGGAGCTCAAGGAAGTCCTAGTCCGGAGGACTCACTATGTCAACTAGTATTTTGGTACTGATGTTATAAGGCCTTGCTGAACCTAGTTATCTAAAATAATAGGAATAGGAAAAACGGCTACCGATTATGTTCGCCACTCATAAAGTCAGAGGTTGATGTTGCAGACTCAACCTCTGACTTTGTTGAATTGAACCGAAAGGTCCGGGACATAATGCTCAAACTAGCTATTTCAGCAGTACGATAAAAGTGACAGTTGTTCTTGAAAATTAAAATATGTACAATGCTGACTGTTGAAAACTAAATAGAAGCCAGAGGTCGGCGTTAGCATCTCAACCTCTGGCCGGTATGGTCAAAATGCCGACGAGCCAGAAACTTATGAAACCAACATAGGAACCTGACCCGTCAGCGGTCAAAAGGAGCGACTTGAATTAAAAAGGCTTGTGATACAAGCGGCTATGGTACAATAATATTCCATCCATAAATTCTGATTTACATTTCACCTACAAATCTTCCTTCTTGTTTTGTTAGATATCCCTTTTTCAAAGCTTAGTTATACTTTGTTCAATGATCCTGAATTCAGGTTGATCCCTAGAAATAGATTCACGTTCACCATTCTTTTCGTGGTCATGATGAGTATTGGATTTAATGTGATTACTACAACATTGAAAACCGCATTTGCTAGTTGGAAATTTGTAGCAGTAGGCGATATAGAATGTAAAAGTGCTAAGAAAGTCGCAGATGCTATTAAAAAACATTCTAATCCAGTTGTCGTTCTACTATTAGGTGACCTAGGATATGCGAAAAGTGCTAAATGCATTAAAGATGCTTTTCCAAATGGTTTGCCAACTGTAGGTAATCATGATAAATCGAAAGATGTTCTTAAAGTATTTAAAATAAAGAAGCCAGTTTATTCTCATTCAGTTAAGGAAGTTACATTCCTATCATTAGATTCAGACACTACTGTAAGAAAACAGATTAATTCGGCAAAGAATCTAGTAGCACAGGCAAAAACACCTTTCATAGTTCCATTATCGCATTATCCTTGTGTAACCAATCCTTCTGCACATCATGCAGAATGGACGGATTGTAAGTCTAAATTAGTACCTATTTTACAACAATCAGGTAAGACTAAACTATATGTAAATGGCCATAATCATGGATATCAGCAATGCTTTAGTCAGGATATAACGTTCATAACTGCTGGAACTGGTGGGCGTAAAGCGTACCCCTGGGGTAATCAAATGGACGACGGATGTAAAAATAACATATCTGATACACCTGGATATCTAGAAGTTACAGTATGGGATAGTAATTCTATGAGTGGAAGGTTTATCGATTTGAAAGGAATGACAGTTGAAGATACCGATTTTAGTATTAATACTTCTCATGATCTGAAAGGAATGACAGTTGAAGATACCGATTTAGGTATTAGTACTTCTCCTTTTATCAGTCGCTAAGAAGAGCGTTTTAGAGATTGCAATTTATCTAATACTTCATTAATCAAAGTCCTTTCTTATTGGAAAGGGAACTATATGCATAGACTTCAAATAGTTAGATTTACTACCATAACGTGCAGAATCTCAGATCGCAATCAAATCCACA
>JBIOZE010000117.1:0-37389 GCA_044870745.1 Nitrososphaeraceae archaeon | reverse complement strand
TTCTTCTTCGCATCGGCTGACTGTTCATCAAAGGCTAGCGGGAGTGTTAATGCTCCTGCTACCAAGATCACAGCTACAGTCATTGCGATGAAGTATTTTGCATTTGAATTCAACGTAAGTAAGATACGTAGGAAGCGTTTATTTAAGTCTCACTGAAAAAAGTAACATAACTTAATCTTAAATACATTCAAAAATCAGATTATTTTACGTAATTCTTGTCCAACCAAAAGGTGGTAGTACTATTAATTGGACTTGCTTTGCAGGACTATTCTAATGTCATATAATTAGCGATATGAATTAAGGCCAATCCTTAACAAAGGTATGCTAATTGGATTCAAACAAGAAGCTCAATGTTGAAACACGGTTTTTAGATAGAATTCTTGGCCGAATGAAAAAAGGAAAAAGGGGGGATTTTGTTTTTGTTATTTTTTTGCTATGTTAACTTAGCTGTTGTCGTTAAAGCAGCTTCCAGTTTCGAAGCAAGCACCAGCACCTTCGCCGCCAACGCCACCTGTGGCATCAGCTCCGTCGCCGCCGTTACCGCCAAGGCCTGTTCCACCTGCGCCACCTGGGCCTGGTGAAGCACCATTCGCGTCGCCGCCGTTACCGGTCAGACACGCTGGTGAACTGCTTGTTAGGTTAACGCCGCTTGCATCTTGTTGACATGCAGATCCGCCACTAGCATCGCCGGCTAGACCTAGGTTGTTTCCACCGATTGCGCCAGCTCCGCCAGCTGCCGATCCAGCAAGACCTAAGTTGTTTCCGCCTGCTGCGCCTGCTGCGCCTGCTCCGCCGTTACAGTTAGCCGGGGCTGCTGCTGCAACACATCCAATGCCGCCTGCACCGCCAGCTCCGCCAGCTCCGCCAGCTCCGCCGTTACCGCTAGCATCGCTAACGCCACCTGCGCCACCTGCGCCACCTGCGCCACCGTCGCCGCTAGCATCGCTAACGCCGCCGTTACCGCCTACAGCAAAGATATCGCCTGAATTGCCGCCGACGCCGCCGTTACCACCGATAGAACTACCACCGCTGCCGCCAACGCCGTTACCACCAGCGCCACCACTGCTAGTTCCACCGTTACCACCGTCGCCACCGTTGCCGCCTTCAGCTTCTATTTTAGCTTTCTTTGTCTTCTTGTATTTTTTGCTATACTTCTTGTTCGCATCGGCTGAATGTTCATCAAATGCTAGCGGGAGTGTTAATGCTCCTGCTACCAAGATCACAGATACAGTCATTGCGATGAAGTATTTTGTATTCGAATTCAACGCTAATTTTCCACTGGTTGATACTTTTATTTAAGTCTCACCGAAAAATCGTAGTAATCAAGTTAAGTATCCAAATATGGAAAATTATTACGTGTTGCTATATAGTAGTATTTAGGATCAACATTATTCTAATACATCTGTCTTGATTTGAATTTCTATGATACCACGTATCTTGCATAGTTCAGTCCATGCTGAAATAATAGGAAATGTAATGGATAGTCATGTTTAGCACTATACAGAAGTTACTGTAGAGGAGTTACATAATGTATTCATGAATAATCCAGCTCCTGGTATGTGCGGTGAATTTATTTTTGATTATGCGCTGTACTTGGTCACAGTTCATCGTGGATCTGTCTAGTAGTAGTTGTTGCCAGAATGAAAATTACATAGTGCTGCTTATGAAGGCTTAGAATTTCAAGCCGTTGTAAGGCAAACTTCAGGCACTAATATTCATCAAGTGTTGTAAATCTTTTAAGCTATCATTTTCTACAAGAAGATTACTTAATTGAATCCAGTATCAAGTGGATGTACTAATGTCTTTTTATTTTTTATGAGCTACTGTACGGCACTCTAAATATATTATATCGCTATTGAGATTTTAGATATATTATGATGCTAAGTTGTAAGCCCTCAGGAGTCACGCTCATTGTCATTTTGTTTGCCGGTGCACTAGCAGCTGTAGGAATATTTTCATTGCCCGAAGGATTCGCAGAAAAGTGTAAAAATAACGAAGACAATAATTGCAATACAGATACTATTTACCAAAAGTCTTGGACAACCAACGGATGCGATTTAGGAAATAAGAATAGTGAACACAGCAAGAAAAGTCTTGATGACAATCTATTTGCATGTGTAAATTCTGTAACTAATCTAGAAAACCTTGCGGTTATACCCGATCAATTCGCGGAAACACGCTGAATATATTTTTTTCCTCATACATACGTCCTTTAAGATCATATAAAGATAAAAACTCTAGCTGGTAGAAAGGCAACTTCTGAAAACTACTTGATAGCTACTACGATATGCAATTGAGATTATGAACTATATTATTATAGAGACTTTGATATATCCCATTATCAACTCATTATGACCCAGATAATCAAGACTTTTACCTAGAAGGTTTTTTATGTGGCGGAATTGGTATCCAGCCTTGTAGAATAAACATGGCACGATCTAAAAGTCAGGTTTCTGATGGCACAAGTAAAACCAAATCTCCATCAGAAGAACCACTACCTGAATGGGCGGAAGCAGAAATAAAATCAGTAAATTTTGGTGAACCTGAGACAGTACTTCGATCTGGCTACTTCCTAGATATAAATGAAAATGCCTACAAAGTTGATATTCAAATCTATGAAGCACTTCCCGACGGAAGAACAATAGTAGAAGGATTAGATGTACCCGAGAGTATGAAAATAACAGATTTTCTGAAAGGATTTGTTTATGAGTTCAAGATAAGGGTCTTTAAGGGGAATCTCAGTCAAAAATTGACTGAAGTTCTGAAATCCAAATATGATCTGGATATGGATGCGATATACAGATTTGATTTAGCAGAACTTCAGGTAATGGATGTCGAATCTGACTCCCCTTCTGATAACTCTGCGTTGGGAGACGATCAAGACGGAGCAGAGGATCAGTAATAAAATTTTATGCCCAGTAACCTTGAATTTCATAGTTGAATCGGTTATTTTTTTCATTATAAGTTTGATTTACTAGATACATATATCCATAGGATTTTGGAAACTCACGAGACTTGTACCTAAATTTTATTTTTATGCGGCGTTGTTATTAGTTTTCTAAGACAATTTAGTCTTCGCCTAGAGGATCATGATTTGATTGGAGGAATTTTCTAAATGAGCGACCTACTATTGGATTTACAACGTATGGCAACGTATGCTTTAACCAAATGGCTCCACGCATGAAAAACGGTACAACTATTTCAAGCCGCGGAGAGGTTGACGCTCTGATCACTGCCTTGGAAACAGCTTTAACATCTAATGATAAATATTGCCTGTCTCTCATGTTACTATTTTTGAATGACGGATGATCAAAAAAGTTCGTCCTGACGCCAATTGGACTCACGACAGTAACTTTGATTCCGGATCCATGCAGTTCGTGTGAAAGCGATTCTGAAAAACCCAGTACCGCAAATTTGGATCCGCAGTAAGCGGCCAAACCAGGAATCCCAAAACTTGCAGCCAATGACGCCACATTTACGATATGTCCCCTTCCTGCTGCCAACATAGAACCAAGAAATGCCTTAGTACAATATATCATTCCCAAATAATTCGTTGATGTGATAGCCTCAATCTCTTCCGTCGTTTGATCCTGTACCTTTCCGAGAATTCCGATTCCTGCATTATTCACTAGAACATCTATTTTACCGAATTTCTTAAGAACATTTTGAGCCATTGAGTGAACTTGTACTTTGTCAGTTACATCACATTCAAGTATTAAACAATCACAGCGATCTTTGATTTCGGAGGCAACGTCATTCAGACGATCCTTATTTCTAGCAACTATTGCTAATGCTTTTACTCCTCTTTTAGCAAAATCAACTGCAACCTGTCGTCCTATGCCTGTTGACGCTCCTGTGATTACAATTGTTTTATCAAGGTATTTAGTGTCTCCTTGTCGTTGTTGTCCTTGCTTACCTGCTAATGCCTCGTTCATATTCTATACCTCTACTCAATATATCGATCTCTATATTTTCTTATATACAGTGTCATTATCATAAAGGGAAGGAAATATTCTAAAACATTAACCAAGTAATATTTTGATTTATTTTAGTTTGTATAAAAATTGGTATTATTTACTCGACCAATTAGACTTTTCTTTTGAGCCGATCAAGTTCTATTTGGAGTTTCGTCTTTGTTGTTATTTTTACCCTGCCTTGGATTTGCATTTGTATTTGTATTTGCATTTGTATTTGCATTTGTATTTGTATTTGCATTTTGGGGATTGTTAGTGTCTTTTAGATTTTCCTTCATCCCAACTACTATGGACCCTTTACCAATTGTTATTTTCATCAAACATATCCACATTATAACTAGTGGAATTTGATATGTCGCTATCCTCCATGCAATCACGACCGATAGCTGCGAATCCTCTAAAATGTCACCAAAATGTGGAATTCCATTAAGATTCGAAATGTAGGCCCATATGCCTAGCTCTGCCAAACCTGATCCACCTATTGTAATAGGCAGAGTAGAAATCGCAGTGGAAGCAGATGTTGCCATGAACGATTCAAGAAGTCCAACTCGTTCATGAACTGCGTTAGCAAGCACCAAAAATGAAACACCCTGAAACAAGAATGCAATAAATGTCATTGCCATTCCTACAGTGAATACCTTTACCGACTTTTTTGACTTAAAGTGCTCTCTGCTCATCTTACACAAATCCCGGAGTGCAATATTGGTTGTATCGATGATGCGTAACGATTTTTCTGTTGAGAGAAATCTCTGGAGTAATTTTTGAGCGAATTTTGGCAATTGTATGTTTCTATTGGCAGAAAGGATTACTACCAAAAACCAAAACACAAACGTCGGTATAGCCACAAGGATAACAATTGTTCCGATAAAACTACCACCGTTATATATAGCGAGTCCTCCTGCAATGAATGCTAGAATGCTTCCAACGAATACATCAGCTATGATCTCAGTGGTTGCGACCCAAGCAGCTTGGCCAGCAGGAACTCCGTTTTTTGTCAGCCAAGCAATGCGAACTATTTCACCTCCAACATATGAAGGGGTAGTTTGTGTCACAAATTCACCACCGAGGCGAGCAACCATAATCTTGCCCGTCGAACTTAAATGAGGACTAATGAAATGTTTTATAAAATATCGAAAACGGTATGCCTGAAGGAGAACTCTCACCATTACTGCACAAACTGACAGAACAAACGGTACAAGACCAACTGAAAAAACGTCACTTGGAGTAACTGGAGTGAATGCAAATAGAAGCATAAAAGGAACTAAGCTTGCAATGACTGCGATTATCCTCCAATTCAAGATTAGTCACTGCATTGATTAGTTACAGGCATATAATAGTTAATAGAAACTAAATATATTCACGCAGTCTATTGAATTTGAATAGTTTTGGATGCGATTTTCATTACTGGAACTGCTGGCTCTGGTAAATCGTCACTTACTTCCAAGATTGTTCAATGGTATAATGATAACCATGCCTTCGCCATCACCATAAATCTGGACGCAGGTGCAATCAATCTACCGTATACCCCCGACATTGACATCCGGAATTATGTTGATATTGAGAAATTAATGACTGAATTTAATTTAGGCCCCAACGGTTCACTCGTAATGGCCGCTGACCTTATAGCGACGAGGATAGATGAAGTGCAAAAAGAAGTAGACTCGGCTAATCCAGACTATATAGTTCTGGATACGCCAGGTCAGATTGAATTATTTGTATATCGAACTAGCGGCCCGTACTTTGTTACTAATTTTCAATGTGATAATAAAGTAAATATTTTTACATTAGACGGTACTCTAATTTCTAGTCCAATAAATTATGTAGCTATTGGGCTTCTCGCGGCTTCAGTAAGAATGAGACTGAATGTACCTCAAATTGACTTGATGACAAAAAAAGATCTCGTTGCCCAAAAGATCCCAGACATAAACAAATGGTCATCTTCGAGAGTAAAACTGGAGGAGGCTATAGAATCTGTCTCTGAAAATGAACATGCTAGTTCTGATCATAAGATTCTGAGCAGAGATATCTTGCGTGCATTGTACAGACATGACGTAATTTCTGCCCCCATCTTATATTCCAACATTACCATGGACGGAATTGTCAATCTTACCGGAGCATTATCTAGAATTCTATCGCTTGGAGAACAAAAATATGATTAAGAATATCAAATCCTCAAAAGGAGCCGAATGTTGTGAAGCCATTGCTCCCTCTTCAACAGCAAATATTGGTCCTGGCTTTGATGTTTTTGGACTTGCCATAGATTTATTCTACGACAAGGTGCATGTTCGAAAATTAGAAACAAAAACTGGCACGATAAGATTGAATATTTCTAATAATCCGGAGCTCAATCCTAAAATACCAACTGATGTAGATTCGAATTCGGCTGGACTGTCAGTTAGGAAGCTATGCACAGATGCAGGAATTGAATATGATATCGAGCTTTCAGTATTCAAAGGTGTTCCCCCAGGATATGGGCTTGGAAGTAGTGCTGCGTCGGCAGTAGCAGCTGTTATCGCTGTAAATCATCTTTTCAATACCGGATATAGTAAGAATCAACTTGTCGAGTTTGCAGCTGAGGGTGAGTTAGCGAGCGCAGGTACAAGGCATTTTGATAACGTTGCTGCATCTCTACTAGGAGGATTTGTTATTGTAAAGACTTCTCCTCGATTGGAATTAATCAGAATTCAGCCGCCGGAAGATCTGAGTATTGTGCTGGTAATGCCCGAATTACCTATTCCCAAAAGAAAGACTGAAGTGGCGAGATCTGTACTGCCAAATTTTGTTCCTTTGGCAAACGTCGTGCACAACGTTGCAAGTGCCAGTACTGTCGTCAGCGGATTCTATCAAAAGGACCTGAGATTAATTGCATATGGTATTGATGATATGATTGTAGAGCCAGCCAGAAAGGGTCTAATTAAGGGTTATGATGCGGTAAAAGGATATGCGATGAGAGAAGGAGCTCTTGCAGTTACAATCAGTGGAGCTGGTCCTTCAATAATTGCTCTTGGGGATTCAGACAAAGACAGAAACTCTAAAATTGCAAGTGCCATGCAAAGGGGTTTTCTGGACTCTGGAGTTAACGCAAAGGCATATGTGTGCGCCCCAAGTCTTGGTGCTAATATTGTTTGATAATAAATTACTTGGGCCTAATCTTGGCTAGTTTGCGATCCTCATTTATTGAGGACTAGTAAGAAATGCGTTTTTGAGGAACTTTTTTTTCGATTCTGTTTCAATATGCTCTTAACTGAGAATTTTTATTCGAACTATTTTCCTTCTTTCTTTTTTCCTTTGTCTAAGAAGGCCGACATCATTTTTTGCCTGTCTTCGTGAGCAAAACATAATGCCCAACCATATATCTCAAGCCGCAATCCAGTTTCAAGATCCGCATCCATTCCTTTGTTGATCAATGTCTTACTAACCTTTACGGCAGTGGAACTATTTTTGCTGATTTCTTTCGCGATCACACTACACTCGGCCATCAGCTTGTTGTTGAGTAACTTCGCAACCAAACCAGCGCGCTCTTTTTCCTTTGCTTTATCCAATTCTTGATTTGGAGGCCCAGCAGATAATTCTTCTTCTGAAGTCAAACTCACCACCTTGTTCACTAACCCAATCTCGTAAGCATCCGTGGCAGAAATCATCTTTCCTGTAAATACAAGCTCCTTGGCTTTAGCTGGTCCCACAAGTCTCATTAATCTTTGAGTTCCGCCCCATCCTGGAGGTATCCCTATGGTGACTTCAGGCTGACCAATCTTTGCATTGCTAGATGCTACTCGCATATCACAAACCATTGCCAATTCACAACCGCCTCCCAAAGCAAAACCGTTTACGGCAGCAATAACTGGTTTTTCCAATTTTTCTATTTTGGATAGAACAGATTGAGCGGAGGAAGCATACTTCTCGGCAGTAATAGGATCGATGTTAACCATGTATGAAATATCCGCACCTGCACAAAAAGATCTTTCACCAGCACCAGTAATTATCACGACCTTAATAGCATCGTCAGCACCCACATTGTCTATTGCATTCGAGAGGTCTGAAATAACTTCAGAGTTCATAGCGTTAAGGGCCTCAGGTCTGTTGATTTTCACAATCGCAGTGTTGGCATCTGTTTCAATTTGTATGTACTTCAAATTGGACATAGATTAGGGGCCAACTAACAATCAATTAAATCTTGTCTAGAATGGAATGATCAATGAAGTGACATTCGCTGATTACTTGTTTCAGGTAAATGATCCGAATCCTACAGATAAGCTATGGATGAAAATCAAGTCACGCAAGAACAAGCCGATAGGCATTTAGGAAAAACTTACTACCTCAGGCAGACTGGCTCGCGCTTACTAAGACAGTAATAAAATTTGACTAGTTTGAAACTATGGAGCTTTCTAGGCCCAGAATCCTTCTGGGCATTTTTGTAATAGTGACATTAGTATTTACTTGCCTTATGCTCCTGCCATACCGTTTCTAAGATCTACGGCTCGGTGATCGCCAGCCTCTGCCAATGCTGCCTCAGAAGCTGCTTTGTGCATTTCGGACATCGCACACCCCATCTCAGCTTCTGGCTTTCCCCTTCTCATTAGTCCTCTATAGAGACCAGCTTCAAGTGTTTGACCATGGGCCTTCTCCCATTCCTCAACTGGTATACTATACTTCTTTTGAATTCTATCCCTATACCATTCTGGAATGACATTGAAAGCGCAGAATGGAATAATTCTAAGGTCTGGAGTCACGTAGTGGATGTCGCACCTTTGCAATCGTTCCAAGTCTTCATTGTACTTGTCTTGAAAGTGCATCATGCCTAGAAAGAGTGACCTTACATGCCATGACCCGACAGAATCAAAGCTCTGCTTGAGTAGAATGCTGGAGAACATCTTGCCCAAATTCAGGCCATGTGGCTGCTTTTCTCTGTCAACGAACTGATTCAGCTTTCTAACAACTTCCAGAACAGTCCAGTAACGATTTGCCCCTGACCTTAAGTCATCTGTTTTTTCCTCAAAGTACTCCAAGACTCCCTTAAGGTCTACAAAAGATGTAAGAGGGATCAGTTTTTTCGTCTGCACATCTTCAAAAACGTAAGTACCAGCACCACAAGCAAAATGAATAGAAAGTTCGTACTTTGGCTTCTTACTGAATGCTTCAATGACATTTGTCATGGGCATGCAAGATGGGACTGGGAACCAAGCATCTGTTGAAATTTCACCGCTGGTTTGTTCTTCTATCCTTTCGATGCAATCAGGTATAGTTATTCTATACTTCTCTCGCTCCTTCTTAGTCATTCTTCCTGTCAACGAGACTGGTTGGAAATTCACTGCATGCACAACGTCTAGATTTTTCTGTGCATACCTAATGATCCCACCTAACTCGTGGTCATTAATTGACTTGATTACGGTTGGAACAAAGACTACAGTCATTCCACATTTTCGAGAAGATTCAAGCGTATAAGGCACTTCCCAGTGGTTTTTTGGGTTCGTCCTAGGTGTTACACCATCAAACGAGAGATAAAGGTTGTTCACTCCAGCCTCTCTCACTTGTCGCATGGTCTCTGGGGATAATGCCAATTTTATCCCGTTAGTATTGAGCTGCACATGATCTACACCTTCTTCTTTCATAATACGAATAAGATCGTAGATATCATCTCGGAGCATTGGTTCGCCTCCTGTAATTTGTATAGAGTTTCCGGAAATGGGCTTTTGGGCCTTTAGAGTCTTCATCATTGCTCTTACCTCTTCATGATTTGGCTCGTACAAATACGCACCTTCCAAGCCTTTCTTGACGTAAAAGAAACAGTACCAACATGTCAAATCGCATCTGTTAGTGATTATCATGTTAGCTAGTCCAGAATGTGACAAGTGATTAGTGCACAATCCGCAATTCGTGGGACATGCACATTTGTCAACCATTACGTTTGGCGCATGAGCCCCTTTTCCGTCCATCCAATACGTGCTGAATTTATTGTACATCTTGTACGATCCAAAGTATAACTCCTCGCATTCGCCATGCGTAGGACAAGTTTTCGTCATGAAAACCTTGTTGTCTCTTTCAAAAACTTCAGCATCCAGGATCATGTTACAATCTGGACATATGCTCTGAGTAAATCTTATAGTTCGTTTTCCAGCGCTTGGTTTGATACCACTCGTCATGTTGGATATTTGTATTAATTCCATTAGATACTACCTAATTTATACAAAAAATGCCTGATTTAGTATATAAATATAATGTCATAAATAATACGGTGAATAGGTTGATTTTTTGTCTTGCATCCGAGACGTAATAAGCATTATAAATAAGTATATTATCTGCCGTTAGCCAAAATTCTACGAGACTCATGGACCTGAGCGAGAAAGTTAAAAAAGCCATGGAAGATTTGGGTCTAACGGGATATGAAATCAAGTCGTATATCTGCTTACTTGAAATTGGTCCTGTAACCGCATCTGAATTAAGTAAGAAATCTGGCGTACCCTATTCCAAAATCTACGATGTATTAAATTCGCTTGAGCAAAAAGGATGGATTGAGTCAAACAGCTCTAGGCCCCAAAAATTCTACCCAAAACCACCTCATACTGCTATAGAGACTACGAAGATGCTCATAGACAACAGACTAAAGACAAGTGAAAATTTGGTACTAGCTGAACTTTCATCAGTTTACGAAAGAACCGGTATTAAAGAAAGACCAGAAATCTGGGTTGTCCGAGGCCTCTATAATATAGCTACAAAAGTCATGGAAATAATTGAAACCTGTGAAGAAGAACTGTTGATAGCTATTCCTGAAATTTCGGAGAATATTGCCAGGACTGTGCAACCCGCATTAAGAATTTTGTCCGAAAAAGGTGTCAAGATTACTGTCTTGGTTTCAGGCATGACAAATTCGGAAATTGTGCGAACAATATCTAGAGTAGCGGATGTTAGAGTAAAGGATAGCATGTTTGGTGGAGGAGTAATAGGAGATACCAGTCAGGTTATGATACTATTGGGTGACGCTAAGAGTAGATCGGGGAATCCTGAACCGATTGCAATATGGGCTCACCATTCGGGACTGGCTAGATTCGCCAAGGAATACTTTCAATATTTATGGCACGATGCCTCTGCCCCCGGCCAACACAGCTAATAGTCATTGAATCTTATTTGAAAGAAAATTGAAATGAGTCGCTGATGACTTCAGTTCATTACTGACGCAAGTTTTATTTCCCATTATTAGATAAACCCAATGGACAAACGATGACCTGATTAGCCCTACTGATAAGAGATGAAGTAGATCTTGAGTATGGAGTTTGTCCGCTAACTTGAACCAAAATGCCTGTTGTGAGGAATTAAACATTGTTGTAATATTCGGAATACTTGTACATATACGATCGAGCTAAGGTGACCGAAATCTGCGTCAGAACCTTGATAAATAACATAATGCCTGTATAATCAGATTGGTAAGGATAGAAGCCACTTGCTCCCTTGAGAGTTTTAGAAAGTTTATAATTTTCAGCACCTGCAGATCTTTCACACCTGAATCATACTTCCAAGATTTCGAAGTGTTCCCTGAGCGCGAGCAGGGACCTGGAGCGATATACATAGAGGCTGCAGACAAAGTCACTCTAAAAAAAATAAGGGAAATAACCTTTGTAAATGCCAAGGAAATCCTAGGGATTATTTACTCTTCGAAGAGCGGAAATACTCAATTAAGGTGGCGACAAACTCGAAGAAAATCAGGCAAAGTAAATGGGGATGCATCTCCTAATGCACTGGTAAATTTGGTGGAATCTGGAGTCATTACTCAAGAATGGGTAGAGGATTACCTGAAGTATTCTCAAGTTCAAAGTATTCAAAATAATAAGGTTGAAAAATCTCTGAAAGAGAATATTCAAGGTACAGGCCAAGAGTTCAGTAAGAATGAGTCTTTCCTCCTAGAAAGTAAGAATGAGCGGATTATCTAATTTCTTGATTTGACTTGCCAAATACTAATGAATATGATTCATGATTATTAATGAAGTCAAGGGTTCGGCTGGTAAAGCCCAAATAGTTATTCCTGAAGATGCTGATGATCTCTTTACTCTCAGAAGAATAGTAGAAATTGGAGACAGTGTAGTTGCAGATACCACCAGAGTAATTAAACAAGTCAAAGAGTTTGCTCGTCCCGACAAGGGAGAGCGCATAAAAGTGAAAATTGTGTTAGAAGTACAGCAAGTAGGTCTTGATGGCGCAGTAGGTAGATTGAGAATTGGCGGTACTATACTCAAAGCTGATAATGAATTAGTCTCAAAGGGACAACACCACAATCTGACAGTAAGCGTCGGTGACGTCGTTACTTTAAACAAGAATAGACGCTGGAAGCAAGCTGAATTTGAAATTATCAAGAGATCTACAAGTTCACCATTTGTTCTAGTTGCGATTGACACGCAAGAGGCTGCAGTCGCATTAATAACAGGAACGCACCTGCGGATTCTACCTAACATCTATTCCGGACAGAGTGGCAAAAGATACGGTAATGTAAAAAAGCACAATAGTAGCATTGAGGTTTTCTTTGAAGAGGTTGCTGGGATTATCAAGACCTTACTTCCACACGACGCAGGAAACCAAATCATAATCATTTTTGGACCAGGCGAAACTAAGCGGAGATTTCACAATTTTTTGCATACCCGTATAGAAAATGCCGATAATAATCGGTTAAATATGAAAGTTATTGATGGTGTTGACGTTGCTGGTGAAGACGGGATCCATGTGTCTTTACGTTCTGATGCGCTAAAAGAAGTAATGAAGGATACTAAACTGGGTAATGTAGCGGTCGTCTTAGATAAAATATTTTTTTTGGTGAGTAAGGGTATCCCCAAATTTGCCATGGGAATAAATGAAGTAAGTAAGGCGGCTGAGCTTAAATCAGTGGAATATCTACTTTACTCTGATACTCTCTTTCAATCGGCTACAGAGGAACAAGTCATAGCATTACTAAATAGAGTTGATGCAATTGGAGCCAAGACATATGCAATTGATTCAACTACAGATATAGGACTCAGGGTGTCTTCTTTAGGCGGCATAGTGGCACTCTTGAGATTTGCCATTAATTAGTAACAAATTTTGTGTCAATAGTATTGCCTAATCAGCTCGGGGGCAGAGTAACCTCGTTCATCCATTCAAGATACCCACCAGCTACTGATTTCATATCCAGTTCGACAATCTCTGGAACATCATACGGATGCAGTCTGATAATCTCTTGGGCAAGTCTAGCTGAATTGTGAGTTGTAGTCTTAAATACGCACAAAAACTCCTTGCCGTTCTCTATTTTTCCTTTCCAAGTATATAGTGAGTTTACCTTTATTATATTTGCGCAAGCACATAATTTTTCTTTCAGTAGCTTTTTCACTACTTTGGTAGCAATATCTTCAGATGGAAATGTGGATAATAATATTGAGCCTATGTTTTTAATGTTGCCCATATTTAATCAAAGTTATACTCGAATTAAATTATTTGCTGGTATGAATAAGTTGAACTTAGTTAATTTGACTTTCCCATTTTTCATTTTCTTTATTGAGTAAAGAGATTCATTTCCTGCGCCAAAAGCCTCAAATAGCTTTAGTAGGTGGAAGACTCGGCTAGCTTATTGCGAACGTTCCCCAATTGAAGATTTAGAATTACTACTGTATGAAGCGTTGCCGAAAGATCCGAGTGGAACATCGGGAAAATTATCAGTAACTCTTTGTTCAGCTATTGCATTGGCTTCTGCAAGAATATTGTCAACCTCTTCTCCCGTCCCAGAATTCATAGCAAATCCCACTTCTGCGCTATTGGCATTCATCATGATATCGCCAAATATGTCATTGATCTCCCCCAGTTCAACATCGACATTTGGCATAACGCCATTTAATCCAGTTTTAACACTCGACAGAGTACCTACAGCAGGTTTGAGGGCTGCCATTGCATCACCTAAATTAATAGTTGATTCAAGTCTCATATGTACTTGCTCTAGTGACATTTTTAGTTGTGATATAGTTTTTATTGTTTTTCTAACTTGAGATAATTCATTTGAAAGCATCTTACTTTGTGGGCCCTCATGATGCTGTAATTGAGTAACGATTTGAGTGAAAAGCGATCGATCCTTTGCTTTCAATCTTTCCAATAATGCATCTAATTTGTGTGTTTGAATTCCCAACCTGTTTTTTGCAGATTCCATCGTTGGTTTTAATGGTTTAGGTGAGCGCAAAGTTTCCCTTATTTTACCTGAAGTATCTTTTTTTGTCTCCTTAACCCAATGATTAGTAAAAGTGACCATCAAAATTTCTGTTAGGTTCATCACGTTAAAGTATCCTGTCATAATTGAATAACCTAGTAGTAATATTTTCTAAACAATCTGTTATTGCCTTCTAGTACTTTATTCTATTTTGATAGTGATCCCAGTGAAACGAGAATGATATTAATGGTTACTTCATTGATTGTTTCTAAATTGACCTAGTTTAAGAATAAATCCCAACTTTCCAGTGCCATTGCCATGACATGGGAGTAAATTTTAAACTGCACATGATATTTCATGATTGTGAGTTGATCTATCTTTGAATATGGAGAATTGGTGCAAAATAGACGAGGCCATTTATGTTGCTCTTACGGACGAGACATATAGGCAATTCGCAGGCCTACCATATAATGAGAGAGCCCTAAAACGGATATCTTCGATGAACATGCACAATTCGGAGATCTTCGTAGATTTCTTCGATGAACCTCGAATACTCTATTTATCTGCGATTGAAAATATAGCTGAGGCAAAAACCAAGCAATTAGAATTGAAACTTCATAAATTGAGGACAGAGAAAATAGTTAGTAACTCGAAATACAAGTATAACAATGCTCCAGTCAATTGGAATACCTGGAGACAATTTAATAATATCGAGTACGACCCGTCAGTAAGAAAGTCTGTTTTTGATGAGTTAATAGAAAAGACGCACATTATATCACCTATCATTGAAAAGAGATTTGGTATTATGAAGGAAGTATATTCTTCAATGTCAGAAAATACAACCCCATTATCTGGATATCTTGAAAATGAGAGGCTTACCTTTTCAGAATTACATGACTTTGTTACTCAAATTGGAGAAGAGGCAAGGAAACCATTCTTAAATTCGATGTCATTGGCCTCTGAGATTCTTGGGCAGACACCTGATTATTATGATGATTTCTATTTCTTCCGCAATAGAATTTTTAAAGATTTAGAGACACCGTTTATCAAAGTTAATCCCATAAGCGAAATAAACAGGACCTTAAAGCCAATCGGGTTCGATTTATCATCGATATCTTTCGACGTGGAAGATAGACCTGGAAAGTATCCCTCACCTATATGCTTCTTTGTCAGAATCCCCGATGATATCAGAGTCCTGTATAAGAGTGAGAGTCCTTACTTTGACTTACAAGGCTGCTATCATGAAGTTGGACATGCAATTCATGCTACATGTATAGACAACAGTTTAAGCTACGCGGATAAATACAAATTTCCTATGGGAATTGCAGAAATATTTTCGATTTTTCTAGAACGACTTACAAGGAATCCACTGTATCTTCGAACAGTAATTGGGATAACAGATGATGATCTTTTAGATCGTTTAGTTGAAATGAACAAGTTCATGGAATTGTATTTTGTAACTTTCTATGTTGCTAATTCACTGATGAAAATGAAATACTGGACTGAAAACCTGTCTATTGATCAAGCTTGTGTTCTTTACCAGCAGCTAATGGAAAAATTTACAGGGTTTAGAATGCCTGGAGAATACTGGATGTTGCATCACATTCTACCTGAAGCAATTATGTATACCCCAAGTTATCTATTGGCCGCAGTTAGGGCGGCTGAACTTGAGAAATACTTGCTGGACAAGTTTGGAGAAAAATGGTGGGCAGATAAAGCTGCCGGAAGTACATTGAAAGTTCTTATGTCAAAAGGAGCAGCCATTGATTTAAGTCTATTTTCTGATTTGGACCAGGATGTTTTTCTGAAGGAAATAGTGAACCATTAATTTGCTGTTGCATTTTCAATCAAACTAACAGTTATCGATCATTAACGCATATTGCAAATGGATTACAATCAGGTTAGTTTCTATAGTTGTGATAATAGAAGTTATTCGATGATTATTGATACTTCCTAAATATTCTACAGGCCAAATACTGGTTTGATTATTATTTGAATAGAATTAGGTGGAATCGGTATATTTTCGAAATGAGATTATCCATACAAGTTCTATTCTTTGTCAATGAATTCATCAGCAGATGGCGGATCGGGGTTGAGGCCCTTCCTTTTCCGTATATCTGTGATAAGTGACTTGAACAATGATTGTGGCACTGGCTGCCAGGCCTTAAAATATGTGCTCCACAACGCCTTTCCTGCAGTTCCCCCTCGCATTATCTCTGATAGGTCGAAGGTCTCTGAAGCGGGCACTTCACCTTGGATTATGGCTATGACTCCCTTTTGGTCAACGTTCAGGAGTTTTCCCCGTTTACCAGACAATATGCCAGCAACAACTCCTATTTGCTCTTGCGGACATTTGATTTCTATTCCTAAAATTGGTTCAAGCAATATAGGGTCGGCAATAAGCATAGATCCGAGCATCGATCTTCTTGTTGCAGGCATTAATTGAGCCAACCCTCTATGAGCAGGATCCTCGTGAGGCACAAAGTGGTGTAGAACAAATTTTAGCCCTCGAACTGTTTCGCGAGCTAATGGACCAGAATGTACAACATCATCAAAACCGGATCTGATAGAATCTATGGACTCTTGAATAAATTGAACACCCTTTGTTTCATCGACAAGCAAGTTACCGGATGGATCTACTGCTGCGACTTTCCTCGCCTGATCGGCCTCCCAACCTTTAGCTCGAAGTATCTTTGCCATTTCTTTTCGATCAAGGTCTTCCTTCAATTGCCCTGTTTTGATCAACTCTATTATCTCGTCTCCCAAAGGCTCTACCCGCATGAAGATCTTGTTGTGTCTATTCGGTGATTTACTCATGATTGGGCCCGCACTTGATCTGATAGTTTCTCTATAATTAATCAGGGGTTGAGTGGTTGTAATTTCAAGTCCTGCCTCTTGCAAGAGAGAGGTAGCAATTTCAAGATGGAGAACACCCATCCCAGCCAGAAGTGTCTCACCTGTTTCTTCGTTGATTTTAACTATTAAATTTGGATCTTCTACGGTAATTCTTCTTAGTGCTTCAACGAGTTTAGGTAAGTCTTTTGGATGTTTAGGCTCTACTGCAATAGTAACGACTGGTTCAGACACGTACTTAATCGATTCAAAGGCAGGTATGCTTTTGACTGTTGAAAATGTTTCTCCTGCTACCGCATAATCAAGTCCGAGGAGAGCTGGAATATTACCGGCAGGTAACAAATTTACAACTTCTCTTGTGTTGCCCATGTATATGTTGACAGATTGAACTTTGCCAGTGCGCTTTGCATCAAGGAGGTATACTTCATCTCCGTCTTTGACGGTTCCGGAGAATAACCTGCCCGTGGCTACGCGGCCGGCCTGCTGATCCACATTTATGGTAGTAACCATCATAATTATCGGACCGTTATCATCACAAGATAACAATGATTTACCAATGTCAGACTCCAAGTCTCCTGGCCATATTTTAGGGATTCGATATTTTTGAGCTACATGTGGCGGGGGGTGATGTTGAACCACCATGCCGAGAACTGCTTCATGGAGTGGAGCTTTCTCTGAAAGGCTTTTTATTAAACTAGAATCATCCGACGTGTACGCGTCATATACATCTTTGAAGCCAATTCCTTTCTTTTGGGCCATTTTGTAATTAAAGCCCCACCGATCCTTAGCAGAGCCAAAAGCGACACTGTTACCCTGAATACTTACCTTCCACTTTTCCTTGAGTTCAGGCTCTGCGTATATGTCGACTAATTTGTTAAATTCTGCAATAATGTTTGAAAGCCATTTTTGCATCGCCTGTGGGTCCAGTCTCAACTCTTTTACTAACCGGTCTATCTTGTTGATGTAAAGCACAGGGCGTACTCTCTCTTCAAGAGCCTGCCTGGTTACAGTTTCCGTTTGTGTCATAATACCTTCCACCGAATCGGATACCACTACTACTCCATCGATAGCTCTTAGGGCCCTAGTAACTCGACCAGTAAAATCGATATGCCCAGGAGTATCAATCATGTTTATTACATAGTCTTTACCCTCGTGTTCATAAAACAACGTGACATTCGCCCCCCTTATGGTCATCTGCCTGTTTTGTTCGAGTTTCATAGAGTCTAAAGCTAATGCCTGCCCAGCGACAGTAGGGGAAATAATGCCCGACGCAGCCAGCAAACTGTCACTCATGGTAGTTTTTCCATGATCAACGTGAGCAATAACCCCGAAATTACGTATTTGATCTTTATTTCCAATTATTCTTAAAATATCCTGAGTTGATTTGAATTTAGGCATGATTACAGACCAGAAAAACTCTGTGCACCGTTATTAAACGTTCCTTATCAAATTGCAGTGAACATTAGCAAAAACTATCAAATTGAAGGCTGGACGCATTGCTATTCTTATTCTATATCGTTCTCATATCACGTGTTTGTAAAGGAAGATATTGTAGGTTATGGCCTAATTCAATGTGACACATATAACTTTAGGGCATACACCTGACGCAGATGACGCATTCATGTTTTTCGCGTTGGCAACTGGTAAAGTTGCCTCAAGAATGTTTGAAATTGAACATGTGATTGAAGATATTGAAACACTAAACACCCGAGCAATAAACCATGAGTTAGATATTACAGCAATTTCTGTTCATGCCTATTCCTATGTTAAAGATTACCTCATATTGCGAAGTGGGGCTAGCTTTGGACTTAACTATGGTCCACGACTTTATTCAAAAAAACCCTTGCAGAGCCAAGAACTTGCTAATAGTATTATAGCGATTCCAGGTAAATTGACTTCCGCAACCTTATTGTTGAAACTTCTTATTGGTAACTTCCATGGTAGGGAGATGAATTTTAGTTCTATACCAAAAGCGATATCGTCTAACTCTGTTGACGCCGGTCTGGTTATCCATGAGGCTCAAATTTCTGAATCAACTCAATTTCACACAGTTGTCGATTTGGGAAAATGGTGGCACAATGTTACTGGTGGTATGCCCGTACCTCTTGGAATTAATATTGCTAGTAGAAGGTCATTAAAAATCGAAGAAATTAGGAATTTTGATATTTTATTTAGGAAATCTATTGAATATGGTCTTGAGCACATGGATGAAGCGTTGGAATATTCCATGAAATATGCGAGAGGTAGTTCTAAAGACTTGATCCGACGATTTGTCAAAATGTACGTAAATGAACTTACAGTTGATATGGGAAATCAGGGCGAAAGATCTATTGGCCATCTACTGGAGAAAGGTAGGGAACAGAATATCCTCAGTTTCGATGAAATTTTGTTCTCGCCACCCTAGTGAAATAACGCAGGTGGTTAAAGGAGTAATCCTCAGCTATATTGTTGGATTGTATTGAAAAAAGTGTCTCGCTGTACGGGAATTGCTTTGAGTTCCTTGATAAGACTCACTAATTCCTGAATTGAGGTTCCACTTGGCTTTCCTGCGGCTTTGAAAATTTCTTCCGAAAAGGCAGTACCTACAAGATCGTTTCCTCCGTAAGAGAGAGCAACTTGAGCTAACTTTTTTCCTAGCGCAACCCAATAAACAGAAATATTGTTTAGTATATTAGCTAACATTAGTCTAGAGACAGCAATGACACGTAGATCATAGACAGAAGGACTTTCTTGAAATATCATCTCTTTTTTCTCGAGTTCGGTATTTTCTAAACTAAACTTTAAAGGAATGAAAGTTAGAAAACCACCTGTTTTCTTTTGCAAATTTCTTGTCCTGATTAAATGATCGATAATGTGCTCAGGTTTTTCTATATGGCCGAATAACATAGTACAGTTAGATCGTAACCCAACCTCGTGGGCGGTTGCGGCAGTTTCCAACCATTCCTCACCTGTACATTTGCCTCGCACTATTGCACTTCTTACTTCCTGATCAAATATTTCTGCACCCCCGCCAGGGAGAGCGTCAAGACCTGCGTCTTTCAGACGTAGAAGAACCTCCTTCACGGAATTACCTGTTAAGCGGGCAATGAAGAAGATCTCTGCAGGAGTTAATGCCTTGATTATTACTGAAGGAAACTTCTTCTTTATGGAAGTTAGCATTTGCTCGTAATATTCTAGGCCAAGTTTTGGATGAAAGCCACCTACTATGTGTAGTTCTGTAGCACGTATATCATTAATCGCAATTGTGGCTCTTGCCACAATTTGTTCAGTCGATAATGTATAAGAGTCGCTTTCGTCACCTTTTCTATAGAAGGCACATAAAGGACAGCTGGCAGCACATACGTTCGTATAGTTCAGGTAATATGATGAAACAAAGCTAATGTTTTTACCAGTAATCTTCCGGCGAATCTGGTCTGCGGCAGCTCCTAGTAGAAATAAGTTTTCTTCTACCATAAGGTCCATACCATCGTTGAAAGAGAGCTCTTCCCCATTCAATGCCTTCGCTAGTGCTTCGGTGCCCCCAGAAGTTGTCTTTAACAATTAGCGTAAACCTATTTGAAGAGAGATATAAAATCTTGGTATATGAAATTCCTTGTAACGAATAAATACCTTTTATAAGGGTGAAAAGGTTGTCAATGTTAAAGCGTCAACTGGTGCTGGATCTCATTGATAGATCCGATGTTTCGGATATTCTTCATTCAGCTTTGAAAGGTGAAAGGGTCAGCCTTAATGACTGCATTAGTTTGATAAGAAGCGATAACTCTTATGCAATAGGTCTAGTGGGGGGATTGCTTAGGAAAAAATTATTCGGCAGCGTAGCGACGTTCATAAATAATATCATACTAAATTATACTAATGTTTGCATAACATTTTGTAAATTCTGTGCTTTTTATCGTCCTCCTGGAGATAACGAATCGTACACATTGCCGATAAATGAGATTGTCAAACGAGTTGTGACCTCGAAGGAACTCTATGGCATCAGGCAAGTATTGATCCAAGGTGGTCACAATCCAAATCTTGGTATAGAATATTATGAAGAAGCCTTTAGAGAGATCAAGAAAAAATGTCCTGACGTTGGAATACATGGCTTGTCAGCGTCAGAAATAGACATGATAGCAAAAGTTGAAAGATCGTCCACTTCTGAAGTATTGTCTAGGTTGAAAGATGCGGGCCTAGACAGCTTGCCTGGAGCAGGTGCTGAAATTCTCGACGATCATGTCAAGCACGAAATAAGTCCCTTAAAGATAAAGAGTGAAGAATGGCTACGAATTATGCATGAGGCTCATACATTAGGAATTAGATCTTCGGCAACAATGATGTACGGAACGGTCGAATCTGAGGAACAACAGGCTCGACATCTAATGAAAATAGCCGATCTTCAAGATCAAACTCACGGATTCATGGCCTTTATACCGTGGAGTTTTGAACCCAATAGAACAGAAATACAAACTGAAGGTTTGGTAAGGTATCCGTCCGGTGGATTGCAATTATTAAAAATGATTGCCATCTCTAGAATAGTTTACTACCAGTTGATAGATCATCTTCAATCATCATGGCTGACAAATGGCATTGGGATGGCTCAATTGGCGTTGACCTATGGAGCAGATGATTTTGGAGGAACATTGATTGGTGAAGAGGTAGTCAGTGCGACAGGAGCCCGTTCTACAGAACTTACTTCAAATGCTATTATTTCAGCCATTCAACAGATCGGTTTCGATGCTTACGAACGAGATAATATGTATAACATTATTAGGCGAAATTAGAAAGATCGGAATTAAAAATCGGAATTTCCGGTCATAAAAAAATAAATTAATTAGATTGTTGAGGTTCGAGTCCACAAATTTTCATGTTAATGGTCAATAATTTCTATAAGTACCTTTAAATGTAGACAATGAGAGTAGATTTTGTTATGTCCGTTGGGATTGATGATCTTGCTATTTATGTTCCAAAGCTCTATCTAGATTATAAAGATTTTGCAGAGGCAAGAGGCATTGACCCTCAGAAATTGGAGTATGGGATTGGAGTTAGGAAAATGGCCATGGTTGATACAAATCAAGATTCAGCTTGCATGGCTGCTAATGCCTGTCTAAAACTTATGCAGCGAAACCGCCTAGAGCCTGAGGATATAGGTAGGGTATACGTTGCTACAGAATCGAGTATAGACGAATCAAAGGCAATGAATTCATTCGTGGTGGGCATGTTAGAACAGATCTATGGTGACAGCTCATTTGAACACGCAGGTGGTATAGAGTGTAAATTTGCTTGCGTTAGTGGGTCTTATGCGTTGTATGATAACGCCAATTGGATAAGGGCACAAGAGAATAACGATAAGGCGGCGATAGTAGTTGTCAGTGATATTGCCAAATACGATGTTGGTTCGACTGGGGAATATACTCAAGGAGCTGGTGCGGTTGCTATGCTTGTTAAAGAAAATCCACGAGTCCTTGCTTTTGACACAAAGGTAACTTCTACAACTATAAAAAACGAATATGATTTTTATCGTCCATGTGGTAGAGAAACTCCGCTTGTTAATGGAACGTACTCAAATCTATTGTACCTTATTCAAGTCAGGAAGGCCTTTGATAGTTACAAGGAGAAGGCTATTAGGACAGGATTGATTCGGATAAATGATGGCGAATCAGTAACAGATCACATAGACTTATTCGCAGTTCACCTGCCTTATAGAAGAATGGGAGAGAAGGCACTGGCCTATCTTCTTAGGCACGAGTGGAGAACGCTGCCTCGCTGGCATCTTGTAATTAAGGAAATAGGTTTCCCTGAACCAGTCCCACGTGATCCTCGAGGAACAATTGAATCTATCCTCTCAGACACCATATTTATGAAGGCAGACGAACAATTTAGAAAAAGTTTCATGCAAACTTCATTTTACAATGAGGTATATGAGAAAAAGATGTCGAGTTCATTGGAAGCATCTGGAATAATTGGCAACCTCTACACAGCATCTATGTACATGGGATTGCGAAGCCTGTTAGAATTCGAGTACAAGAAAAAACATGACATCGAAGGTAAAAGAGTCGGTTTTGGTTCTTATGGCAGTGGAAGCAGTGCGATGGTATTCAGCGGAGTCATACAAGCAGGATATAAGGAAATTGTCAGGGATATGAATCTCGAAGAAGAAATAGGTGATCGCAAAAAGCTGTCTATGGATCAATATCACAGTCTGAGAGAAAATGAGCGAACGCTAGATGAATCTTATGTAAGGGCAAAAGATGAATTCGTATTGGTAAAGATCGGCGGAACTACCGCTGATAAGGCTGGATTCCGCGAATACTGTTTCTGCGCCTAAGTTAGCTGCTTAATCTAAATTCGATCCCTTCTTTCGCTAAAAAGCTCATTAGCTTTTTCGCATGCTTTTCATCCTCGAGCTCTAGACTGAGATAAACTCCAGCTGACCCTGCGGCAATATTTGAACTGAGGCGATCGTGGTTAACTTCCACGATATTTACGCTAAGATCTGCTATCCTATCTACAACTGTTTTCAAAGCTCCTGGCTTATCTGGTAACTGAATAAATAATCTGAGCATTCGCCCCATTTGCATCAACCCTTTTGCAACGATCTGCCCAAGTAAGTACATGTCCACATTACCTCCCGATAGAATAGATATGGCTCTTTCATCCCTCTTTAAATCATGATGTGACAACAAATATGCCAGACTAGCCGCCCCTGCAGGTTCAACTACAACCTTTTCTCTCTCCATCAATAAAAACATAGTTTCAACTATAGAGATATCATCTACAGTAACAATATCATCAACATATTCTGAGCATAACTTGAAAGTTAGCTCCCCTGGTGACTTTACAGAAATCCCGTCCGCTATAGAAAAACCACCAGGGGTTGTGACTATGTGTCCAGACATTACTGATTCTTTCATTGCTGGATATCGGTTTGATTCTACACCTATGATCTTTACGTTTGGTCTTTTTGCCTTTAAAGCAATGGATATACCCGATGCCAAACCACCGCCGCCTATCGGGACATACACTTTATCAAACTGCTGTAAATCCTCCATTAGCTCCAATCCAATTGTTCCTTGGCCACATATCACTAGTGGATCGTCGAATGCATGTATCATAACATTACCGTAATCTTTAGAAATTGAATCAGCTATTTTCCATGTTTCATCGTAAGTGCTACCTGAGAGAATTACTTCTGCTCCATATGATCTTGTTGCTGCCACCTTAGCAGGAGAGGCACTTTTTGGCATTATGATTTTGCAAGGAATATTTTTTTTCATAGCCGAAAAAGCTACTCCCTGTGCATGATTTCCCGCAGAAGCAGTTATGACTCCTTTCCTACGCTCTTCGGCTGACAAACTATTCAGTTTTGACCAAGCCCCCCTTACCTTAAAGGAACCAGTCTTTTGCAGCGACTCCATTTTGAGGAATACATGAGAGCCAATTTTTTCCGATAACGTATGCGAGCTCGTTAATGGCGTCTTTCTAATTTCCGAGTCAAATAATTTGCGTGCATTTATTATTCCTTCTAAAGAGGGTGTATATTTTTTTTCTACCCTACGCGATTCTCGTCTACTGTTCATTAAGTATTAATCAATCCTATATTAATTTCAAGGCTTGCCAATTCTTGGTGGGTTGGTTTCAATATAACTTTCTCTGTAAACATCTTTACTCTCCAATAGTGTTAGTTATCTCTTTAAGAAAATCAATTATGCTATTCTGCGAGTCAATATTAACATTCTTAAAATTAACATAAGCCTGGCGTTCTTTTGATTTCTTATTAGTGACAGTTTCCAAATCAATATATACTACGGTGCCCGCTTGGCCTTGCATTAACTTATTATAATCTAACATTGCTGGCTCAATTGAGTATACTTCTACTATGTGGTTATTTAACTCAGAGACAAGATCTTCGTGCCTAAGTTCGGATTTCCTCAACTCCGGATACTCATTTAGGAGATTATTTGTTCTATTTTCAAGTTGGTTTGAAATACTTTGATCTGAAAGCATTCGTTCTAGTAGATCTTCAAATCTGAGATCTCCATATCCCATTTTATCTAATTCGCTTAAGACCATATTGTTACCCACGTTGGCTATCGAGTTCCGTATCTCGCTACATTTTTTAGTCAAATCATATATTTCTTTTTGTATCTCCAACACTCTTTTTTCGACCTTATAGTACCTTAATCCATGGTACTGGATTCCAAAAAATACTGAAATAAAGTACTTTTCGATTTGAGTAAAATACTGACAGGTAATCCTATGCAAATCATCTGAATTTGATTTTACGATTCCACCACTGGTACATTTTTTAAGAGACTTCGAGAGCATATTGAAATACAGAACTAGACCTTCAGGATCGAAGGTTGACGTATCAGTTACTGTTCCATCTCCAAGCATCACTTTTATGTCAGATACTGGTAGTAGCGATTTGAGTTTGTCAAAAAAAACTTGGTGAAGTTTCGAGTAAGATAAGTTCAGATCGGTGCAAAATTGGTATTGATCTTTTGATGGTAACCTCATGGTCCTAACCTAAGCAATCGTTGAGAGGAGCACTTGAAATAGCTGCCGAGTAATTCGAAAAATTCAATATTCGCATTTTCATGAGAAAAAATGAGTATAATCATCGATCGATTTTCTCAAGACCTTCGAATTCAGCATATTTAACTGTAATATTCTGTAAGTCACTTACTATCGCGATGCCACGGTAATCGAGCCTGATGCTCTTCGACACATTTGCTAACAATGCTTGGAATTAGAATAAGTGGTATTTTTAGGTATTTCTTGGAAAAGACTTGGAAAAGACTAAAATACACACATAGTATCTTGTATGTTTATGCCTACAGCATACATTCTCGTTAATTGCACTCTCGGCTCTGAGGAAAAAATAATCACAGAAATTGCAAAATTACCCGATGTTAAAGAAGTCCGAGGAACATATGGAGTTCATGACGTCTTTGTAAAAGTTAAATCCGACAATACAGAAGCAATGAATCATACGATTACTAGTAGGATTAGAAAAGTACCTGGCATTACTTCCACTGTGACTCTAGTTGTAATTGAAGAACAAGGAGGAAAAGAAATCGTATAACGTTATTGCGTACTCTTTTTCTTGTCTTCTTCTTTTATGCGCTTGATTTCGTAGATTATTAGACCACTGGTTACTATGACTACGCTCCATCCAATGCTACCCACAGTCACATAATGCCAATAATTGGGAATAGCCAAAGCGATTCCTGCAACTATTGCTCCAATCCACCACAATACTATCAGGATTTGTAAATTTATTGTAATAAAATGCAATCACCCACGTTCATCCTCATCAAACCCTCTCAACGACCTTATAACCTTACCACAGTTGGAACACTGGTTAAATTCATAGAAATCAAAGTCATTGTATTTCCTGAAAGAGAACGTATCTTTATGCGAGCAAAAAAGTCGCTTGATAGGCTTAATAAGAATACTTGACATCTAGACTTTGAGTATTCATTACAATGTAGTAAAATAATATGATTTCGTTTATGGTTTGCCGTCGGTGAGATTTGAGCTCACGACAGCTCGGTCTTCAGCGTCACCCCTTAAAAATAGGTCGAGTGCTCTCCCAGGCTGAGCTACGACGGCACACGTAACGTTATTTGTGAAGAATATATAATCTTGTCTTGAACAGATGTGTATGCGCCGATATAGACATTTACTCCAGCTTATAGAAATAAGCTAAGAAGATTAGGTAATTATCTTCCTTAAGCTAAATAAGTTATGAACAGATTGGTATATCAAATCGATAATGGCTGAAGGATCTGAATTGCACTCAAATGCGGTGATGGAAACACCAGAAGAGAGACGTAGAAGATTCTTGCTAGAATTTGAAAGGCCGTTCAAGTGTGAAAAATGCAATGAGCGCTTTAAGAAGAAAAAGTATCTGCGTGAACACAAAGCGGAAGTTCATTCTTATTGAGACAGTCAATTTTGTAGTAAACCTTAGATTCGAAAAGTACTTCAAATACTATGATCTAGTTCTGTGGGTTAGGCCACATTTCTTTTAAATTACTGCACCTGCATCTTAAGGTTGTGAAGTTATGAAAATTTACACTAGAACAGGAGATAAGGGAATGACCGGACTCATAGGTGGGACTCGAGTTCCGAAATCTGACGGAAGAATAGCAACTTACGGACAGATAGACGAGTTGAATGCCAATGTTGGGCTCGCTATTTCGATCTTGAACAAAAAGGCCGTCCAAAAGATCTTTACGGATATCATAGAAATGCTTAGTTCAATTCAAAATGACTTGTTCATCTTGGGCTCTGACTTGGCCGACCCTGACTATCCTCCATCGCCTCAGTCAAAAATACCCCGGGTGACGCAGCAAATGATAAGTGGTATTGAGATGAGTATTGATAAATTCGAAGCGGAGTTACAGCCCATTTCCTTTTTTATACTCCCCGGTGGTACATTTGAATCCTCAATCCTTCATGTGTGCAGAAGCGTGGCTAGGAGGGCGGAAGTTTCCTTGGTCGCCATTGCAACAACACTATCGATAAACGAAAAAATAATAGCATATCTTAACAGGCTTTCAGATTTGTTCTTTGTGCTAGCAAGGGTATGCAATAAGCGTCAGAACTACAATGATGTCGCTTGGACCTCTGGATCTAATTAGATCCATACATTATCATGATTGAAATTCAAATTGCAACAAACTCGAAACGTTTTGCTCATAATTTTAATAACTATAGGGATGGCGTTAGTCATTACTCTTTTAGCATACACGTTTGATTATTTTGTATTTCATTCCCAAGTCTTTTATCTAGGCCTTTTAAGTTGTGGCGACTTGTGCACGAATTTCTGATGCCTCTTTTTGCATAGTTACGAGCTTATTAGCATCTCACAAAGAATGTGGAATATTCATATGTCAATCTTTATCATTCTAAGCAATGAAATCACGAATCACGAAACTAATTTATTTTTTCAACATCGTAGTCGGTCTAAAAAAGGTACGACGATCTGGATGGATATTCAAAGCTGGTATAAGTTCGCCTGAGTCTGTTGCTGATCATTCTTTTTCCCTGTCTGTAATGGCCATGGTCTTCTCTGACCTACAAGGTTTGAATACTGAACGAGCAGTAAAAATGGCAATCATTCATGATTTAGCTGAGTCTATCACAGGCGATATAATGCCAGACAAAATATCTCATAGTGCAAAAAAGAATCTAGAAAATAGGGCTATGGGGTCGATTCTTAAAAAGCTGCCGAGATCTCTACGCATTGAATACAGTCAGATATGGGACGAATACGTAACTCAGAGGTCAGATCTCTCGAAACTAGTTCATAGGCTAGACAAGTTGGAGATGATTCTTCAGGCAAGAGAATACGAGTCCAGCGGTTATTCTACGGAAAAGTTTGTTGAATTTACCCAATCAGCAGATCGTACTATAAACAGTGATAGAAATGACATTATTTCAGAAGTCTTGCAAGGTTTAAAAGCCGCTTCTAATCAGTAATTCTAAGACATGCAATACTTTACTGCTCTGAAGATTGGCGAAAAGAGGGTCAAGATGGCTCAGGATCTTCTGAATAAATATGCAGGTCACGCAATGCCAGCACTGGCTCTAAAGGATACAAAGACCAATATGTGGGAACCCGTAGGCGACGAGAATCTACTTGCTGTGGTAAAGGAAGAACATGGTTATATGATTGCTCTGTGCGATAAAAATGGTATTGCAAAAACTATCGCTCAATGGTTCGCAGAAGACAAGAAAGATCAAATAATAAGAAGGTTTCAAGAAGAACAAAACATAGAACAATATTTTGGAAAATTGTCTCTTCCCATATGATTATTGATTTGATTTAGATGAGGGAAAAATGTCAGAGCAGGAAATAGAAGTAAAGGGTCATCTAATAGATTCAATGGTCCTTACTAGGATTTTTGATAAGATCATGGATCTCGGAGGTGATTTTAATGTACTCGAATTTACCATCGGGAAAAAGAAAAATGAACTTAGTTATGCACGGTTAAGAGTTAATGGAAAAAATAGAAAGCATCTTGACCACATATTAGAAACAATATATATTGAAGGTGCTCAGCCTGTTATGGTAGAGAGAGTACTTCTAGAGCCAGCTCCTAGGGATATGGTGATGCCATCCAATTTCTACAGTACTACAAATAATACTACTCAAGTTTACTACGATAATGATTGGATGGCTGTTCGGAACATGATGATGGATAAGTGTATTGTAGTAGATATTGATTCAAAAAGGGCCGAGTGTAAAATGATACGCGATGTTCAGAAAGGTGACATGATCGTAGTAGGCGAAAGAGGAGTCAAGGTTATCCCTGAAGAACGTCCAAGACAAGGAGTAGACATATTTCAGTTTATGAGTAGCAGTAGCTCTAGTGAACGTCCGACTCTCCAAATAGCTCGCAAGATCGCTCTAGATATAGATCATACGAAGAGGAACGGTGGCAAGATAATAGTAACTGCTGGCCCTGTTATTGTTCATTCTGGAGCAGCGGAATCCCTAGCGAGGATGATTAGACTTGGATATGTTCACGGTCTTCTCTCTGGTAATGCACTCGCAGTTCACGATATTGAAAATGCCTTGCTGGGTACATCATTGGGGATGAACGTCAAAGACGGAACATTGGCTATTCGAGGTCACCGTAACCATATGCAAGCCATAAATGAAGTATTTAAAGCTGGTTCTATTTACAATATGGTAAATAAGAAAATTCTAAAATCTGGAATAATGTATGAATGTACCGTTAACAAGATACCATTTGCTCTTTGCGGATCAATTAGAGATGATGGTCCACTTCCAGATGTACTGACCGATGTCATTCAAGCGCAAAAGCTCTATAGACATATTCTAAAGGATGCAGATATGGTTCTTATGCTTTCAACAATGCTTCATTCTATTGCAGTTGGAAATATGTTATCTGCACGTGTGAAGGTTGTCGCCCTGGATATCAGTCAACCTGTGGTCACAAAGCTACTCGATCGAGGAACTACTCAGGCAATAGGAATAGTAACAGATATTGGTGCGTTTCTACCTATGGTAGTTCAGCAGCTTGAAAAAATAAATAGAGTACGTAAATCTGGCTGAATAAATGAACTCTTGGAGGTCAACATTATACGGAAAATTTTAGCTGATCTTAGACTCGAGTTTTTTACGTACTAGTTGTGTTACTATTTTGGGATCTGCTCGACCTTTGGTCGATTGCATTACCTTCCCAACTAAAAAATTTATCGCACTTGGATTCAATCTTGCATCACTTACAGCTGACTCCTCAGATTTAAATACGAGCTCTACGGTTTTTGCAATCAAATTCTCATCATCTATTCGTGACAAGTCACTCTTGCTAAGTAGTTCGGAAGGAGTTTCACCAGTCTGAAACATCTTAGTAAGGAATTGTTTAGCAGTTGTTCTGTTGATCTTATTTTCATCTACAAAACGTGCAAGCTCCGCAATATGGTTAGGCTGGATATTTATAGAATCCATTGAAATGGTTTCCTCTCCCCCTAGAAGGCCCATGAGATCGTTCACAATCCAATTCCCAATTTCAATCGGCGATGGGTATATTTTTACACTAGATTCGAAGAAGTCAGCCAATTTCTTGTAATTAATAAGAATATTTGCAACATGATTCGAAAGATTATAATCGGATACGAATCTCGACAACCGCTGATCTGGCAATTCAGGAATCAACTTGCTCACATGAGAACTGAACTTGTTACCCAAAACTATTACTGGGATATCGGGCTCAGGAAAGTACCTATAGTCTTGTTCCTCTTCTTTTGTACGTGCTATTTTGGTTATCTTTCTTTGCTCATCCCAATGGCGAGTTTCAGACACAATTTTAATATTGCGGGCTAACAAGTTTGACTGCCTAGAAATTTCATAAGTCAAGGCCTTTTCTACTTCCTTGAAAGAACTCACGTTCTTGATCTCTATCCTGTTTCCCCCGTTTAATGAAACATTGGCATCACATCTAACTGCGCCTTCCAGAGACGTATCACAAACGCCGATATGTTCCAGAATTGAAGATAATTTGTTTAGGAAAAGTCGAACTTCCTTAGGGCTTGCGAAGTCGGGCTCCGTAACAATCTCAACAAGGGAAACACCTGCTCTATTATAGTCAATCAAAACATAATTGCTTGCATGGGTACTGTCAGGCGCAGATACTATTCTTCCTGGATCCTCTTCTAACTGCACTCTTCTTATTCTAATATCCATGTCATTTATCCTTACATTTCCTTCACTGCCGATACTTGTTAGGCCATAGACATTATATTGGGTTATTTGGAAATTTTTTGGTAGATCTGGATAAAAATAATTCTTTCGATAAAACATCAACTTCTGAGGTATTTTGCAACCTAAAGAAGTTGAGATCATAGCAGAATATTCCACTGCCTGCTTGTTCAATAGAGGAAGAGTACCAGGAAAACCACAGCAGACAGGACAGATGTTGGAATTTGGTTTCGAGTTTCGATATTCACCTAGACACGTGCAAAATAATTTGCTTTCTAAAGAAGTAAGTTGACAATGTATTTCCAAGCCGATTAGTACTTGGCTCATTACAAACTTGGCCTCATGGACAAAGTACTTGCATTTTGAAACAGAAATGCAGCGTCAATCAATTTCTGCTCTTGAAATGGCCCTGCCATCAACTGCAATCCAATAGGAAGATTGTTGGAGTATCCTGCTGGAACGGTAATAGCTGGAATACCACCCAAATTTGCAATAACAGTATCTACATCAATCAGATACATTTTAAGGGGGTCATCTACTTTTTCGCCTATTCTGAACGGTAGAATTGGCATAGTTGGCCCAACCAACATATCATATTTTTTGAAATTCGAAAGTAGTTCTTGTTTAAGTATGGATCTGAGTTGACGCGCTTTCAAGTAATATTTGCTAAGGTAACCTGAAGAAAGAACATATGACCCGATCAATATTCTCCTCTTCACTTCTTCTCCAAAATTGCTCCTGGCTTTAGAAATATATGAATTCCATTCATATCCTTCAGAGGGGAACGGAAACCCATACCTTATATTATCAAATCTGGCCAAGTTACTGCTGGCTTCAGCAGTTGCCAGAGCGTAATATGATGGAAGTGCATGATTGACGCTACTTAGGGATATTTCGGTAGTGTCTGCTCCGAATTCCCGGAATTTATCAAGACATGCATATATTGTCTTGGAGACTTCTGGATCGGAACCTTCAACTAACTCTTTAACAATCCCTATGGATGAAACCGTCGCAGCTGGATTAATCTTCAATGCTGGTAAATAATGTGTTGAGGAAGTAGTATCATCCTGTGTGTCTTTTCCCGCTATTGTATTCATCAATAAGACTACGTCTTCCACCGTCCTGCAAAGCGGACCAATCTGTTCTAAGGTATTTGCATAAGAGATGAGGCCAAACCTACTCACCGAGCCATATGTTGGCTTAAGGCCTATAACGGAACAGAAACTGGCAGGACACCTAATAGAACCACCTGTGTCTGAGCCCAAAGATACCGTACATTCACAAGAACTTACTGCGGCTCCACTTCCACCTGAAGAGCCCCCTGGAACATACTCTAAATTCCAAGGGTTATGAGTTACCCCGTACCTACTATATTCAGTTGTCGATCCCATTCCGAACTCGTCCATATTTAATTTTCCTATCACAATTGCTCCACTACTAAGCAATCGTTCTACAACCGTTGCATTAAATGGAGGGATAAAATTCTCGAGCATTTTGGACGCACAAGTGGTTGTCAATCCTTTGGTACATATGTTATCTTTAATTCCAATAGTGATTCCAGCAAGCGTACCAACTTCCTCTTTACGTTTGATCTTCTGGTCGATCTCTTTGGCGGATGTGACAGCATTTTCCTTGTTCAATGTAATAAATGAATGTAACTTTGGTTCTACTCTCTCAATTCTATCAAGAAAAGACCAAACATATTCCTCAGCAGTTAGATTCCCTTGTTTAATACTAGTACTAGCTTCAGTTGCACTTAGAAGAGGTAAATTTGACAAGTTAATTCATCTTTGGACCCTTCACGAAGCCTTCAGAGGTAACGGCAGAACTTGAAAATACGTCTTGCGGGAAAGCAACAACCTTATCTTCTCGTAAGAATGAAAATTCCATTTGTTGTGAATCCATTTCTAGATTTTCTGTCTTAATGGTTTCAAGGACATCAATATACTTCAAGGTGTCATCTATGTGGCGCTGAAATCTCTCAAGTTCCCCCTCAGTCAATTCTAAGCGAGAGATCCAGCTGAAATGTTTCAAATCATTTTTGGAGACCGTTTAATTCACCGAGTTCAGATTGTTAGAACACATCTCCTTAATATTCTAGGGTGTTAATCGATCAATATCGCGAGGGTACAAAGTAGCATCTCTAATATTGTCTACATTACAGAGACTCATCATGAGACGCTCTAAACCTACTCCAAATCCTGCATGAGGCGGTATACCATAATCAAATATTCTCAAATGAGAGTCAAAAGCTTCAATCTTCAGACCTTGTTGTTTCATCCTGTCTATCAGTTCATCTTTATTCTTAATCCTAGTACTTCCAGAAGAGATTTCTAAGGCTTTGAACATTAAATCAAACGATTCGCATACTCTTGGTTGTTTTGGATTAGGTTTTACGTAAAATGGTTTGATTGCGCTTGGCCAATCTACAATAAGGTAAAAACTATCCATATTCTTAATCTGAATTTTCTGCAATTTCTGGAAGGCAAGATCATCCCCCCATTCGATTGATTCACCTGCATTCTGGAGCATCTCCACAAGCTCTGAATATTGATATCTCGGAATTGGCATAGTAACCTCTGGTAGTGTGGCTCCCAAGTAATTGAGATGAAATTTGTTATTTTCTTTTATTTTATTAATAATATAGACTAACATTTTCTCCAATAACATCGCGACGTCACTGTAATCTGCAAAGGCTTTTTCGACATCTATGGAGATTGCTTCTGAGAGATGCCTGTTGGTACGAGATGGCTCTGCTCTGAAAATCGGTGCAATCTCAAAAACATTCTCAAACGCCATTGTAAGCTGTTCCTTGTAGAGTTGGGGACTCTGTGCCATGAATGCTTCTCTATTATAGTAAAAAATGGGAAAGAGAGTAGCACCACCTTCAGTCGCAGTTGCAATTATCTTTGGAGTGTTTACTTCCAAGAATCCCTCTTCTTTTAGAAAGTCTCTGCATGAATTCAAAACCGTATAACGAATATTGAAGATGGATTGAAGAAGTGGTCGTCGAAGGTCAACAGCCCTCAGGTCAAGTCTAGTATCAATGCCTACAGACTGTCTACTTTGAATTGGGAATGGTGAAGATTTTTTGGCTATGGACAATATTTTTAATTCGAGAGGGATAATTTCTGCCGAGTTAGGAGCTTTCATCTCATATTTTACTTTACCTTTTACGGCTATGGATGTATGCTCTCTTACTCCTTCAATTTTTTTCAAGAGATCCTTAGTAGAATTTTTCTTCTTTAGGGCGATTTGTATATGACCAAATCTATCATTAAGTGCAATAAATGTGATGTTACCATGATCTCTAACAGAGGAGACCCAGCCCATAACGATAACTTCTTGGTCACGCAATGACGGATCAATATTTGTTGAATAGTGCGTTCTTCTCCATGTACCTAGGTCGTCTTCCAATAAATCAGTCAAATCCGCAACCTTAATGGTTTGGACTGTACTGTGTAGGTTAATTTAACCTTTAAGTTAAATTTCAAAGACTTGTTACACTATTTCGTTGATTGAAGTTCATAATCTCGATGTTGGACATATTATGGGGGCAAATTGAATCAAAACACAATCCTGTCTAATATAATTATTATTTGGCTTTTCAAGTGATCAAGCTTAAGTGGACATTTGAGTTATGGCAAAGATTACCCGTATTTCAGACTAGAAGAATCATAGATATTTTGCATTGGGAAGAATTAGAATCATAGATTTTCACTTGACTTCAGTGATTAATTTGGATATGATATTCCATTACTTAGGTCTTATATACAATATTTTTTAGCTACTGAATTGTTGAGATTTGCGACTGAGTTTCTACTACTAATATTAATCAGTTCTTTAGTATTGACCTCAGTCAAAGAAGCACAATCTCAACTCAATAAGGATGTTCCAATTATTGACATCACGCCGCCTGACCTGAGGGTTCCAAATGATTCAACCCTAGAGGCATCGAGTTCTTATGGAAGGATTGTCACATACAAGGTTATTGCGACGGACCTTGTAGACGGTACATTGAATGCCATTTGTAATCCGTCTTCAAACTCAACATTTTCCTTGGGAAATACTGAAGTCACATGCGAGGCAGCAGATAACAGTGGAAACATAGTTACGCGATCTTTTACTATTAGAGTACAAGACAATACACCACCTGAAACTAAAATCGACTCTGCTTCTGTAGGTATTCTTGGTAACATAAAATATAATACGAGCACATCTTCTGATGGCATCAAATTGAAATTATCAGCATCCGATAATGTGGGTATAGATCACTTCGAATGCAAACTTGACGAGCATAAGTGGGTGATTCTTGAAAAAGAAAGGTTGGAGAACATGGAGGATTGTATTTATTTAGATCTTCCATCAGGATTTCATACAATACTAGTAAGAAGTGTAGACAAATCGGAAAACGTCGATCCCGATCCGGCAAGTTTCAGCTGGTCCGTACCTACAATTCATGAAAGCATCAATAACATTATTACGGAAGTTAAAGATATCTCCTTGCCCTCCTATTTTAGCAGGAACATGATTGACTCCCTTAACAAGATAACAGAATCCTTGAACACAGAAGATTTTACTCAAGATTCTCAAATCTGTAGACAAATTGAATCTTTTCTGTCGGCAACAAAGGAAGCTACATTGAATCAAGATTTTCAAGAAAAATTCTATTTGACAGGTTTAGGGTTAACACTAAAGGAACGAGTTGGATGTCCAGCCCCCATTGCCATTGCCGGAAAAGATTTGAAAGTTAACGAGGGAAGCAAGATTAAGCTTGATGCAAAGGGCAGTAGAGGTCTTTACGGCGAAGAAGTATCTTACATATGGAAACAAGTCAGTGGTCCTTCAGGTGCCTTAAGTAAATCTCATTCGCAAAACCCCGAATTCAAGGCTCCCCAAGTAGATGAGAATACTAATTTGAAATTCGAGTTAACAGTCAAAAGCTCCCGTGGTCTGACTTCGACAGATGCTGCGACTGTAACCGTAAGTAATGTTATAGATGAACCGAATGTAGGAAAGACGTCTGAAAATGGAAATAAGATTCAAGGCGTGCAGTTCGGGACTAAAGGATTTAACATCGCAGCTGTTGGTGACTGGGGTTGCAACTCTAACACACAAGCATCTGCAAATAATATAGCCAGGAGTAGCCCAGAATTAGTTTTAGCGCTAGGTGACTATTCCTACACAAACACCGCAACATGCTGGATTGATATCATGGACCCACTGGATAGTGCTACCAGAATTACGATCGGAAATCATGAGGATCAGGTTTCAGAGGATAGTGACGCATATTTGAATCATTTTGGTTTATCAAAGAAGTATTACTCGTATGATTATCAGAATATTCACATCCTTACCCTCAACTCCGAGGAAAGCTATGCAAGAGGATCTTCGCAATACAATTTTGTAAAGAACGATCTTCAATTGGCATCAAATAATCCTAATATAGCATGGATAATTGTCACTATCCATGAACCAGCATACAGCTCGACTAATTCTTGTTCCTCTTGTAAAGCCGCTGATTCTTTAAGTGACACTTATCATCCACTATTTGATCAGTACCATGTGGACTTAGTATTGGCAGGACATGTGCATAATTACCAACGTTCCTTTCCCCTCTCGTACAATAATAATGATCCATCAAAACCAATTATAACTGACTCTAGTAAAAACAATTACCAAGATCCAAGAGGTTCGGTGTTTGCAGTAGTAGGAACAGGGGGTATCAGCTTTCACTCTCTTGCCGGGAAAGCAACATATATCAGCAATCAGCAGGACATCAAATTTGGATTCCTAAATATCTACTTTAGTGATGACGGAAAGAGGCTGCTTGCAAGATTCATTGCCAATGACGGCTCTGTCCTTGACGAATTCTCAATTACAAAGTCCTCGGCTATCTTTCAATCAAAAGCTATACCTAGAGTAGAGAATGGTAGTGTTACTTTATTAGAGAATAGTATTGGCACAATTACATTGAATGCTTCAAATATAATAGACCCTCATGTCAAGTATTTAATCAAATCAGGTCCAACGCATGGCAAACTAGCGGGACAGACGGCAACACTAACCTATGAACCAAGCAGGGATTATGTAGGACAGGACAGCTTTACCTTCAAAGCAATCGACGATAAGGGATCTGAGAGTAATATTGCTACTGTAACTATAGATGTCAAAGCCGTCGACCAAGCTCC
>JBIOZE010000116.1:0-6513 GCA_044870745.1 Nitrososphaeraceae archaeon | reverse complement strand
ATCACCTAACCGTTTGAATCGATGCAAAAAATATTTCTGCCAATTGAATTTACATATAACATGAGATGCAAACGGTACAAGATCTGAAGAAATTCGGAAAAATAAGAAAGATTTTTTTACATTGTATTGCAATATTTTTTCAAGATGATCAAGATTATTTCGTACAACTTCAACGAGACAATATTCTGAGTAGGATGCTAGTCTAAACGTTGACTTGGTCTCTCTCGCAATACTCGTATTTATGCATGGATAACCTATTTTCATATCTGTTTTTTATTCCAAGAATAAAAAATGCACTCACATAGCTCGTGTATTTAATTCAACTTAAACTATCAATGTAGTCTATGGTCATTGAGATCGGCAAGTCGCTTGATAGGGTTGCAGTTAAAGAATCATCATAAATTTGTATCCAATCCCTATTGTATTGTACTTGGGTTTCTATTTTCGAATGATTACCACTTTCGGTAAAGAAGTTAATATTAGCATGATCACCCCCTTCGAATTCACTTGGCAGAATCAAGCAAGTTGCACCTGCCTGAATATTGATTCTATATTCTTTGTCATTCGAAGTTGCTATTCCCTCAATATAACTTTCACCCAAGCTCATTTTCAAAACGTAAGATTGGCTCATATTAGTTGTAGGTGAAAGATAGCATTTAAACTACGAGCCACTTATTGAGCTAGTGCCAACTAAACAAGCTGCCAAAGTACTTTAGAATGTAAACTCTGTGCCAACGCTGCTTTGCAAGTAGAATTTGACAGCAATAGATCCGTGGAATTATCCATAAGGATCGTAACAGTTTCCATATCAATTTCTAGGAGTATCATTTTTCCCTATACCTTAGAATTCCCGCATCTTGTCTGTTCACCGTGGGTGTGCAGACGGGGATAGGAGCAGGAATAGTAGACTCAAATAATTTAATTATTTAAAAAATGTTTTTGGCTTCTGTCATATACAAATAAAGTACATGCTGAATATCGGTAGTGCTAATTATTATATTACTTCAAAATGTCTAACCGTTATCTACTATACTGAACCATTAGTAATTAGCATGTCAACAAAGAAGAGCCAAAATACAGACAAAGCCGTACAGCAAGCACTCAAGGAAGCTGAAATAGTAGCAGAATTCGCTCCCAACGAACGAACACGGAAGGAAGCTGAAAAGTTAATAGAAACTATAGAAGAAAAATCGACACCAAATTTACTCGAGGTAGAACGTGAAGTTGTACAGAACGTCTTGGATGAGACGAAAAAGGTAATTGGCAAAACCACAAATCAAGCGAAAAGGGAGATTCCACGATATACAAAAGCACTCGGTGAATTACAGATGGACACTATGCAAGCTACCAAGCAGATTGGTTACGATTGTATAGAGATTCAAAAGGAGTTGACTTCATTGCTTCCAGAACTGCAGCAAAAATACATTTCATGGTTTACACCATGGTGGTCTACTAGGACTATGACGGAATATTATACGAAAAGTGTCGACAATTTCGTAGACAATACCGTAGCTGCAACTAATCTTGCAAACACATTGGCAATGGTAAACATGGAGTCTATCCAACAAATAGCTGACACCAATAAGGAATACTGTCGGCTTGGATTGAAATCAGTGAGAAACATTAAGGATTCGCTAACACAATAAGCCTGAACAGGCAGAGGATTTTGAGCTGCCTTTAATTCCATTTTCTTGTCAGTCATTTTAATGGATTCCTACAGCCTCCGATTTTCTTAACTGACTTGTTGGCGCCATTTGCATTGGCAAAAACTAAATTCACGTGAATCTTGAGTTTAATTTGTTACAATATAGGAATAAAAGGATAAGGAAAAATAGTAAGAAAACGGATATTGAGCATAGATTGAAAAGTCCGAAGGATGACAAGAAATGATTTGTTCCATAACAGTGGTATTGGTGGTGCTCACAGTTTTCACCACAGGTTTCATGAGTAATGCGTATTCTGACAGTATTGTCATTAAAGCAAAACTCAAGCAGGGACCTTTTGAGTCAAATCTATATTTCCCGGATAACAATACGATCATAGCCTTCAATAGCAAAAACATAATTTGTCCAGATGATAATTGCAAACACGAATTTACAAATGGAACATTCAACCCTTCGGCATCAGGCGAAGATGAAAGATATTTAAGCGGAACTCTAAAGATGGAAGATAAGAGCACGTCAACTGCAAATTTCACTTCTTACAAATACTATAAACTGGGCGGAGTTATGACACATACCCCTGCAGAAAGCGAAGGCAATTCGAAATTAGGTGAAAAGATAATTAATTATCGAGGTAATTTAGGCTTAGATCCGGAAGACCCAATTTTCTATCCCGACTTCAAATATGATTCGATGATAACCTACGGCGAAACTAGCCATGCATTCAACTTAACTGGAATATCAAAATGATTCTGGACTCGCGTCAAGTTAGCCTCTCTAAAATCTTTCACATGGAAGTCTACCGCAATAACTTAGATATGTCCAGGATGATTACCAAGATCTCACAACAGAATAATTGCAACCTAATACTTAGGTCTCAGAAGAATTAATTAATTCAAACTAAAGATGGTGCGAAGAATACTCAATTTAATAGTGATAATAACTACATTGACTACCATTATTAGGAATGAGAAATTTTCCGTAACAAAATAAAGGTGTTGCGACTTCTTACTAGAGCAAACTAGGCTGCATTTCAAAAGACCTTAAGACACATACTTACTTTTGAGCAAAGTGTTCTGCTGATAACTCACGGTGGATAGCAACCGACACATCGTCAAACATCATAGGAATGAATAAAAACAAGGTCAATAGTATAAGAAAATATAAGATAACTTGCATAAGAAAACGATTTTTCTAGTTTCAATAATTGTAAGTAGTGTCCTGTCCGCTAATTATTCGCTGTTTGAACTTCTTAATTCCTCAGAATATTACAAATTTCAATCTGGTTATGCAGCGGTGACCGACCCTGGCGGAGGTTCTGGCAGTATACCCGGCAATGGCGGCGGCTCTGGAAGTGATGGCGGCTCTGGAGGTGACAGCGGCTCTGGAGGTGGTGACGGAGGTGCTTCTAATGGAGGCGATGGTGGCATTGGAGGCGATAGCGGATGTGATAGCGGATTGGGAGGATGCGGAGGTGACAGCGGATCTGGAGGTGGTGACAGCGGATCTGGCGGATCTGGCGGATCTGCTAACGATCCTAGCGGCGGATCTGGCGGTGACAGCGGATCTGGCGGTGACAGCGGATCTGGAGGTGCCGGAGGTGTTTCTAATCCAGACGATGGTGGCATTGGAAGCAATGGGGGTGACAATAACGGCAATGGAGGTGACTCTGAAAGCAATGACCAAGGCGGCCCTGGCGGCCAAGGTCTTGACTGTGCATTTTTTATCGATGGTTTCCAATGCGGAATTGGAGGTGGTTCGGATGGTAATTCGAACACAGGCGGGGCCATAGGGATCAATACGCCTAGTTCTTCTACAGGGCAACAAGATTGTCCAACTTTTGGATTTATTACGCTCAATTTCATTCAAATTGCGTTCGGCGCAGCATGCAACGGTGGTCTAACTTCACCACTCTTTCCAGGTTTGAGTTCCATGCCTCAGCTTGATGCCGCTTTGTCTGGTGCTTTGCCTGCATCTGTTCTTACTTCTACAACTCCTTCAAAAGATCCAAATGAGGTTGGCAAAATTTCTAAGATGCCCAATTTACCTCGAAACCCTATTTTGGTATATTCGGCTGATGCAGCAGAACTCGATGAAAAAGCGAAGGAAATATGTGACGATGATGTTGATAATAATGACAATGGGCTTGTTGACAAAGAAGATCCACAATGCAATGCAAAGCTATCAGAACAAGAAATGATCAACCTCCTACAAGGTAATGTGAGCAGGATTTCACGTACGAGTCTGCAAGATTATCAAGGTATCAATCTCTCGGATCTAGAGACTATTATTAACGCTACTTCTCTTGGTAACCAGTCAATTCTTCTTGGGAACAATAACACTGATATCAACCTTGCTGCAAAGATGTCCTCAGGTTAATTAGTCGCAAATCCTTAAAGAAACTGAAAGGGTTACTGCAAAATTATTTGTTCATCATCACAAATAAAAGTTCATTCATCGAAGAGTCTCTACAATGGTTACTACTGCTCATTCAAACACTCTTGAGAACATGGAATTTGATAATGGTTACTTATCTTGATCCTTTTTCTTCATCTCATTCAATACCTCGTTCAAATAGGTTTTTGCCTCATCAATTGAAATGGACGGCGCAACTCCAGTATCTTCAATCATCGAGCTCCTAACTCCTTCAACTTGCTCGATAATCTTTTTCTCTACTTCTGCATCGCCAAGCTTCAAGAAAAACTTAGAGTCTTCTGCCGACTTTCTTATCTGTCTTCGCAATTGTTGATCTTCAGACAGCGAGATTGCAGATGAATAAAGTCCTAAAAATACAAAATACGAAGCGAAACCTGCAATAGCAACAGTTGCCAGTCCGAAGGGTGGGAATGGGTTGTGAATAACTGTTGCAGATCCTGATACAAATAATAATACCAAACCAAGCCCAAAAATAATTAATTGATGGTGCATTCTATTTGTTTTTGAAATCGTTCTTGAAATCAAAATGATAGGTAGCGCAAATAATATTCCACCTAGTGTAGAACTAACAGTGAAAATGACTCTATAATAGAAAATAAAGGAAATATCATTCAGATCTCCTAGGGGCAATGCTAATTTCAATTCAACTACTACGATTTGACTTATGTAAAAGATCAATGGCAAACTAATTATTAGCCAAAATTTCACCGTCCCTATCTTCTTAGAGTAATGAGACAAGAGTAATGCAGTTGATGTCCATACGGACAAGAATGAGATTACCGTAATAATATAATAAGCATAATTTAGAATATCAATTATTGATCCAGGTTGAAAGGAATAAAAGATTACAGGAGTAGCCGCAGTTATAATGGCTGGCTTAACGATCAGTATAGGCACCATAAAAAATATAGATATAACCGCAGCAGCTGCATTAAAAATTCCTGAAATTAGGTAAGACAGAATTGTGCTATCTCTATGGGATGTGTAATATACGTATAGACGTTTAGACAGAACAAGCATTAACCAGGCAGTCAATCCATTGCTGATTGTAATGGTTATTGGTAAAGCTACCAATCCATAATATCCTAAAGTCACGATCTCCATGGTGACCAATACAAAAATAGAAACTATAATACCCTCAATCATGAATACTACAGTGTCAATAAGACGCATCCCTTTTCTTTTTGACCTAAAGTCTATCGTTTTTGCTTTAGCAAATCGAAGTAGCAAATGTTGTCCTACAAGGTAAATCAGGCTTATAATTATGAAAGTGATGATTCCTTTTTCAGTTGCGATGCTCTTGTGAAGAATATCTGCCAAATTGCTCAACTCCATGTCAACAATGAGGGCAAGAATAACTGCTGCTGCAACGATCAAGACTATCCTCTCATTTTGTGGAGAATGAAAAAGTTTTCTCACTAATTGTATGATGGATGTAGGAGGGAGAGGAGTTATAGCAGCATCACTTTGTATAAGATTATCTCTAATTCACATAATTAAATGTGAAACTTGCACCTATCACCAAAAAGGTTGTATTAGTACTGTACAAGAAGTAATATCCAGAGTAAACACGCGAAAGTAACACTTGGAATACACAAGAATTAATTCATTCAAACTAAGGACGGTCAGAAACATCCATAATTTAATAATTATTACATTGACTCCAATAATTAGGAATAGGAATAAAAATTGTGTGATTAATAATGAGAAAATAGAAGTTCGAAGAAAATATTGTGCTGTAAAAGTGATATTAACTTATTTCAAACTTATTCTATAACGTTACAGCAATGATTCAGAACATGAAACAGTGAACATATATGGGATAACATTCTAGATTCACATTCATTATGTCTTATAGACGCATGCCCAACCTTGGTGGAATAAATAAAGCACGAGTTGCTGGAGTTGTAATTGCCATCGTGATAATTATTTTTGTCGTTATACAATCAGTTGCTACAGTACAAGCAGGGTACAGGGGAGTAGTCCTATACCTAGGAGCTGTGGAAAATCGTGTACTATGAGAGGGATTGCACTTTGTCATCCCCTTTATTGAACAAGTGGTACAAATGGAAGTACGTACGCAGAAATTCCAAGCTGAAGCTTCGGCTGCGTCAAAGGATCTTCAGGAGGTCCATACTGTCATAGCAGTAAACTATCGAATCGATCCTCAACAAGTTAACACAATTTATCAGGTATTGGGTGTGAATTACCAAGATCGTATTATATCTCCAACCATCCAAGAGTCAGTTAAGGCTAGTGTTGCAAAGTTCAATGCAGAGGAACTTATTACAAAGAGAGAAACTGCCAAAGACGTAATTGCTCAAGCCATACGGAGTACGCTTGCCGCTAACAACATAATAGTGCAAAATGTATTCATAACAGATTTTCAGTTTTCTGAGTCGTTTGCTGATCAGAT
>JBIOZE010000115.1:0-11453 GCA_044870745.1 Nitrososphaeraceae archaeon | reverse complement strand
AATCATACCAAAAACTCATTCCATGGCATCAAAGCTCTTTTCTAATATTGGCGTTGTGGTTAAGAAGAACAAGCCATTTTGCCTACTTGTCATAATATCAGGTATCTTCAGCCTTGGTAGTTTCAATTTTTCATTTATTCTATTAAGGTCTTCAGATTTGGGTATAAGCGAAAGTACAATCCCAATTGTCTACGCCATTATCAATGTCACTCACACAGCGATAGGTATTCCATCAGGCATGCTTGCAGATAAGTTCGGAAAGGAGAAAGTCCTGATAATAGGGTATTTCATATTTGCTTTATCCGCCGTGTTTATGATAGTACTGTCTGGAAATTCCTACTATGCATTTTTGTTGGCAGCTATCTTTGGACTTTATATTGGAATATCGGAAACTGTTCAAAGGGCCATAGTCCCAAAATATGTTCCATCAGAATTGCGTGGAACTGCTTTTGGCGTTTATAATTTAGTATTAGGCATAAGTTTTTTTATTAGTAATATTACATTTGGGTTTTTGTGGGACAATTATGATCTCAATACTGCTGTGATCTATAGCTTAATTTTTGCAGCATCGGGAATCGTTGGAATGTCTATTTTCATTATGAAATATTCTAAAACTGAGACACTAAGTTAATTGGATTATCCCGTGTCTTTTTGTTGAAAGACTAGCCGTACGAGAAAATGTCTTAATCTTGCCATGATGACAGATATTGCTATCGCCTCCCGTTTTAATACTGTCCAATGTCGTAATAATTACCTGTCGTTATCTTTACTGTCTTCTGGATTATCATGAGTCACAACGACTTTATAGTTACCTTTGATCATTGGATATTATTTACATCAACCGAATTTCCATGGGTTTATTATCAATTGAATAAGAGACATGCTCACTGCTTACAAGTTGATTCTTTTCATACACTTCCACAGTAGGAATATGGTAGCTAGCAAAGGGAACAGGGCGGGCATTAGCGCTACCCAACTAGAAAAGATAAGGTTACTGAAGGATACTCAACGAATGATAAATTCATGAACCCATTATTAGTTAATTGCGTCCCATCATTGAGCCTCACGTAACTCCACCAGCCAAGTCAAAAGAGTTTGTGGAGTATTCTGACTTGATTGAAAAATATTAGGCATTAAATTGTAATTATGAAGAGTGATAGACAGGACACCAACAGTTGCGATAATGCTTGCTAAGGATAGTGAAATAAGCCACGTGTATCAAGCGATATATTATGATTTTGTTCACCAAAGTATTAAAAGAGTTGGAATTTTATTAATTCCAGAGCAGGTGAATTTATTTGGACATTATAAAAAGAGTTCATAATAGCGCATGTTAACATTCTCATGAGCCACTTCTAAGCTATCAAGTGACTATGCCACTTGGCTACTCTATTTTGATTTCTTTTCCTTTCGAACGTTTCTGTTCTTTCTTTTTGAAAACTAATTCAAGTATCCCATTGTTGTAAGAGGATCTAACTGTTTCAATATCAGCTTCGGGTGGAATCTCGACAATTTCATGATATCTTCTTTGAGGATCTTCACTTGTTATTTCCACCTGATCCCGATTAGCATTAACTTTGATCTTTTCTTTAGCAACGCCAGGCATTTCTACTGTGACCTTTACTTCATTATCAGTTACTGACACATCAGATAGCGGTTCCCTCTCAGAGGATATCATGGGTTTATAGAACCTACGTCCTCTAGCCATTGGCGATTTAACATTTCCGAATTCCTTTACTCTAGGTTTGCCGTCAGGTCCAATTGTCATTGAATATCCATATACAAAAGGTCCTATTTCTCGAACCTTACCTCCTTCTGGTGTTTCATATTCTCTTACCAAGTCCTTTGGTGCTTTAGTTTCAATATCTTTAAAAGAATCCTCAAAGTCTCTTTCCATTTCTCTACTCATGTCATCGAATCCTCTGAACATGTCATCAAAATAATTGCCACGTCCACCTCTTCGTCCAAGCGGGAAACTCCCAAAGAACCTGTTAAACCAGTCATCTGGTGCAATACTCAATTTCTTATCACTAATATTGTTAGTGCTTGTAAATTATTTAACAGTTAATTTACTACAAAAATTAGCTAACCTTAGCTCTTTTGTCAAGGGTAGCTAATATCAATAAATGTTAAGTCAAAACCCACAACAAGATGTTAATGGATGCTCAAAGGGAAAATCTCATTAAGGAGCAATTAGAGCTGGCTACTAGAGAAATAATTAGTCAACTAAAAGGTACACAACAAATTCTTCAACATAACTATGCTTGTAGTCACGCAATAGTAAGTGAAATTGATTTTCTCTTAGGATCTATAATCGGCAGAATTCTTGAAAGATGTACTTATCGCCTGATAAACAGAAAAGTAAGTCTTACTCCAGAAGAATTCTTGTGGGTTAATCAATTCCTTTTGTCAAAAGTAAGTGAATTTAAAATTTACATTCAGAGAATGCTGTACATACAAAAGTAGCAATTCGATCTTAATCTGCGAGCAAATTGAAATCTTCACCTTTGAATTCATAGATTTCTATTAGGTTTGGATCCATTCTGGATTTCAGCCAGTGACAGAAATATGCGCTTGACTTTGTGGTAAGCGACAATCTCTGATTTCGCAGACTTCTTGCCCAACGTACTCCTCAAAAGTTATAGTGATATAATCAATTCACGTGTGGTCAAGAATTAATTTCCGCCTGTATGTCTTGTAATTTACTTTTCCTCAACTATTCCCACCATTTCTTGCTCTTTCGTTCACCATAAAGCGTCCTGTCAAATCCAAATATACCTAATACCGTTTCAGTTGCGTCAAGCAATATCTCTGTATTTTTCTTTGTCATAGCTAATATCATCAGTATCGTCAAATCTTGTCGATACTCTATTGAGGGAATTTTGGTGCTGCGAATTATCTCTATGAGCAGTAATCAATTGCATGTGCATGGGCCGTGACTTCAGCCATGGAGTTTCTGGCTCATCAGCATGCGTATATCAATCTTAAGAACAAAAGAGATACGATGTTAAACCATTTAATATTTTTGTGCTGCTTGATCTAATACTGACGGGTCAGGTTAATTGTGTTTGGATTCATAAGTTTCTGGCTCGTTGGCAGACTGACCATAGGCCAGAGGTTCAGACGTCACATTTCCCATACGGCCTCTGGCTTTGTGGATTAGCTTAGAAGTAACAAGATCTTTTTACAAACAAAGAAGAGTAGCGTAGTCACAGTACTATCTTCAGATGAGCCAAACAAAGCGTAGAATACTCATAGTCGATGACGAAACAGATGTCGGGCTAACCTTATAGATGGTATTGAGAAAGTATGGATTTTCAGCTGATTGCTTCGTTGACCCTCAGGAAGCGCTGAAAAGTTTCAGGAACGAAACCTATGATATGGTAGTTCTCGATATAAAAATGCCAGAGGTTAGTGGATTTGAATTGTATGCCCAGATGAAATCGATAGATAACAACGTTAAGGCTCTGTTTCTTACTGCATTAAGAGAGCTTGACGACTATGAAGATTTCAAAAGCACGGTATCCCCAACATTGGGTGAAAGGTATTTCATTCAAAAACCAGTTAGTAACCTGGAACTTATAGATCACGTAAATACCCTGATAGGTTGAATATCTATGACGCCAAAATAGTGTTTGAACAAGAAATGTCACAGAATGTCATAAAAACGTTAAAAGAGCCTCGGAAAATTCAGGTGACAACCCTTAGGCTTATCAAGTGTGCACGGAAGGAGATATTGGGGATCTTCTCGACCTGCAATGCGTTTCATAGACAAGAACGAGCTGGAGCTTTGGAGTTGTCTACGCACATTGCTAAAAAGTATAATGTGAGGATACGCATTCTCACTCCTTTCGATGATAAGATAAGCCAAATGGCCCAGCTGAGCAGCGAAGAAAATGGAATTATAATTAGAGATTTAGATCAGGCATCTCGAACAAAGGTGTCGCTACTAGTGGTAGACAGAAGGTTTTCTCTGGCCGTTGAACTCAAAGATGACGCAAAGGACAATTCACTGGAAGCAATCGGTCTTGCTACGTATTCTAATAGTCCTGCAACGGTTTTATCATACGCAGCAATATTTGAAAGTCTGTGGCTACAGAAGGATTTATACGAAAAGCTCAAAGTACACGAGAGTCTTCAAAATGAATTCATGAGTATGGCAGCGCACGAGCTGAGGACACCCGTTCAGCCAATGTTGGCGTTGTCCCAACACTTGCTGTCGAATCCAGATATAGACAGTAAGCAAAGAGAACAGTACCTGGATATTATAGTTCGAAATGCATTCCGGTTGAAAAACTTGACAGAAAATATTTTAGATATAACAAGAATTGAGACGAATTCATTGAAATTAAATATGAAAGTTTTTGATTTTAACGAGATAGTATTAAAATGTAAACAAGACGCTGAGGTAAAGCTAGATAACAAGATAAAAGTGCATTTGATAATTCCCAAAAATATAGAGGGGGCCAACTTTGTCAAAGGTGATCCAATAAGACTTAGCCAAGTGATGGCCAACCTGTTAAATAATTCAATTAAATTTACTCAAGTCGGGGAGGTTTTTATCATTCTAAGGAAAGAGAGCGGTCCTGGTGGTGGCGGCGGTGGCGGTCACTTTCTTTTGGTACAGATCAAGGACACAGGAAGTGGTATTGACCCTGGGATTATAGGTGCGCTGTTTTCAAAATTTGTCTCAAAATGTGCCAGCGGGACTGGATTAGGGTTATACATATCAAAAGCTATTGTCGAGGCGCATGGTGGAAGTATATGGGGTGAAAACAATAGTAAATCCAAAGGAGCCAGTTTTTTCTTTAAACTTCCAATAGTGAATCCAGAGAGGCGAAGTCCGACGGCAGGTTCAGCTTAGAAATTACAATGGACCAGTAGAAATAGACAAATTTTGATATTATTGTATATAGAATTGAGTTTACATAGTAAATATGGTCATAAATGGTTCAATACGATGAAATCAGATTCTCTCATGAATCTCAGAACTATTGTGTCTGCATTATAGATATTGTAAACTCTACTCAAGTTACCGCGCAAATAATAAATGCAGAGCATATTCGAAAGTATTACTCTATATTCATAAATACAATGGCTACTATTGCTAGGAACTTTGAAGGAAAGGTAATTAAAAATTCAGGCGACAGTGTGGTTTATTATTTTCCAAACACGTCCGATTCAGCTAATGAATGCGCGTTTAGAAACGTACTTGAATGCTGTCTCACTATGATAGCAGCGCACTCTGTCATCAATGATAAGCTGTACGAGGAAGATTTACCACTTGTGAAGTATAGAGTTAGCGCAGATTATGGTAAAATGCAAATTGCACAATCAAGCACTTCACTTGGTGACGATTTATTTGGCACAACACTTAACCTTTGCGCAAAAATAAATAAAATGGCAAAACCAAATAGTATGGTCATAGGAGGTGACCTGTATAGGGTTCTCACATCTCTTTCCACACTTAGGAACGACTATGATTTGAAGCCGGCAGGTAATTATTCAGTTGGAATTAAGCAACTCTATCCACTTTATACTGTTACCAACAAGTACGATGAGCCTACTATTGGTGATTTTATGCAAATTCCTGAATTGAGGCCCTCGCAAGGATATTCGAAGTTCAGTAGACAGCAGCAAGAGAAGACTGAAGTGACGGAAAACCAATTGCGCGATTACCAATATAATGTTATGCTGGTGGACGACGACAAAGATATTCTAACAACATTTCAGGCTCTGTTAAGATCTGAAGATATTGCAGTAGATGCATTTAAAGACTCTACAGAGGCCCTGAGACAATTTGCCATTTCTGATTCAAATCATTATCATCTGGTAATCTTAGATATAAGAATGCCTGGTTTAAACGGGCTGCAGCTATATTACAGATTAAAAGCCGTAAATAGAGACATCAAAGTACTTTTTGTAAGCGCTCTTGATGCCTCGGAAGAGCTGATAAGTATACTGCCTGAAGTGCAACTTGCAAACATCCTCAAAAAACCCGTTGACAGGGATATTTTCATTTCTGCTGTGAAGGCAAATCTGTCATCTGATGTTACTGCAAGGAGGATAGTCGAAGGCAATTGACTATAGAATCCAGCAGCGAGCAAAAAGGAAAAACAAGGACAATAATGTTAGTCGACGATGAGCCTGATATAAATGCGGCATTGAAGGTGGTATTGAAAAGGGGAGGATTCAATGTAATTACATTTGAGGATCCTCTGATTGCCTTAGAGAAATTTAAGCCAGGTTTCTACGACCTATTAATTCTTGACGTAAAGATGCCTAATATGGATGGGTTTGAGCTCTGCGAAAAAATTAAAAGAATAGACAAAAAGGTAAAGGTATGTTTTCTGACAGCTAGTGAATTATATTATGAAAAGATTAGGGGGAAGAAATATCATAACTTTGATAGGAATTTATTCATTCGAAAACCGATCGCTAATACCGAACTAATAGATAAAATAAATTCAATTTTAGAGACAGCTAAATGACCTTATTCAATATAGGTGCTGATACTTGAGGGGAAGTGAGCAGTAATTTGAGAGAACCAGTTACCAAGGTAATACACGGTGGCACGAATTGCTTGGAATTTATCGAGCAGTTTCAATCTGATGCAGCGACCAGAATGAATTTGTACTCGAGTGCCTCCGGTCCTATAATTACCATGACTGGTGATCCATACCAATCTGGCTTTATTGAGGCTGTGCGACGAGGTGTGGAATTAAGATTAGTTACTGAAGTCACCAGAGAAAATCTTGCACATTGCAGAGAAATTATGAAAATAGCTGATGTTCGACATATCGATGGCATAGTAGGAAACTTTATTGTTAGTGAAGGACAATATATTGCCTCCTCGTTTACGGGTCTTGAGCGAGGGGCATTGCTATCAAGCATTATTTACAGCAACGTAAAAGAAATTGTAGAACAACAGCAGTATGTCTTTGAAACCCTGTGGAGTAAGGCTACGCCCGCTTCCCAAAGAATAAAGATAATTGAAGAAAACGAAATGACAGAGGTAATTTATGGAAAGGAAAATGTGGTAAATGCTATTCTTAAGTGGCAGTATAGCAGTGAGAAGAGCTGGAATTTGTGCTTAGATTCTACAATTCCGTCATTTTCGATGTCAAAGCGGATAAAGAAAGGATATCGAGATGCAAAATCCCGAGGGGTAAAAATAAGATATGTTACAGAAATTACCCAAAAAAACGTGGAGCATTGCAAGGAAATCATGAATTTCGGCGAACTGCGTCACCTTGAGGGATTAATTGGAAATTTTGTAGTTAGTGAAAAAGAATATCTGGGAGAGGCTAATGCTAAGGAATTTTTGTCTCATGTAATTTACAGCAACAGAAAGGAACTTGTTGACCAGCAAAAGTATATTTTCGAAAATCTGTGGAACAATGGAGCAAGCGCTGAAAACAAGATAAGATTGCTTAAAGAGGGAATAAATCCTGCCGAAACGAGGTTGATAGAAGACGCGGCAGAAATCGCAGCTAAAATTAGGAGTGAGATTATCAACTCAACAGAAATAATATCTTGCTCGCAGCCAGGTCGCCTGCAACTTATTTATGATAGCTTTTTTGATCTATATAAGCTGATACTACACAAGCAAACAAAAAATCAGCATAAGGGAATTAGGCTAATTGTGACTATAGATAGGAATGTTCTGCCACTAGTTCGGAAATTCGTTGAAGCAGGCGTTCAGGTGAGGCATGTGAAAAATATTCTTCCATTAAGCTTTGTTGTTACTGACAAGGAGGTGCAGGCCAACCTAGAAGATATAAAGGGACGAAAAATGATTCAAAGCTTGATAACAAGTAGCGAGCCTGTGTACGTCAAACAATTTGCATCAGTTTTTGAGCAGCTTTGGAATGATGGAATAGATGCAAGGATAAGAATTAGGGATATCGAAGAAGGTAACGATAATAACGAGATAGAAGTTATACAAAACCCGGCAAAAGCTTTGGAGCGATATTTTCACACTCTTAAATCAGCAAAAGAAGTGGTCATGGTGATTTTTCCGACCTCTAATGCTATAACATCTCAGGGAGAATTTGGCGTCATCGATGCTTTAATAAATGTGACACAGACAGGGCAGGTTAGCGGGAGAATTCTAGTCCCAGAAAACCATTCAAGCAAGTTGGCAGTACTTGGTGAGCCATCAAATATCCCAAGATCAGATAATGGAAGTAATATAGAAGTAAGATACATTGCAGCCAGTTCCGGTAGAGCTACTGTGCTCGTAGTCGATAGGAAAATTTCCCTTGTATTGGAGCTCAAAGATGAATCGAATGATAATTTCCTTGAATCCATTGGCCTATCAACTTATTCCAATAGTAAAGCTAGTGTTTTATCATACGTTACTATGTTTGAAAGCCTTTGGGCCCAAACTGAACTGATGACTCAGCTAAAAATCAATGATAGAACTCAGAAGGAGTTCATAAATGTCGCTGCGCATGAACTACGGACCCCCATCCAGCCAATCATAAGTTTAGTCGAATCTCTTCGCACTGATGTAATAACACCGGAAGGCCAAGAGATGCTAGACATTGTGATTAGGAACGCCAAAAGGTTGCAACAACTGGCCGAAGACATATTGGATGTAACTAGAATCGAGAGCCAATCGTTTCAGCTAAATCTAGAGAGGTTTAACCTCGAGGAACTGTTATTGGCGATAGTAGCTGAACACAAAGAGCAGCTCAAGAGCACTGGAAGAGAAATTGAGCTTAAATATGTCTCAGACAGTAAAAAAGTTTTTGTTAAAGCAGACAAAACAAGGATTGCCCAAGTAGTTTCAAACCTACTGATAAATGCAATAAGGTTTACTAGAAAGGGTAAAGTAATTCTAACTAAACGAATGAGGCATAAGAAAGTCATGGTTAGCATAATTGATAACGGTACTGGAATTCATGCTGAAATCAAACCAAGACTATTCAGTAAATTTGCTACTAAATCCATCGCAGGGACAGGTTTGGGATTATTTATATCTAAAAGTATTATAGAAGCACACGGTGGACAAATCGGTGGCGAAAACAACCTCAAACAAAGAGGTGCCACGTTTTAAATTCACTCTTCCTGCGATAACACATTCTGATTAGATACCGTTTAGATGCTTTTTTTCATCTTTTAATGCTACTGTGCACCATGATGAGTGCTTCTCTAGGGAGGAATTTGCTTTAGACATCTATATTACTTAAGCCCATTTATTCAGTGAGCTTCTTTCGTCCGAATAGTAGATGTCCATCTTATGCCTACCTATTTTTACATTTAATGAAGTACCTTAGTTCGGATCAACAGGTATGAAAGGATATCGAGATCTTGATTCTTGAATACAACAATATCTAAATCTTTCGCCGTAATATAGTCTAAGATTGTGCTTTCATTATCTTCGAATATTTGAACGTCTTCACGTTCATATTTTACTTTGATGAATAAAATTGGGTCATCTGCATCTAGAATTGCCTGTTCTGTCGATGGCACAACTTCAACCTGCAATACCGAAAAAGGTTGGTCGAGTTTTTCATCTTCTAGTTGTGTGGTTTACTCTCTTTCTTGGACCTGCGGACATTGTGATAAGACAGATAGTATCATCCATTCCTGGAACAAACATCAGGCCGGAGGTTCGGCTGGCTAACGCCGACGGGTGTGGCCAATATATCTGAATCGCAGTCTAGCTGACTTTGAGCCTAGAATGCCGCCAGCTTTTATTAATAAATTTAGGTAGAACATAGCTACTGTTTCACAATTGGGCCAGGGCAGACTTGACTGACCATCGCTTGACTGTCCTGGCCTACACCAATCCGTAATCGCACCAGACTCAAATAAGTAATAAGCGATATTGTATACTTACTAACACCTGCAAATATGCTGTCTTTACTATTAAATGCCTTGTCCACTCCGATCAATATATCATGCCTTTTTACCATTCTAAGCTGCGTGTGGTTCATGTTAGTTTTGATGCATTGGAGAGCTGCTGGTCCTGTGGATTTGCTCTCCCCGAGCACGTTTCGATCCGGTCCTCTGGTAAGTGTTATAGTCCCGGCGAGAAATGAACAGGATTGTATAAGAAGATGTTTAACTTCTCTTTTGCGACAAAATTATCCAAACCTTGAAATCATATTGATAAACGACAATTCATTCGATAACACACTTCAAGTTGCAAAGAGTATAATAGATAAGAGACTTAAAATAATTTCGATAAATAAAACTCCTCTTGGCTGGTCTGGTAAGAGCTGGGCCTCGCACGCAGGATATTTAGCCAGCCAGGGAAGAATATTGTTATTCACTGATGCCGATTCTAACTTCTTTAACGTCGACGCCATGTCCAAAGCAGTTTCATTCATGGTAAATAAACAGGCCTCCATCATTACTGGCCAACCATTAATTGAACTGAAGGATATATATTCACAATTGGTAATGCCATTGTATAACTTTTTTAATGACTTTTATGACGATTACACCTTACACCTGCGGCCAAAAGGCTCAATCTCCCCTTTAATCGGTAGCTTTTTTATGATTGACAAAAAGATTCTAGACAGCTTAGGAGGTTTTAGCTGCGTTCGAAGTTCCATTCAGGAAGATACGGATCTTGGGTTAAGTATCATTCGGGCGGGCCATCTTATCAACCATGTAAAAGCAAGTAAATTTGTTTCAGCTATGTGGTCAAGGGATAAAAGAACTCTGCTCGAAGGAGTCAAGCGAATCGTATCGCATAATCTCGAACGCGACAGACTGAGTATCGTATTTGATTTGATGTGCGTCGCTGGCCTAGTGCTAGTCCCTTTTATACTGTTACCTTTTACTTATTATATATACGGAGTGCATGACCAGCGTTACCTCTTACTCTCTTGGAATTTTGTTTTGTGCATGTTACCGATAATAGGTCTTTTCTTCACAATCAAAACGAAGCATAACATCAGTCCGATTTTTTCTCTGCTTGTATTATTTAGCAGCGGTCTTTATTTAGTAATTTATCTTTCCACGATGATACGCTTCATCTGGCCCTTACCTTCATCTGCGAAATTTATCCGATGGAAAGGGAGACAGTACTACTCCTATCCGCAACACCCGCCATTTGCAATGGATATAAATGTAAATTCATGTACCTCGCCTTCCTCGACAGTTAAAGTAAACTAGCAGTACGTGAATCCTGCACGGCCCATGGTCAGCTTGGGCAGCTTGTAGATAAACCTTAGCTGACAGGTAGAGATCAAGGTAAAGAATTGAAAGACGTTGTAACTACTTATTGGCTTAACTATAAAATGGCTACCATAGATATGAGCGACAAGCGACTTGAGGAGGCCAAAAAACATGTCCTAAAGACTAAGTATTCAATAGTAACTATACATGATGTAAGTCCACAATACTCTCAGAAAATATTCTCGATTGCCAATGAGCTAGAAAAACAATCGATACCCTTTAACTTTGCTCTAATACCTTGTCAAAATGAAGAG
>JBIOZE010000114.1:0-4396 GCA_044870745.1 Nitrososphaeraceae archaeon | reverse complement strand
TCTGGTCCTCCCATCATGTTGTTGTCATGGCCCATCATACCCATGCCCATTTCTGGTCCTCCCATCATGTTGTTGTCATGGCCCATCATACCCATGCCCATTTCTGGTCCTCCCATCATGTTGTTGTCATGGCCCATCATACCACCATCACCGTGTACCTGTTTCATCAATTCCATAAAGGACATTTTCTTATCGGCTAATACATTCCCGTTACCTGGATCAACAAGAACCATATGAGCCACACCGCTAGAATCTAATGTCAAAACCTTATATACAATATATTGTTTTTCAGGGTGTAGATATGCAGCTATTGTAGTAGCGTTTGTTCCTACAGCGTTTTCGGCAGATGTGACAGCTTGATTGATATCGACCTTGATAAGAGATTTAAATGCATTAACTATGGGTTGAAACATGGAAACAGAGCTGGTCCAACTCTGTTCCTTTTCACCTGCATAAGGAGCTGATGCCATAGACAAATTTTGATTCATCGACATGTCAGTTGGTTTACTGAATGTTTGAGAATTTGTAGTATTATTTATTTCTTGAGCATTTATACTTGCTACAGTAGTAAAGACAAGCAGCATACTGAAGAACAACGCAAAGGGAATCGCAATTAATGAATATTTTCGATTCATTGACATACCGTATGAATTAAAGTATTTAAATATGGACAGAATTATATTATCTATTTAAACGGTAACGGATCGTCCACCCATCAAACAAAGTAATTAACGCAAGTCATATGATAAGTGATTTGACCTTTACCACAATGATTTCTTCTCGTTATTGGTATTTGCAAGATAAAGTTATCTATGGGAAGATAAAAAGGTGTAGCATTCCATTGCAAACAAAAGTAATAATAACAAATTCTTTTCCTATCAGTTATTATCTCAAATTTCTGGTATTCCTTATTTCGTTATTTCTGCAATGTATATAGTTACACCCACTATTTGTGAAGAGATAGAGTAAGTTCCAAAGGCCCGCTCAGGCCTTTGGACGACATAAAAGTAAAGACCAAATCAAGAAATGTTTCTTAAGCAAGGTCTGTATCGAGGTATAGCACATGATGATGACGATAGCGAGAAGATTAAGCAGGATCAAACAGTATACAATGATGGAACAGAAATCTATGCATGTCCTTCAGGTTATACATTTGATGTAGACACTAAGGAGTGTATGCAGTAATGGAAATAAGAAGATTACATAATCCAGGGTAATTCCTGTTGGAAACGGAGGAGAATAGTATATCAATGTTGCGATGAACTGACTCATTCATCATTACACTGTGGAGTCGAGCCAAGAACTGGAATTAACTCTCATACTCTTTGAAGTATGCACAATAAGAAGAATTCTTTCGCGCTAAGAAAAAGATATTCTCATCAATAAGAAGTAGAGAATAATTATCAGGTCTACAAGCTTTAGATGTAAACTCTGCACATATATCAAAACGACGAAATGCTTCGGGCTCAAGCTATATCGGATCCCTTTATTATAATTTGATATGAAAAAGGTAACTATGTAGATACGGTATAATATTTTGGCCCGCTCATACATACACAGTAAAATGCTCGCTGATGCGAAGGTGCGGGATTCAGTAGTAACGTAGGGCGAGGAATGGGATCGCGGGTTCTCATCTTTTAGTTTCGGGATTTGAAGATTACAATAAAGCGAAGGGATCGCGGGTTCAAATCCCGCACTTCGCACCTCTCTTTTGAGATTGATTAAGGAATATTTTGAAAATTTGTCTATCATCTATCATTAATATTTTAATCCTAGGGTTTTATTGAATATGCTATGTTTGCATCCAAGAAAAGTAAGATTGGAATTACCAGTTTGTTGTTGTTTGTTGCTGTGTCGACCATTTTGGTATCCTCACAATCTGCAATGGCACAAATACCAGTAGCTGGTGATAACATTACTTTGCGAAAAACTGCCACTTCTGTACCAGGTGTACCTTCTCCAGGGCATGAAGACCATCAAATTGTTATGGCATTGCCACCTAAAGATGGTAATAAGATTTGGGTGGGAAAGGTATCATGGATTTCTAGCGAACCAATTGAAGTGGGTTTTCTAATATCACATAATCAAAGTGCAGAAGATAACCAGCACAGTAAACTAGAAACTCTAAAGGTTGACAATACGAGCAACATTGTCTTTGCCTCCACTAATTTAACTGGAACCACCCCCGAGTCGACATTTGGGATTATGGATTTTGCGGTTGACCAATTAGTATTTCATTCTACAAACAATACAAAGTTCACAGTGACATTTGCTATAGATGCAGTTGCTAAAGACATAACTGACAATTAGATAATTGCCAAAATAGGTATCTTATTCGGAAAACGAGCGGTTTCAAATTCCGCATCTCTTCCTTTTTATCTTTAGATATAATCCGAGTGATAACAATTAGATGAATCCATAATGAAGAATAGAAATAGTCAAGGATACTACCACAGTCATATTTACAAGTATAATTAATAGTCATTGTTATATTGCTAATTCAAACTAGCATTGTATGAATAAAACAGACATAGTACAATTTATGCAAAAAAGGACTTTACATTTGACCCTTCTTTCAATTATTCTTGTTGGATTGATGACAATATATCTTATTCCGACTCTATTTGAAGAAGCAAACGCCGTTATTATCGGTCAAGCTTTTGCTCCACCTGGTACATTTTTTAACGATATAACCTATAAGATGGGCTCTGGAAAGATGACCGAAACTCCAAAAACGATTTTAGGTGGAACTATAATGGTATGGAAAACAGATAGCACAGGGCTTTTTGGTGGTCTCGAACAAGGAACCGTTTTTGCCACTGTTAGACAGGGTGAGGATATTCTTGGACCGGTGTCTTTTAGTTTTAGTAATCCCATTACTGGATCAAACTCTTGTCAAGGCGCACCGAATCAGGGAACCCTAAAAGTTACGTGTTATATACCCAGTTCAGGTGCCAGCGTGACGGCTACTTTTGATGTTTCCTATAGAAATCAGGAAAGTAACGGCTATTGCGACATAATAAAGAATATAGGTGGACTTGACCAGTCAAAGCTAATCAGGGAGAAACTCCCTCTGCTAAAATGTAAATAGACCCACTTCTATTCATTTTATATAATCGATAAGCCTTTTATCTTAATTTGATAATTTAAAGTTCAATTGACTAGGTGTTCAATATGTCACAAAGGCTTAAACTCAAATTATATCAGAGTTGGTGCTAAAGAGTCAAGGAAAAAGATAGGACTATACTGTATCACTTGCGATATCTACTATTCACAAAACCTGACAAAACAGTATACTGTAATGCAAAAACAGTATATATAGATAATTCGGAAATAACCTTTTCCCGGGTTCAAAATTCAATACAGAGGATGCTCCGGCCGGGATTTGAACCCGGGATCGTCGCCTTGAGAGGGCGAAATGCTTAGCCGGATTGTGTGGTTATCTTAGTCAATAACCTCTACACCACCGGAGCTTACTGCGGTTTCTATTAAACTTGAGGGGTTATTAATATAATACTTTGGAAAATCCTTTGACTGTTTCATAGTACCTTGGTCGTATAAGGTGAATATTATCGTATTAAGTCTTCTTGCGCAACTTACCATTAGACTTGCAATACGAGCAATCAGGATAAATCGAAAAGTATACAATGATTTCATACTTTTCGGATCGGGTGCACTTGGAGCAGATACATACTCTCATTCTAAAATAGAATATCTTTAAAGAAGCGCGTCGGCCAAATAAGTTATCGTGCAAAGTATCCGCGGAATAACTTTTATTATGAAAGAGATGATAAAGCACCTTTTCAACCTCCTATTTGTAAATGGTGTGTTTGTATTCCTTGTTCACAAAAGATCAAATTCAAAGGCAGAATACAATATCAAGTTAATTGGACAGCCGACTAACTACTTTCAATTTTGTGCTGCGCTCATCGGAATCTCCTCCGCGGTTATCGCAATATTAATTGTAATGGCATTCGATCAAAACGTTATGGTAATAATTGCTGCTGTATTTATTTCTCTTGGGACAGGAAGGCAGATCTTTGCTTCTGCACTTGATGTCATAACAACTGACATGAACGCTTACCTGTCATCTTGGGCATCAACTATTCTATTAGTTGCAAAGAATAATCTGAATATGACGACGGCAGATGGGGATTCTATAGAAAGTCATGTAAAACTAATACTATATAGTACGCGTATGTATAACTTGCCTATAGAACTAGATCAAGTAAGGCCAGAATCTCAGCAAGTGTTGATAGAGTATTTGAATAAACATAAATGGGAGTTAAAATATCCACAGGCCATTAACTCGGATGATTCTAGCCGCCTTGCGTTTGCCCAATATGCAACTAAATATATGATAGAAAAGTTGCTGATATACAATAACCTGGAAGAT
>JBIOZE010000113.1:0-4683 GCA_044870745.1 Nitrososphaeraceae archaeon | reverse complement strand
CCTTGGATCTATTATTTTTCCAGTAACAGCCGATGCGGCTACAACTAAAGGTGAAGCTAAATATGTTTGCGATTCCACATCACCCATGCGTCCAGGGAAGTTCCTATTAGTAGTACTTACACACACTTCATTCTTAGCCAAGACACCCATATGCGCACCACAACATGCACCACAGGTTGGTGGCCCTACTACAGCTCCTGATTCCAGGAATATATCAATAAGACCTTCCTTCATAGCCTTTATGAAAATTGACTGAGCTGCTGGCAGTACTTCAGTTCTTACCTTTACCTTCTTACCCTTCATAATTTTAGCAGCAGCTCTTAAGTCATCTAATTTTGCCCCGGTACACGAACCAATATAGGCCTTGTCAACTTCAGTTGATTGCAACTCTCTCACTATGGAGATATTCCCAGGAGAGTATGGTTTTGCTACCGTAGGCTCCAGTCGATCTATTTCGTAGGTAATTTGAGTTGAGTAATTAGCGTCTGCATCTGCTTTGATTGGCGAATACGCAGCATCAGTCCGTTCCTGCAAATAGGACTCAGTAACTTCGTCCGGCTCAATTATTCCGTTCTTTGCACCGGCTTCAGTTGTCATATTCGTCAAAGTCAATCGTTCGTCCATAGTCAAGTGCTTTATAGTTTCACCAGCAAATTGCATAGTCTTGTAATTAGCCCCATCTGTCCCTATTTCACCTATAATTGTAAGTATAATATCCTTGGCCATCAGATGTTCTGGTTTCTCACCTTCCAACTTGAACAATAGTGTTTCAGGAACCTTTAACCAAATTTGACCATTCATCAGAGCATATGCTATGTCTGTATGTCCTAGGCCAATTGCAAGTGCTCCTAATGCGCCAGTAGTATTAGTGTGAGAGTCACCTCCAAGATAAACTTCTCCAGGAAGCACTATTGCATCCTCATGAGATAGAGTATGGCAAATTCCATATTGGCCGAGTCCATATTTGTAGTGACGCTTGATCCCATATTTTTTTGTCCAATTTGATAGTTTCATTACATTATCTGCAGAAACTTTGTCTGAAGCAGGAACGAAGTGATCCTCTGTAACCCAAACCTTATCCGGATTCCATATCTTTTTGAATTCAACTCCTTTCTTGGCCCATTCTTCGAAAACCTTGATGACTCCTGGGCCAGAAACGTCATGCATCATTACCTTGTCTACATTCACAAACAATACGTCTCCAGGTACAACCCTCGATCTTGATGAGGCGCGAGCAATTATTTTTTCAGTTATAGTCATACCCAAAGTAATTTTTCACTTTATAGAATTTGTGACTTGAATGGAGCATTAAAACCTTTCAATCATGCAATACAGATATTATGCTTGCAATACATGTAATTTCTTTGTGCTGCAAGTATTCCCAATTGAGGTTGAAAGAAAAAGTCGAAAATTTGATCTGTTCAACGAGATAAGCAATTCAGGTTTCAAATTCTTAAACAATGACATACTTGTAATTTCAAGCAAGTTTATATCTATATCAGAGGGATCAACAATCCGCCTTTCCGAAGTAAGACCTACTAATAGATCTCGGGGGTTGGCAGATAGATTTAAGATGGATCAACGGATCGCGGCTATAGTCTTAAAGGAAGCTGACGTTGTTCTCAGAGGTATCCCTGGCTTCCTACTAACCATGAAAGATGGCATGATTGCACCAAATGCCGGTATAGACAAATCGAATGCACCATCAGGACACATAATTTTGTATCCTAAAGATTCCTTCAAAACTGCTAGCCGACTGCGCTCTAAATTCAAATCCTCATTAGGCTTAAGACTTGGAGTAATTATTTCCGATAGTCGTCTAATGCCAACAAGAATTGGCACCACAGGTATTGCAATTGGTGTATCTGGACTGGAGCCAGTAGAAGATCTTCGTGGACTGCCAGACCTTTTTGGCAAAAAACTGCAAGTGACTATGAAGGCAGTAGCCGATGATCTAGCGACAATTGGTGTCTTCATGATGGGAGAAAGAAATGAATCAATTCCCATAGTGGTCATTAGAGGTGCGAAAGTGAAATTTACTGGAAGAAAGCTTACTTACCGTGATTTGACAGTAGGCGTACGAAATGATATATACTTTGGATATGATCTGCCTCATCATCTGAAACATTCTACCTGTTGATAACAACCATCTATGGCATGAATTGCAGTCAAGTCAATTCGAATTTAACCGTTCTACTCGAATTCTAGTAAAAATTCGCCTAGAAATACAATACAAATTTTCTCTCATTGGACCTCAGATTCTAATCACAGAGTTTTAATATGTGTTTATGGAAAAATTTCTAGTCGCATTACATGTCCGAATTCTTGACTACCTATCCTCGAAGGATAAATATAGTGAAGGGTATACAGGATTTTATTCATCACGAGGATATTTTACTTGATCACCTCAGTTTGGCAGTAAAGGTTAAGCGAAAAGAGGAATTGATTAGGGCGTTAATCGAGGAAGGATTCCGGAAGGTTAAGCTCGAAAATAAGAAACCCTACCAAATCGGTAGTGGTTTTTCTAAAATGCTGAAGAGCCCATGGGAGCTACACTTACGTTTGCTTAACTTGCAAAAAGGCATGATAGGAATTCATGCAGAAGTTGAAATATCTCGCAAATACATACAGCATATTCGCTCAGTTCGCTCTCCAGTCATTTATGAGATTGAATCCATTCTGAAGAAGCACAAGATAGAGTATAGAATATGGAATGCAAGAGTAAGAGCATATATTACAAACATTATTGATAATCATCAGATTAAACTAAGGTCACCGAGGTTAGGCGCTACCCCTTGGAAACCCATGTTGGCTATTGCAATCGCCCTAACAATTGTTTACGCCGTCAAATACATAAGACTATTTTGAAATTAGGCAGACTGCTTTATGTTTTGGAGCCAGGGCAATGGCAATAGAATCTTGTTCGATCGGATTGTATGGGGTTCTGATTGTGCCAGGATATCATTTATGTTGATTTCTATGCCAGAACCCGCTCTCTGAAAGTTATTTTCTTGTAAAGTACGAAGTTTGTAATAGATGCAACAGAAATAGCAAATACTAGGGCAAGACGATAGGGCGATCCGTTCTCTACTAGGATATAGAGCAACATTATCTGGATCAATGCACCTAACGCACTTATTCCAAGAAACGACAGAAATTGTCTGGCAGTAGATCCGGCAGAGAATTCTCGATCTTCAAAGGTCCAATACTTGTTAAAGAAGAAATTGAAGGCAGTTGAAATCCCTATCCCTATCATAGATGCTTCGATATACCAAATATTGGAAAGTAATCTTAATGAATTTGCAACATCATTCGCCAGAAGGAATGAAACAACGTAGTTAATTACTAACCCAGCTATGCCGACTGTATAATACCTACCGATCTTTGACAAGAATACGACTGATCGTCGTTCGAGTTCTCTATTCTTTGTTCTGTTCCTGGCATTTTTACCGTAAACATATAATTGCCATACAGCAGCTGCGTAATTCAATATTACATTCTTGTCCATCTTGCTTTTTCCAGACATTCTATCTGTGAAAGTATAAGGAATCTCTTTCACAGGAACACCCTTATTCTTAACTAAGATTTCAAGTAGTATTTTGTAACCCTTTGTGTCTATAGAAATATCTTCAATTAGCTCCCGTGGTAAAGCAAAGAATCCGGACATTGGATCTTTCACATCGCGTACATCTAACCCATGTCTTGCTAATTTAGAGGCCCCAGTACTTAACAATCGTCTTTTAAACGGCCAGCCCACTACCCTCCCCCCATCGACATAGCGAGAAGCAACAATTATGGAGCCAGGATTATTGTTCAATTCAGTGATAATACGAGGAATGACATCCGGAGGATGAGACAGGTCTGCATCCATTATCATAATATTTCTACCTGTGGACTGTCTGACACCCTCAAGTAAGGCAGGTATTAACCCGTTCTTTTCTCGTCTATGAATTACCCTTATTTCAATCCTATTTGGACTCATGATATTTTTTGCCAATATTTGCTTCTTATCCAAGGAGAGGCCCTTGCTTCCTACGTACTTCTCTACCATAACTCCCGTGCCATCCGGGGAATTATCGTCTACTATCAATATCTCAGATCGTACATCTCTTGGAATGTGCCTTTCCACTTGATTGATAAGATTGACAATATTAGCAGATTCATTATAGGTTGGAATAATGATGGAAAGATTTACTACCTTTGATCCTGGAATTATCATATTATTCCGATTAGAAAGCACGATCTAAAGAATGAATTTGTTTCCGACCTATTAAGATTTTTATGGGGATCAAACTGGATAAACTACTTAAACTATGTATCTTCATTAAGTTATTTCAGTGTTATACATTTTGTTCGAATGCAAACTCAAGATGTGATGGCATCGCAGTGGTTTTCGGACATCGATTGCGCGCCAGGGCATGGGTCTTATTTGCCTTGTCATGGCATCTTATTTCTAAAGATTTGAGGATAACAAATCGATAGGACTTTCTCCTTTGAAATATGAAATCGAACACTTGTCGGGCTATTTTTGCAATTACCAAAAGTAGCTTTCAAAATCTATGCTGTCTACGATTTCACCACTCATATGGATTCTGACTAATAATAAAATATGAAACGAGTTATAGTTTACTGAACGCCAATTCCTATGATTTGTTAAATCTGCGTTTTATTTGATTGAGAGTG
>JBIOZE010000112.1:0-11558 GCA_044870745.1 Nitrososphaeraceae archaeon | reverse complement strand
CGATAGTCATGTAGGACTTTATCAATACTTTGACCAAACAGAGCTATGTAGTCTTTCTTGGTAACTATTATAATATATAACATTTCTATCACTAGTATCATTTGATCATATTAAACATACTTTACTTCATAACATATAATTTGAAACTAGGGGCAAAGCCACCAAAGGCTGTGCGTCAATATAGCTCGAAGTAACTAGTGGCCCAGGACATGATACTTTATTTGATTGATTCGCTCAAATTACTTTTTCACCGAATGTTCTACCATTATCATTTGAGGCTACGTAGACTGGAACCCTAGATACATTTGCATAATTTTCCCACCATGAAACGTAAACATTGTCTCCTTCTGCCTTGAGTGAGACGTCCAGTGATGCGGTGGTGTTCGAATTACTAAGGTTAGTTGCGTTTTGAATAGTTTTTCCATTATCTGGACTCGACGTAAAGAATACTTCGAAGTTACCCGTTTTGTTAGAGGACCAGGCAAAATAAACATTATCACCTACTGCATCAATTGGGGCAAGAAGAACAGGTGTGAGAAGATCTTGATCACCAGCAGTTTTGAAATCTATTGGTTGTATGGAACTGTCGGAGGAGACTGTAGAATTGGTAGTATTGGGTGGGAACTGACCAAACGTCTCTGGTATTGGGAATTGTCCAAATAGGCAGCCACCGAACGATATGAATATTGTAGCAAATGCCAAGTAATGCCATTTCAATAGCAAGGGATTCCCGTGTATGGATTCAATTATTGTTGGTATATCTGCTCTTATGAGTCTGAAAGATAAATATGCTACTACTACCGGAAAGAAATATTATGCAGCCAACTAGCTTTTACCTATCTTCATTTGACTATTACAGCAAAAGGCCCATCACTCTTCTACTTTTCGTTATTTGTTAATTTGCTGCTTTACGCCTACTTCATCCAGGTCCTACCATCTGATGTCTTTGCGCTTTTCGCACGACAGAAGATAACAACAGGATCTCATGATGCAATTCAAATTAATCGTGCGAGTGGCAGACAGATAGGAGCTGATTATAAGGACCTTCTTGATAACTCTTCAGACATCCAAAGGATTACCTACAGCAGCGACGGTAAAATGCTCAATGCTACCATTTGGTTAAATGGTCCGGTACATGCCATACCATCCAGGTATGGTGCAAATACCGTAGTTTATGGAGCCCTCGTTGATGTAGATAACAATCCTGCAACCGGAAAATTTGGTGTAGATTATCAAAAAGAAATTAAATGGACGAACAAGACAGCTAGTTGGAATAGTGTCTTATACGAACATTCATCTGATCAGGATTATAGAGTTTTAGACCTACGAAGGAATAATACACAATTCTTTTTAGACAACCAAACTTTTGCCCTTGTTTCGATTGATCTAAAGCCTTTGACTTCACCGGCAGTATTTAGAGTGCTGTATTACGCTATAGTCATTCATGACAATTCAAAAATGGTTTTGGATCTTAGTAATTGGATAGATATCCCGCCCCCACAATATGAGTTTTTAACCACGCCTTCACCAATTGTGGTCAGGCAGGGTGAACAGAAGAATATTGGTGTGCAGCTAATTTCGAGCACGGGTAGATTGACAAATGTCTCTAATTACCAACCCTTAGTAAACTATTCTTCTTTGATAATAGAATATAATCCGACTATAGTTAATCAGACACAGTCTGGGTTTGCACCAGAACATTTTATTATTAAGGCACCTCTGGGAACTCCTGTCGGCCAATATGTCATTCCCATACTCTCAAGGATTTCTACAGGCTCCATCTTCCCATCAGATTTTATTCATCTAAACAATCAAAACATATCAGTCAATAGTAAGGGTTTCAGTACCACGGCTGCCAATATGACCATTTCTGTAGTTGAAGCTCCAACAGTCTCTGAGCAGATTAAAGAATTTTGGAGTGTATATGGCGCCATGATTTCAATAGTTGGTGCAGGTCTTGCCGGAGGACTTTCAACCTACCTTTTTGATTATCTTAAAAACAGGAAGAAAAAGTTGCATGAGAAGAACTCATGATTATATTACCTTGATATCAATCAGATTTTCATTTTAATAATATTTTCATTGCCGATTAAGAAAATACTAACATATTTGAACTAACCACAAATCATAAATTATTATTAAACTGTGCTTCTAATATTTACCCTGCAGATGGAGATAACCAATAATAACTGTAGTAATCGTGTTTCTGCATATAGAAATGGCAAAACTATGGACCAATGTAAAGAGGAAGCGAGAAAAAATTCAGAATTGCTCTCAGACGAAATTTCAAAGAATGGCGACATTTCATGGACTAGGGTATTAGAAGTAGCAGACCATGATGAACTGGTTTATAAATTGACGCTAAAATATCTTAGACAAAATGGATTTGATATTGGTAACAACGTTATGCCACGAGTTAAACATTCAAAATAGGCTAAAGTGCCAGCGCCTTGCGAATAATTTAATATTCATGACAGGTTAACGCTTTTGAACTTTTACGTTGTGTTTACTAATTTATCAACCACCAGTATGACTCAAAATGCCTCTATCCAAATCATTATGAGTCCAAATAAAACAATTCACTGTATAGGCAAGCTACATCTTACCTGAATCGTAATTTGGTTCATATTATTTGGTCCCTTAGATAATATAGATTCACCTATAACACTTCAAGTGCTTGCCACGCACTTGCAGTATTATGAGTTTAGCTCCACAAGAATTAGAGGACAATGCAAGCAAGTATGCTGCTGAGGCGATTAGTTTAGATTCTCAAGGTTCCCGCGGTCTAGCAATACAAGCATACCAGAGAGCGACCGAATCACTAGTCAAGCTTATTCAGCTATATCCAGACTACAAACTAAATAAAATCTATATGGAAAGGGTCAGTGCTTACCAAAATAGAATCAAGGCGTTAGCTAGCGGTATTACTGATTTCCGATCAGATCCTAACAGCCGGAGTACAAAGACCAACCAACAGGATAGGTCCGACGGCACTTTAGACAATATGAAGAAAGTAGAGAAGGAAGAGAATCTCGGAGCTGAGTTTGATGATTTGGTTATGAAAGACAAACCTCAAGTTTCATGGGATCAAGTCATAGGATTAGATGATGCGAAGAGCGCAATTAGAGAATCAATAGTTTATCCAACAAAGCGCATGGACCTATTTCCTTTAGGTTGGCCGCGCGGTATTCTGCTGTATGGTCCACCGGGTTGTGGGAAGACGTTACTGGCTGCTGCTGCAGCTGCAGAAATAGACGGTTATTTTGTAAATGTTGATGCAGCAGCAATGATGAGCAAATGGCTAGGTGAAGCAGAAAAAAATGTTTCCAAGCTTTTTATTCTAGCTCGCAGGCTTCACGACAGTGAAGGAGTTCCAATTCTTCTTTTCGTAGATGAAATAGATTCGCTGCTTGGTTCAAGAAACGGTGAAGTGGGTGGAGAAGTCCGGGTAAAGAATCAATTTCTTACAGAGATGGACGGAATAAATGACAAGGCTAAGAATTCAAAATTATATGTAATTGGAGCAACCAATAAGCCTTGGACTCTAGAATCAGGATTCTTACGAAGGTTTCAGAAGAGGATCTACGTAACTCTTCCCGATCACTTATCTCGATTGCATTTATTTCAACAGTATACTGAACCCTTAAAGATGGAAAAATTATTGAAGCCAGAAACTCTTTCAGAGCTAACGCATGGCTACAGCGCTAGCGATATCAAGGACATATGTCAGTCAGCCCAACTTCAAGTTGTGGATGAGCTCTTTAAAAGTGGAAAAGCGTTGGAAACAGAAGCGCGTACCAGACCTATATCTCTCACCGATTTCAAAGATATCCTAAAGAGGAGAAAACCTAGTGTAAGTATAGACATGATGAAAGCCTATGCTCGTTGGAGTGAGCAGTTTAAGGCTCTTTAGATAGGATTTCCGGGTGGAGCAAAAACTGAATTATTTCAGACGTGCACTCATGTCACTGGTCTATGCCTTTCATCATAATGTTGTTTATACTCTAACTCAGTATTGAACATGATATTACATTTGCTACACATCAGAGGTTCATCTGATTCATCCCCAATCCGCGCATCTTGACTTATTCCTGTTTCTGCACTTCTATATCTGCAGTATTCATTGTCACATTCGTAAAATTTTATTTGTTTTTGGGGCTTGTCAGAATCTGCTGCAATTTCACTGATAGGTCTCATATAACCTTCATTGCACATCGGGCATAATCTTAAATTGTCAGCCATGCTTCTTTTTTATTCCACTAAAGCCTAAGGAGACTCACATTATTTCATTGTTGCTGAGTAGTAGTGCTCTGGCTCGACCTCCCACACACAGAGTTTGACATAGTATATATGGAATCATGTGCGATATGATATTGTAGAATGGCTGAGCGATCTGACCCGGAGTTTAAACCAATAGAAAAAGAAGCGAAAAATAAAGACAGGATCTATTTTTGTGTAGGTTGTGGAAGCGTAGCAACTCTGACTGCATTTTTCAAAACTGAAGGAGCTGTCATTCTTGAACGATATTGTGATGCTTGCGCTTCAAAATTCAATAAATCAAAGCCTGAGACATAGGCTAGTCATAGTAAGGGCAATCTACTAGCTTTATAACCTAATTAAAAGACGATCAGATAAGACTGCAAGAGCATGTCCGTGATTTCTAAGATCATTAATTTGCGGGTTCCATTGGATATAGTATACCGTGCTCTTAAAGATACACGTCTAGAAAAACTCTTTCCGGAATACTTTATTGGAGTTACTAGGAGTCTCGTAATTGACAATGAAAATAAGGAAATCACATTCCAGACAACCACACAGCAAAGTCCAATTCAAATCATCGAAAAGTTCAGATTGGTAATATCTGGAAAAACCTGTACCCAGGTTGAATACATTACTGAAATGAACGTAGGGGAGAATGATGTAGGCATACAATCAATAGTACAGACTCATATAGCGAACATGCTTTATTCACTTTTGATGCTTGAAACAGGATATATCAACGGCTTGATTGAAAAGAGAAAATGAATAATAAGATTACTAGGTATGGTAAGCTTACAGACTCTTGCTCGTGGTCTCAAGACAGGTTCTAGACTCAGATGTTTATATGATTGAATTAATTGTACGACGAGGCGATGAGAGGTAACAAATTTAGTGATTTTCTGCGGAATCTACTTGAACCAGCAGATCATCGCTAACAATTGATCTAACCAATCTAAAGTCTTAGAAATTGTCGCCAAAGTTCTTGGTGCTTTCATCTACCTGATCTTGCGGAGGTCCAATTTTCTTTGTTTTGTACGAGTCCTTATGAGTCCGGTAATCCACCTTCTGTTCATGTTCCTCTCTAACATGATGTAATCGATCTTTTTCATGTATGAATACTTTCCCACAGTCATGGCATTTCACAACAGTATCATGGTGAACATGTCTTGCGTGAGCTACAAGTTCATCGTATTTATCAAACTTTTGACCACAATGAGCGCATTTATCAGGTACGTTCTTGTTTTTATTAGGAAATAGTATCCTAGAGAGCCAGGAGGACATTGGTATATCTATAGGGAACCAATAGGTACTATTAAAGCAATTAGCAAATTAGAGAACAATTAGTATTAACAAGGTGGATTAATACTTCAATGACGTATACTATGTACGATGTTCAGGAAAGTATTACTCAACAAATATTGGTGGGATAGGACAAGAACTAAACCCGTATAATGGATGGGCCGGAAGGTTTGTTGCTGAATTTATGCATGAATACTGCCAAATTAATCAATTAAGGCGGTAATCGTGGCGTGAGATAATTTAATTGAACTTATTAACCTACTATAACATTGTTCCATACAGAATTCCCAGTTGACTTCATAAATGTTACCTGCAGATGGATAAATGTGGCTAGTCCTAGGTTCTAAAGACTATAAAAGGGGTCCTAAACAAGGTCATGACATGCTTTATTTCAATCCTTAAATAGTATCTGTTCGTATTAAGTTTCAAATTTAAGATTGGATGAACCCGAGAAAAGCTCTTCTGACTCGGAATCGGACTCGTATGCAGATGTTTCCCAGAGCAAAAAAGACAGCAAATTCGCTCCTTCTATAATTAACGAAGGAATACTTGCTGGTCAAAGGATAGCAAAGATCTCTGTTGTCACGCTTGTCAGTATTGGAATCGTTGAATTGATCATGGGCTACATTAGCGGCAGTGTTGTTGCGACCGCAGATGGGATTGATTCCATGTCCGATGCCATGATTTCCTTCATAGTTCTTATTGGTTTGCGTATTGCCCGGCGTCCTCCAGACAAAAAGTTTCATTTTGGATATCACAAGGTTGAGACTTTTGCAGCTATGCTTGCAGCTATTGGAATGATAGTAATTGGTTCGGTTATTCTCTATCACTCTTATGAATCCTTTATTCATCCTGATCACATTAGGCATCCTGAACTTACAATGGCGGTTTTGGCGGTAGCTAGCGGTATATCCTTGTATAGAGCATTTCAGATGCGAGTCATTGCCAACAAATATCAGATTCTATCTTTGAAGACTGATGCCAAGAACTCGATAAAGGACGGGTCCGCATCAGTAATAGGATTCTTTAGCATATTAATTGCAACTCAATTTGGTTTCTTACAGGCGGATGCAATAGGAGGAATGATAATTGCAGGATACATATTCTCAGTAGCTTACATATCTTTGAGACAATCTTCACTCATTCTAGTTGACGCATGGCAGAGTCCGAAAATGACCGATCTAATAAAGAAAATCATTGAAGAAAGATTCGGAGACGAGCAAATAACCATTAAGTCAGTCCTGTTGCGTTCAGCGGGAATGATAAACCAAGCTGAAGTTCATGTAGAAGTTGATGGGAATAAGCCATTAAAAGAGATAGAATTACTCTCTGCAGAAATACAGGTTGCTATTCGTTCTAAAATTCCGACAATGGAGAGGATTTCAGTTATCCCACATTCATTCTCTGAAAAGCCCGAAACTAGGAGAGCCAGACTATTTAGGAGTAGGAATAAAAATAAAATGCAATAGCCATGAGATCTCCACATAGCTAGTAGTTGCATAGAAAAAAATGTCACAGGACATATTTTGACTCCTTTTTGAAGGTAGGTATCCTGTTGAAAAGCTGTAAAGCACCACACCCTAATTACTCCTATAATATCTATTTCATCTTCTTTAGTCTGTAATATCTGTGACTTGTGTAAACTTAGTTATTTAGATCTCCCAAATACTTAGTTTCACATTTGGGTTCCAAAGTTGGGATTTGTCTCCATATTAATATTAAACAGAGCTGGATATCCTCTAATGGGTAAACCCTTTATTGACAAAAAGATCCTGATTTCCTGTGTCATTATCTCGATGCTGTTGATTATTACGAGTTATCCTTCGAACTTATTTACAAAATCGATATTTGCCTCAAAGAGCACTTCAGAAAAAACAACTGATTCATCATCTGCAAGCGAATCTGCTGCTGATAATCAAGATAGCAACTCTATCGTTATGAACGCACTAGAATTGACGAACGGGACATATAGGTGGGAAAACGCAAGTCATGGAATAAATCCCACTCTTCATTTGGTACCAGGTACTGACTATAGTATCAAGATTGACAACCCTACAGACAGTAAACACGAATTGATAATTGGGACGAATGGAACTGAAATTGCAGGTAGCAAAAGTGTAAAAGCTGGTAAAAATACTGAGTTCGTCTTCAATTCAAACTCTAGCGGCATATTGGAATATCATTGTGAATATCATCCCGATTCGATGAAAGGAATTATCGAGATAAGTAGTCAATGATCCCTGCATATTTCCTTGTCTATTCGTAAATCGCGGCTGCTTTATTGTTTACTATATAAAGTATTTATAAGCTTGTAAAGTTCCTAAGGAAATGAACATAGTGTTACTAAATCAGACTATCGATATGTTAATTAAGAGGATTTCTCGTGGGTTAAAAAGAAAAAGTATCATTGAAGCTAATGCATTGTATCTTCTCCGGTTATCGAGTGAGGTTAGTCATTTATTCCATTTCCATTCACTGGTTTGAGTCTGGACGATATTTTTTCTTGTAATCTTCAAAGTCCTTTCGGTGATATTTACCTGCATATTTTTCTGCCTTATCCTTTAGCTTCTCCAGACTAAGCATATATTCAGAAGAACCATCGTTAATGTTTCTCCTAGCGAGAATGTCAACCTTAAGCGAATCCCAAGTTCGCAAAACGATCCACCAATATTCTTGAAGAAAAATAGACTCATTCATAAGTTTGTGCCGAATAAGGGTTGCTGCATTGTTTAGATCGTTTCGAATGATATCTTGACTGAGTTTGATTGCCTGCTCTGTATCCCCAGGTTCTAACCCTAGAATCCCAAATCGCTCTTTGGAGATAGCCCTCTCCCCATGATAAATAATATTTCTTGCTTCTCTATGGGCTGGCAGATGTAAATCCTTCATAACTTCAATTAGACCTCTTAGTTGTAATTGCTTTCTTTGATAGAAAAATGTAATAAGAGAAATAGTGATTCCTATTGTTGCTATGATTACTGTTGGAGTTATAAGAGTCACTAATCGATCAAACCACTCCGGAAAGAAACTCATTCCTGATCATATCATTAACTAGGGCATTTATGGGTTAAGAAATCTACATGATACTGCATAATTGAGCTATAGATTGACCTAAATCTGAAGTCTAAGTCTAAAGCATCATGATGTCCGTTACGCTATCTGAATGTAACCTTATTTACTTATTTCCACGCTTCCTCTAGTCGGCCCGCCTATCTCGTAATATTCTTTAACCTTTTCGAATCCTTTAATTACACTACTGGTAGAAACTGTCATTCTCTTTGGTGAGAAGTATTTATCAATCCTTGACTTTAGTGATACATTTAGAAATACCTAACTTATCTTAATAGAACTTCTATGGCAGTACTTCTAAATGCCCTATCATGCTAGGTATATCATAAGTACTGTAGTAGGTAAAGCCTCCAACTGTATTGGCGGTGAAACTAAATGTTGTATCCTCCCCTCCAGCCAGATCATAATTCATGTCGTACGGTGATTGCATTGTAAATGTGTGTCTATCATCAACATTGACTGCAGTATTGTAAAAATGAATAGTAACAGTATCTCCCATGTGGACTAGAATGTTTGTTACCGTATACACCGAAGTAGGTATACCAAGTTTCTCCGTGTCAGCATTTAGTTCCTGAGTAAAGATGTAATATTCATTTGTCAACATTCCTGGTGCACTCGTCTCTGTGACTGGTGGTTGTGCTGAGGCCGACATGACAGTTGTTGTTAGAAATGCCAATCCTGAGATAACTATCAGGAATAAGGCAGCCAACCTGATCGCTCTTTCTACTTGTAAATTGCTTGAAAACACTATTCTATGAATTTCAGACATTCTAATAAGTATAGTGTACCTCAGTACCGTTCTTGCTCTTCCATCCGTTCACGATATGAATTGTATCAGATATGGCCGAGTCTTCAATACCTTTCAACCTGCTTTAGGAATGTAATTGGTTTCAATAGTTTAACTTATTGTTTACCAGCCTTGTAACCGGTCCTGACTAAATTCTGAACTCCGTATTCGACAAGTTTGGAATGGGTCGGAAGGGAACCAAGTGGAATTTTACGCTAACCTAATCGACAGTTCGCTTGAATTGATTTAGGTAAAACTGTTCGGCATAATTTTTCGTCAATCTCGCTTATTATTCAATCATCTAGTGCCATCTGAATCCGATCAATACTTTTACTTTTTTAGTTATCGCAGAAGGAAATGCCGATTGACAAAACAGTCTAAGAAATTCTTGTACTTAGTAGTAATTTTTTGGTATAGGTTCAATAGAGCAGGGACGTCAATTTGACTTTTCCCTTCCGCAAATAAAATTAAATCGCGCATGCCAAGCTGAACAGCCTTGAAGAATTTGTTAAAGAATTTTTTGAACAAATTCGATTGCGAATTATCTGTTTGTATAAACTTTGTAGATATTTCCCTCAATACCCTTGCATACATAGCTCCATATTTCAGGACTGACATCAGTATGGTCAAACAAAGATCTTTGACGGTCATCTAATAAATCGTAAACAAGTCCACCAATTACTATGTGATTAGGATTCGCCAGGGCAGTCATTTTTACCGCCATACTTACAGTGTAACTCAATATGTCAAATACTGGTTTCTTGATGATGGATTGCTTTTCCTTAATGGTCTTTGTATCGTTTTTCATTAAATTTCGTATACGCGAATGAGAATCCCACCCGCTCTGAATAACTGCATTTTCTCCAATGTCTAACCCTATTCTAATACTGATTTCAGAATAGTCATGTTTAGCCAAAACAGTATTCATCGCTTTTAGCACGACCTGAATCATGCATTTAGCACAGTTCAATGCATTAACAACTGAATACCTCTTTTCGGATTGATCTTCAGGAACAAAGAAAAATGCAAGTACTGCGTCCCCAACATATTTTAAAATGTATCCACCAAATTCTTTGATCACGAGAGACATTTCCTGATTAAATGCTTGAATGATCATTGCGAGTCTGTCTAAAGAAAGTGTCATAGAAAGTTTAGTTGAAGCAACAAGGTCAACATTTAGAATCACCAAATTAGTTTTGTTCTTGGCAAATAATTTCAAGGTATCTTGTGTTTCAACGTTAGATAGGAAAAATTGAGGTTTTCCCACTAATGCTTTTGACACTCTGGCTTGCGATTTCCTGATTATCGAGGATATATCTTCGGCCTTTGGTCTGTTAATAGATGACTGGCTACCCACAGTTGATTAACCGGCTTTCATTCATATTAGTTCTTTTATGCCTTACCGCATTACTGAGTGTCGTTTATCTGTGTGTTTCGTTTATTATGTTTGTGATATATCAGGAATAATCACAGGTATTCTCGTTTAATTTCATCACCATATTTTTGAAGGAGTTTCTGTACTTTAGGATCTATTACAAAACTGCAATATGGTGCGCTGCGATTATTTTCGTAATACTCCTTGTGGTAATTTTCTGCTGGAAAGAAATTCGAGAACGGAATAATTTCAGTAACAATCGGATTTTTGAAAACACCTTCTTTTTCAAGCTCTTTTTTTGTTCTTTCAGCAATGTTCTTCTGATTCTCATCGTGATAAAAGATCGCAGATCGGTACATTGTCCCTACGTCATTACCTTGTCTGTTAAGAGTCGTTGGGTCATGCGTATGCCAGAAAATATCGAGGATCTTTTCAAAAGAAATAATTTTTGGATCATATTCTATCTGAATCGCCTCTGCGTGTCCAGTTATTCCTGTGCAAACCTGCTCATATGAAGGATTACTTGTTTTTCCGCCAGAGTATCCAGGTATGACAGACTTTATACCTTTAACTCTAGAAAATATCGCTTCTGTGCACCAGAAACATCCATTGGCAAGAGTTGCGATTTCAAGGTCCTTATCAATTTTGGAATGAATACCGGTACTACTATCTTTAGCCATGTATGACTTTAGGCAACTCCTTATCCTTGGGAATAAATCTTATTGATATCGAATTGACACATTCTCGTGTGTCCTTGGCTGTTAAGCG
>JBIOZE010000111.1:0-6872 GCA_044870745.1 Nitrososphaeraceae archaeon | reverse complement strand
GAGCTGCAGGAACTGGTTCAGACTCAGGAACTGGTTCAGACTCAGGAACTGGTTCAGACTCAGGAACTTCAAAGAGCCTATTGTCAGTTGATAGTGGATTTGAGTGCACAATTGGTTGTGTATCATGTCATGGAAGATATTCTACCAACTGTGGAATAGACCGACGTGTTTCAGAGCATCATAATGATAGCTCAGACGGACTTTCTTCATCAATGACATCTTTTATCTCCACATCAGACAAAACTAGTAGATACTCCTACGGTGGTAACGTAAGCAAAATAGGCGATCTTTCATATGGAACTCTTTACATAGTCATAAATAGGGAGGGACGATATACGAATGTTTACGATAACTTAAACGTAGATCCAAATGCACGACTTTTGTCTTTCAATATCAAGAATAATACTAAGGCAATTTGGATAAATTTAGATCCAATTAATAAACACAGCATTGAATTGATCAATAGTACTACGGGTTCAAAGTTACTCAGCGGTACTGTCCCTTTTGGAGCGACTGTTGAATATACCTTTACTACTTTAGGTAATTATTTATTCTTCGATCAGGATCATAAAGAAAAGGTGGGAAAAATCATCGTCTCTAGTTCTATTGACGTGTCAAATGTTCTTAATAACAAGTTAAGTTCATAGGATCGAGTGATCGATGTCTTTTTTCATTCAGCCAGACGCAGAGATTTGAAATTGGCACCAATTTGAGCGAGTGAATATGATACTATCTTTTTTCGATTGAAATAGTAAAATCAACGTGACTTAAGGGGACACCACAATTTCTGCACCGATTATTAGTTGGTTTTAACATATCTTTCACTGATTTAAGATAAAGTGATCTATTTGCTAGGCTTCCACACTTTGTACAAATTATTTCTATATTAGGACAGGACAAGAATACTAAGTTTCGACGTAGCAATAAGTTAAGTAAGATCCTGTCAAATCGTCATGACAAATTGAACAAATTTGCATAATTAGTCTATGAACGAAGAATACGTGGATATTCAACAAAACTTAACTATTTGACATATTTTTTAGGTTTTCGAGCAAATATTCCCTTGCAGCCCTCGCAACAAAAATAATACTTCTTACCACGATGCTCTAAAATAGTGGCAAGAATTTCATCCATTTCTATGCCACAGACCGGATCAATGGGCACAAACGGATTTCTGCAGTATACTCATATAATTATTACGCAACATAAGAATCAGGAGGCTTTTGAATTCCATCTACTTAGACGACTACTAAGAATCCGAAAACTCAATTCATTGAGGCAACTTCTAGGGAAAAGGATAAATATTTTTTTCCACATAAGGACGCCAATGACCGGTGAAACTCAGCTAAGGGCAAGAAGAACTAGAATGAAGATTCTAAAAGCAATAGCTGACCGGAACGGGTCTGCTGGATTCTCTGAGATAAAGGATGCTACAGCCCTGTCGACTGGCTCGATATATTATCACTTGGAGCGAATGGTTCAATACGTAAAAAAGAGCTCAAAACATTATCATATCACTACAGAAGGGATGCAATTGCTTGAACAGAACGCTCAGGTTGTTACACCGCTGGAATAAAACTATGCTGTCTATTTAAGAACTGGACTATACTATATAACATTCGAAAATGAGAGTTAGTCATCATGAGAGTGAACTAGCCAGTATTCTGCGCCAAGTCGCCTCAAAATATATACATATGCCTTTGCTCTTATCGGGTGGTCTTGACAGTACTATCATTTGTAGCCTTATAAAACCTCAGTTGACAGTGGTAGTTTCATTCGGAGACATTTCAGAAGACCTTATTCATTCTAGGCTTGTGGCTCAAAAGTACAGTAGATCTCACATAGAGGTCCATATCGATTTCCCTAAATTTAAGTCGTTGGCATCAAACGTAATAAAAATATTAAAAACATTCGATCCAATAGAAGTTAGAAACTCTAGTGTTCTCTATGCAGGGATTATGGAGCTCAAAAGTCTAGGATATTCTGACGTGGTAACTGGGGATGGAGCTGATGAGCTATTTGCAGGTTACAATTACCTCCTTAGATACTATTCCGAACCTCAAGTTTTTGAGAAGGTCTTGCTTGACCTGTGGGAAAATATGAATTTCGCTTCGAAGGATATCGGTGCAGCCCTTTCTATGAATATTCATACTCCATACTTGGATGAACCCTTCATAAGTTTTGCCAAATCTCTTGATTGTCAGGAAAAGATTGGAGAAAATATGGGCAACAAATGGGGTAAGTATATTTTGAGAACAACTTTTGAAAGCCAGCTGGGAGATTTGATCTGGCGTAGGAAAATGGCACTAGAACATGGTTCAAAAATGGACTCCGTATCTATGATAATTGAGAGAATGATTAGTGACAAGGCGTTCGAGCAATATAAAAGGCAAAGCTTAGCTGAGCGTGTTGTCATTAGTACAAAAGAGCAAATGTATTACTATACCCTGTACCGATCCTTTTTCACACCACCTTACGCTGATAGAAACTATTCTACTAAATGTCCTTTTTGCTATGCAGCTATTATGAGATCGAGGCGATATTGTCATACTTGCGGAGCCTTCCCAGTTGAGGGGGAGCAAGGTGATCTATCATCAGGATCTACTATAAACGTCTAAATATGAATTCGCAAAAGGCGTATTAATGCCAGACTATCCGTTTAAGAAATGCATAATCCCATCTTGCGGTCTAATTTATGAGATAAGAAATGCAATCTATACTTGTAAATGCGGATCATTTTTAGATATCATTTATCCTAATAAGCCCCAAAAAAAACTAACTGAAGCATTTTATGAGAGACGAAATCCAAAAGGTAATATTTTCAACGAGAGTGGTGTATGGCGATTCCGTGAACTCATAAACTTTCCAAATATTGATACGGAGAACTTTGAAGAATGCTCAAGGATATTGGTTTCAATGGATGGATCTGAAGGGCGGCAATCCAAGCCATACAAAATGAGCAAAGTTTCAGAGTATGCTGATATGAATAGCGAAAATCTTTTCTTGCAACCTGAAGGATATAATCCAAGTGGATCATTCAAGGACAATGGCATGACGACAGCGGTCACGCATGCTAGAATGCTGGGAATAAGAAATCTTATTTGTGCATCTACCGGCAACACTTCCGCTTCTGCAGCAATGTATGCAGCTAATGAGAATATGCACTGCGAAGTTTTTGTTCCTAAAGAGGATATCGCTCCAGGGAAGCTTGGGCAGGCATTTCAATTTGGAGCTCAAGTAGTACAGATAGATGGAAATTTTGACGATGCTCTATCATACTCGCTTCAAGTCGCGTCCAACGATGGAGGTTATACAGTGAACTCAATTAACCCATTTAGAATCGAGGGTCAAAAAACTATCATCTATAGAGCCTTAGAGCATCTTGATTGGAACTCACCTGACTGGATAGTCTATCCTGGAGGCGCGCTTGGAAATACTTCTAGCTGTGGAAAAGCGTTAATGGAGCTATACGAATGGGGTTGGATTAAGAAGATACCTAGACTCCTAATAGTAAATGCTGTTGGTGCTAATACATTTTATGAGTTAACTAATGGCGTATTTCTGGGAAAAAGGCTTGAGTGGAACAATGGTAAACCGGACTATGATCTTTTGAATAAGTACTACCAAAATATGGATATCAGTGGATCTAGACCTAGAACGAAAGCCACAGCTATTCAAATTGGACGACCTGCAAACATGATGAAGGCTCTGCGGGCATTAGAATTCACTAGGGGAGTAGTTATTGAAGTAACTGATAAAGAAATGAGTGATGGAATGGCAATAGTTGGTCTCAATGGCTTCGACTGTGAAATGGCCTCGGGCGCGGTTCCAGCTGGAATTAAAAAACTGAGGAATGAAGAAGTAATTAAGAGAGATGATATCGTAATAGGAATTTTAACAGGAAAACAGAAGGATCCAAATTTAGCTATTGAATATCATATGGATGCCAATAACAGGTTTTCAAGACCTCCAATGTCACGGTGAGAAAGTTAAATTGATCAAGATATTTGTACGATAGTTTTCAAAATGTGAAGTATTTGCGTGGGGTATCCTTCAAATTAGTATATTAGCACTCATGATTGATCCGTTACCCGTCTAGATAAAGTCAAAACTTGAAAAAAAGGAGCAGTGCATCAGACAAGGTCGTTGGCCTTACTCGTTAACAGTATCGCTTGTGAACAAGTAAATCTAAGGCTCGAATTATGTATTTGGCAAAAAGCCTGAGAGCAAATATACCTAGTGTCCAACATGGGAACGAACCCCAATCTCGTACTAATAGGAATTCTTTGCATGTATTTACATCATAAAATAATAAAATATAGCATGAAATGTTAGATTGTGGTTAAAAAATGAAAGAACTATCACTACTATCTGAGTCATAGGAGATTGCTTGACCCCCAAGTATGTTTTGATAGTTTTTTCAACAAAAAAATCATGCCCTAATTCATTCATCTTGCTTTTATAGTGGTCTTGAATAATCTAGGCAGTTGGCAGTAACAAGTTTGCAGCTGAAAATTCTGCTGGGTATAGCTACAGGGGTCTCTATTTTCGGTTTTGTTCTTTTTGGAGTAACATTCTCTATGATATTTTTGCTCTTTTCTATCCCAAATCTGATTTTTGCATGTTTCTTCGCCTATAAGTTGGTTAAGTTAAGGAGGAGAACATGAACGTCTATCGACACAATTAGTATGAACGAATTAGCTCAATATAAAAATAAGTATGGAAATTATGCCCAAGGCAACGAATAGTACGGCCGTTGCCTTCCACATTCCCCTATTTGCTGTTTGGCTAATATCCCACATTCCGCCACGTTCAGAACTACTTTTTAGATTTGAATAACTGTATATAGTTTTAAAATCAGAAGAGGGTGACCACTTAGGCATTAGGCGACTTTCTGATGTCCCAGTGATAAAAGACTGGTCATATTTTTTCTTAGAAGATTCATTTGAAAGCACTTCGTATGCTTCCACAATGTTCATAAATGTTTTTTTTGATTCTTCTGAATTCTTGTTTTTATCTGGATGATATTTCAGAGCTAGTTTTCGAAATGATATCTTAATTTCTTGAAATGAGGCATCTCTGTCTAAATTCAATGCCTTGTAGTAATCCTTCACACACCTGATAATCATATTGTACTAATTAATCCCTTCTGAGCTTAAGCAATACTAGCGCAAAACTGAATAGTTCAAGCATGTAATCAAAATGACACTATGAATTCGATTGAAACTATGAATTTTGAAATTGACTTACAAAGAAATATTTTACCATCTTTACATTTGCCAAAGCTAAGAAACCCTGAACGTTGCATATTTGTAGGAAGTGGCGATTCATACGTATCCGGATTATTGTCGTCTTACATATCAGGATTCCGGTCGCTGAGCTTCACACCGTCTGAGATAATTACTTTTCCCTCGATTGCTAAAAGACATGAGGTATTTTTTGTTTCCATATCAGGTAAAACCTCTGCTAACATTCGAGCAGCGCAGGTCATGAATTCGCATAACATCAAAACAACTGCTATTACTGCGGATCATAATAGCCCTCTGGCAATGACTTGTAAGGATGTGATTAGGATTGAGGTCCCGATTTCGAGTCAACTAACTTCGGGTACCTTGACATTTTCCGCATCAGCTTTAATGTGCATGGGATTAGTTACTAAAGAAGTTAACACTAGCTTGATCCCTTCAATTTTTCTTAAATGCAAGAAGAATCTTCAAGAGTATGCTAATATCATATTCAATAAATGCCTGTATGTATTTCTTGCAAACGATTTTCTATTTCCGTGTGCCCTTTACGGGAAACTTAAGGTAAACGAGATATTCGGTTTCCATTCTAATGCACACAGCATAGACGAATTTTTTCATGCGCCATTATTTAGTCTAAGTACAAATGACTGCGTTTTCCTTTTCGAAAAGAACATGACCAAAGAAAATGATTATGAAAGTAAAATACGCAAAATGCTATCGAAACTGAAATTGAAAGTTGTTCCAGTTAGGTCTGAAAATGGATCTATGTTTCAGAATATTATGTATTCAATAATCATTCAGCAAATGATTTTTGCCAGTCAAGCTCGAAAAATGGGTTTGCGAGATTGTGTTTTCATAAAGAACAAGGGGTTTTTATCTCTCAGCTCAGATGTAATATATCATACCTAAATGTGGAAATGCAGGAATATCTCAATTAGAATTTAAGAGTATCAATCTTATCTAGTTTCTTTTAGGTCTTGTATTCACCATTTGTTGATCATAGGCTATCAAAATGAGTTAGCAAATGTGTTTATTTTCGAAGTATATGCTGCGTTTATTAACTTCCGCACGCTCAAAGGTTATTGATGGAAACCGTTTATGAGAGGCAGACTGACCCCGAACGACTTTTTATTAATTCTATCAAATTAGTTAATGTTTGCATTAAGTTGCGCTTGTCTTTCAAGTATGTCCTCTTCGAGATGCCCTCTCATGACATCTTCCTCGCTCTCGTTATCTTGTCGTTCACTCTCATCGATAGTATTTGTCGTATTTTCCATCATATCTGGCATCACTAACTCTGATTGCTCCAATGGTATGGCATTATTAATATTATTATTATTAGTATTGCTAGTGTTACTGCTGCTGATATTTGTTTGAGGAATGGTTAAGTTACTTTCAGGCTGTTCTGAAACTTGTTGTTCCGGTAGTTGTATTTGTTGTTGTTGAATTGCGAGCAATGCAACGACTACGACTATTAATGCTGTCACAACACTGGCTGAGATTATTGTAACTTTGTTTTTCCAAAGTCTATCTGCCAAGGCTTGGATCGGATTAGTAGATGTGGTCGATATAAAGGGTTCCGGACACTAGTTGTAAAACATTCCTGGGGCAAACCTTATTTTCCAA
>JBIOZE010000110.1:0-7772 GCA_044870745.1 Nitrososphaeraceae archaeon | reverse complement strand
CCCATTCGAATCGGTCACTCCGGGATGCTCTATGTTTTTGATACCATCTGTCATTCTAATCTGTACATTGGCACCCGATATTTGTCTAAATGATTTTGCATCTACAGCCTTGACAATCATGCTCTGTGAATTACCTACGGCTACAATTGGGTTAGCAAGTTTGACGTTGGTGTGCATCGTGTTTATTACTGGCTCCTTTTTAGATGCGGCTGGTTTGAAGAATTTTTCCGAGGAATCATTTACTACCACCTGGTTAACATGAGAAGACAGTTGAGGTAAAATCTTGACACTGACTGCAGAATCATTTGGTAATGAGTTGAGTAATTGAGGCTCTTCATCACGTACCCCTGTTACGTTGATACTATTCCATTTGGTAGTAAGTACTGAACCTTCCTGACATTCTAATTTTGAAGTGAGATTGTTGGTACCATTTTTGATATCGTGATAGGAAGAGGAATAAGTAAAAGCCCATGACGAAAAATCATCTTTTCCATATGGTCCAGTCGCTTTCGCTTTCTGGAATGGTTTCAAGTTATTCCAATCAACATAAACAGTACAATTCATGTTTTCGGTATCAGTTGAGGTTCCCAAAATAGTAAGACTTCCCTCCGGCACTCTCTTGTCATTTGGTGGCGAAATTATTTTTATTCCTAGTGTGCCATCTGACTTGGCAGCCACTGTTGACTCTGGTGCCTCTTGAGCATACGAAAGTGAACCTGATACGACGATCAGAAAAGTTAGAAGTAGTAATAAGTTGAAAAATGATCTCATGCAAATCTATCTGATTTAGTTATTATAAGTATTGTCTGAATTTGCTCACTGACAAATAACTCTATGAATTTTTCTTATATCAAACACCTAGTTTTTTCCTCTTATAATTTTCCAGTTTAAGTACTCATTATTACTTAAAAAAATTGTTGACTAATTCTCAAATTGAATATAATTTCACGTTACTAATAACGACAATATTCAGACCTACTTTCAGAGGCCTTGATAAACAAAATCATAAACAACCCTGTTAAACAATTTCGGTCTTTCTACATGAGGTCTATGTCCGCAGCTCTCAATAACTAATAACCTGCAGTTGGAAATATTGACGAAAGGTTTTGCATACCTTACAGGAATAATTTTATCTTCCTTTCCCCATATTACTAAAACCGTCAAATTTGTATCGGCTATGAATTTTGTGAATCTTGGGGCTCGGCCACTTTCATTAAGAGCAGAGAGAAAAGCTGCTTTTGCTCCTGGAATTGATAGTGTTTTATGAATAACATTAGCGTACGAGTCCTCAACTGGCATATTGTCTATCGATGACAAAATTTCCTTAATCTCTTCGGGAGACTTGGCTCTGAGGATTTTAACGTATTTGCGCAAGGATGATGTGCCCTTAAAAGATTTAGGCGCGACGCCTGCCGGGCTGATAAGAACAACTTTAGAAACAATCTCACTCTTCCTTATTGCTACTTCGGCAGCTATTTGACCTCCTAAAGACGAACCAATGAGAGTAACTTTACGGTTTACTTTAATTACCTCCAAAAATCTCGTAACAAAATCAGCATAATATTCGATGGAATATCTATTTTTAGATTTGTCGCTCAACCCGAATCCGGGGAGATCTATGGCGATAATTCTTAATTCACTAGATATTGATTGACCAATGTTATTGGCCCAACTCTCAATAGAACCACCCAAGCCATGAATAAAAATCACAGGTTGTCCATTCTTGTTCTGGTCAATGTATCTGATTCTAGTCCCATCAACTAATAGATATTCAAAATCCAAATCTTCCATAACTAACATTCAGAAAGAGCGAATTAATACGTTGTACTTCAAGTCAATTCATCAATTGTAGCCTCAACACGATACACGCTTACATTAGACAGTTATTATGGAGTCGAAACTACTATTTCACAATCAGCTGAGGCAGTATCACCGTCTAATGGATTTATGAATGCGGTATCAATTCCGGGGCCACATGTCAGAGCGTCGGACTTTCCATCGCTAATGGAGGTAGAGCCAATGACAAAACTTGATTCCAAATAATCGTCTCCGTCTCCACCACTTATTTTATCTGAACCAGAACCACCCAGTATTATATCATTTCCTTCATTCCCATTAAGTGCATCATCGCCAGGATCTCCTTGTATCAAATCATCTCCTGAGATACCGTTAATTTTGTCTGCCCCTCCGTTACCATATAGACTATCCTTTCCGCCTTCACCTTCAATTAGATCATCAGCCATAGTACCATAAAGAGTGTCATCTCTATCAGTACCAGTTAAATCTGCTGCAAAAGCAGCCAATGGAAAAAGAATTTCGGCTGATAACAAACCTAGCAATAGAACGTAAAAGCACAATTTACAATTAGGTTTAGTTTCCTCAATTGTATTCATGCTGCCTTATCCGATCAAGTACCTTTATTCAGCGATATTAAGGGCTTCTCAGAAATATTATCGAAAACTAATAGTGTCAAGTTGATTTGACCTATATTAAATCACATAGTGAGGACCGCCAGAGTAGTTTTTTGTCCAATCGTGAACCTGAATACTGACAAGGTCAAACAACTCTTTAAAATTATGTCGATGAATTATCGGAAGTTAAAATAGCACTATTAACATAAAATATTTTCAAAATTCAACCATTTTCAATAACTAAAGAATTACTACTCATAGGTTAGTATTCGATACTTGTATTCGCATCTTACAAATCGAATACAACTTGTAAACACGTTTCGTTTTTTGTAAGACACTAATTTTTATCTAGTAAGTTGACACAAAGATCGCAGTCATCATAAAGGTAACGATACCTAACTCATTTTTTAGAATAGAATAATAACCTGAGTAAATTATTTTTTCATTTCTCAATTAGAAGTAAATTTGAGATTAGCAATTTCCTGTGATAATAATACATTCGAATCTTTTACCTGAATATTGTAGACAAATTTGAGTCGACTATACATTCAAGATGATTCAAAGTTTTAGTTAATTGCACGTCGTACTATTGATTAGTTTAAATTGCTGTACTCTCCTCCCTTGAATTCACGTTGGTTAGAATATCCCGAAAACTTATTCGTTTTAATGTAAGAAATACTGATGAAGGTAGCTTAGAAAACGAATCTATTAATAAATGGGTGTATAGTCGCAATATTTTTAAGTATTCTTGTGAAAAATGTACATTATCTTTCGGGACCTGGAAGAAATTACATCAACATAAGGTTGAAAGTCATTCTTACTAATCCGAATTCTTTACTGGAGCAGTAACCAGCATAATACATCTTACATCGCTATTTATAGAATTGATATATATTTGGCTACAATACAATAATTTTTAGGTAGTCCAGCACGACAGAGAAAATACTTCTTGAATTACATTCGCATAACCTGTTCTCAAATTTTCACAACGGTTCTAACAGAGTGCCATTTGATTGTGGGACTAGTTTTACTGATCAGCTTCAAAAAGCACACGCCAATGGCATCAACGCTCTTTTCGTAACAAACCACAACACAACTGACGGTTATCACCAGATCTTGGAATTTAAGAACAATCATGCCAAATATAATAATTTGAAAATATATCCTGCAGAGGAAATTACAATAGCCGACGAAGGTCATGTGCTCGCATATGGTATTAGTGAGGAAATAGAAGCTGGTATGTCTTTGGAGGAAACTCTGGACAGAATCAAAAGTCAGAATGGATTGTCCTGTGCAGCCCATCCTTTTGCAGTTTCAAACGGTATCAGAGAAAAGGCAGTTCTTTGTGACTTGATTGAGTCATTCAACAGTAATAATGTTGATCGTATTTCTAATTTAGTTGCAAGACAATTTGCAACGGAGAATCAATTGTTACAGGTTGCCGGAAGCGATTCTCACATACCGAGCACAATCGCGCGCTGTACTAATTCATTAGAATGTGAGAACAATCTTGACTGCATTCTCGAATCTATGAGGGCAGGAAAAGTTTCAATTGAAAAATCTGAATACATTACCAGGGACGAATTATTCGAACATGCGCATTATGTGCTCTTGAGCTCAAAAGAGTCCATACTGCGGGAAGCCTTACGCCGTTATCCCCGTTTCTACAAAACGGCAAAATGGGCCTTAAATTACTATGCCTCTAATCCTGACAATCCAATATGGCGTGCATTGGGAGCACTTGGACTTTATCTAACCAAAAGAGTCTCTGAGAAGGTAAACCTCAAGGGTCATGATCCTCATATATTTCGAAAGAGATCGTGGAAAAACTTGATTGCCATTAGCCTTGAACCATGAACGAATGCTCTCGCAAATCTCCGTCTTACCCCTGTGCTGTAGTGTACATTGACACCTTATGTTAGAATTTAAATACGCAAGGCAGTTAGCTTCATCGTGTCAAATAGAGTACTGAGCGTTAGGGAAGTATTCTTTTTTCCCGGAACTCGCGCTAAGTTTGAAGGTCATTTTATCATGAACTCGTCTGACCCAGCCCTGATTACGATAGTGAATGAATTAAAGGAAACTGCAACTACTATTCCGAAATACCAGTTACTGTTGAAAGTGCAGGATACAGAATCTTATGAGATGATTGATTGTTTGATACACAGATTTGAGCCCGACAGCAGCGAACTAACAACATGTCATTTCTTCTGCAACGACATCGAAAAGATTGATTGAATGAATTTGAACGCCTGACTCATCCATTAAGACTCAATTATTTCTTCACTGGTTCAAGAGTAGACACATTCGCTGATTTGGCAAAACTTAGAATCCATTGATTTTATTCGCACACTTTCTATCAATTGGATTTCTTGCAATTGACTGACTATCCACCCGCCCTTTTTATAATATGATATCCAAACTCTGTCTTCACTGGTTCAGAAATTTCTCCCTTGCCAAGCTTGAAAGCAGCATCTTCAAAAGCCCTTACCATCACACCTCTTCCAAACAATCCCAAATCACCACCTTTCTTTGCACTACCTCTGTCTACTGAAAGTTCTCTAGCCAAATTGGCAAAGCTCTCACCTTTCCTCAAACGCTCAAGTATGGTCAAAGCTTCACTTTGCTTCTTGACAAGGATATGAGAACATTTTATTTTATCTGACAATACAATTTTTCACTGGTAATGATATGTATATTCCAATAAATGTTGTTCTCGTCTGCATAGGATCAACCAATACTAAATCTCGATACTATATTCTGACCTTAAAAACCAACTAATCCTTGTAACCTCTAGTTGAAAGTATGCGCGGGTAGTGTACTAGAGGAGCCTCTGGAGAGAGACAAATATGGCAAAAAAGAGGATCACGAAGCTGAGGTTAGTTAGCGAGCAATACCGAATAGTATTACTTTATTCTAAGCTAGATTCAATACGATGAACACCATCTAGTATCTTTGAGTGATCAGCATCTGCTTCTGTGGTAATATAAAGAAGATGGTTATCTCCTAAAGGCATTGTAATTCTCTTTATTTTTTCATACTCAGCAAGAACATACTTTCCCTTTCCCAATTTATTTGCAAGCTCATTTCTTGTTTTCCATGACTTAACGGCCATTTCTAAAGATTTTCTTGACTCTTCAGGGGTCAATAAATTGGTAATACCTTCTCTGCGATCATAGAAGATAATCTTACCGCTAGAATCACAAATTGTTGCCATTCTGATCTTTTGTTCCAAATTCATAACATCTGAACAAAGCTTCTGATAGTCCACCATACCATTGTTACAATATGGTGAATCATATAAGCATTGTACACGAAAGTCTGCGAATTTGTTCAACTACATTCCTAATACCTACCTACTCTTAATTCTAGCGTAGATTTAGATCTCGACAAATCTGCAAAGTAGCACCGTAGATTGATTTAGATATTTCTTGCTAGTATCATTTTTTAAAGTTTTGAAAACCTAGATAGTCTAAACAAGGTCTTGCCATGTTTCATATTGGTGTTGTTAGGAACGTTAGTACTTATTCTTCCTTGATCAATCCTTTGAATTAAGCTGTTTCACTTAACCATGTTAATCAAGACTTTATATATCATCTTGACATAAAGATCCATGATACTACTTTGAGTGATGTTCCTAGCTCCAATAGTGATTACGCCTCGCGTCAGAATGTATTGGAGATTATAGATGGTTTCATTGAAAGTATGACCAAAATGAGAAAAATTTTTGTCGGCTTTTCGGCATCAGCTTTGTTCTTGGCGCCCATTGCAATAGCCTTGGTAATATATCTAAGCTTTCACCCGTTGTTCTTTTCTGTTCTTGTCAAATATGGAGATTTTGGGGTCTTTTTGTCGGTACTATTAGGTTCGGTAATCATTATTTCAGGAATATGGTTCGTATTGGGCCTAAGACAGTATCGCATCATAAGCTCATTGAACAGGCGCCATAATCAGTACACTAGAATGAAAGAAGACATGGAGAAAGTATTCGCCTCTCAGTTTGAGATCGAGGAACCTTAGGATTTGAAATTTTTAACAGTTTCATTCCTGATTATCAAATCCTCAATTTGCGCGGAAACATATTTTCATAAGGTTCCAAAACAGTTTTACAAAATTCAATCCCATTTCCAGTAGGCTTGTAGATGGTAAAAACCCTTTTTCCTACCGTACGTATTTCTGTAGTTATTAGGCTTTTAGCTTCAAGGTAATCCAATATGTGTTTGTGCTTTTTCATATTCAGACCACAAAAGCTAATCAAAGTGGTCTGAGTAAGTTCACCGTACTCTACAAGCTTCAAGATAACATCCTTGATGATGTATATCTTGTCTCGGTACAGTAAATGTGAATCAGACAACGGTGATGTTTCAAAGAGAATACGGACAGCACAATATACTTTTCCTGCGCAGTTGGATTGAGTTCAATTAATTATTAATTCTTGTGAGGCGAAAAAAGTATTCTCTTATTTGATTTGGAGAATTTGTCACGCATGAATCTGGGCGATAGCTTATTGAAGGACGAGTCTTATTCAAACTTGAATGTGAATGCGATCTAGATCGGGTTGCAAGCATTACAATCATAAATCAAATTTTATTACAAATTTAGTCTTCTTCTTTAACACTTAGCTGTATATAGTCGGCTGCACTCTTTTATGTAATATAGGCGGTTCCCAAATATGAGTTCCCTTGTCTTAATATCCATAACATCCATAATTCTAGGTTTGTTTCTGCTCACATTATCTACCATTTCGCCTCACAATAATGTACTTGGTCAAGCTTTGAAATTGCCTAGTGTGAAGATAATACTCCCAACACCTGGAGAAAATGTAAGTGTGAACGATACTTTCATATTTAGAGGAGTGTCGAGTGATAATTCTTCTAGCGATTGTCAAGTATCTATAATTCTAAATGATATTCGACCTTATCAACCAGTAGTGCCAATTAAAGACAATGATTACTCATCGTGGACTTTTGATCTTGGTACTTATTCTACTGCCGTAAAGGATGGATACAACAAGGCGACGGCTAAGATATCATGTCTTGGACCTCTCGCAAACGCAACAAAGTGGAATAGCATTAATTTTACTAAAATAATAGAAAATGGCACCATAACTAATGCAAGCAATATTCAATTAATGCAACCAGCCGGAGAGACGCCGGAAGGCACAGGTCTGGATGCGAGTACTACCGAAAATATCTCTGAACTCGAGTCTCAAAACAACACTGGCGCAATTATCGATAATGCCAGCTCATTAGAAACAGGTCTGGATGCGAGTACTACCGAAAATATCTCTGAACTCGAGTCTCAAAACAACACTGGCGCAATTATCGATAATGCCAGCTCATTAGAAACAGGTCTGGATGC